>NZ_RRZJ01000002.1:0-382423 GCF_004368175.1 Pseudomonas sp. CH235
CCTTCTTGGCTTCTTCTTCGGCTTTCTTCTTGGCTATATCTGCCAATTGTTTCTCTTCTGCCTTCTTGGCTTCGGCGGCTTTCTTCGCGTCGTCGGCTTTCTTGGCTTCATCAGCCTTCTTCGCCTCGTCCGCTTTCTTCGCCTCATCGGCCTTCTTGGCTTCCTCGGCCTTTTGAGCCGCTTCTTCTTTCTTTTGTTCCGCAGCCTTCACCGCTTCCTGCTCGACCTTTTTCTGCTCCATCTGCTCGACTTCGGTCTGGCGTGCGGCGGATTTCTTCGCCTCACCCGCAATCTTCTGATTGGTCTGGGTGGTTGCCTGACTTTTCGATTTCAGCTGGTACAGGGTCGCCTGGACAATCGGCTTGGCCGGCGGCAGCTCCGGGGTCAGGGCGAAACTGACGAACAGCATGCCGAACACCAGCACGTGCAAGCCAATCGCCCAGACACTAGGCCAGAAGTAGCTTTCCGAGGCGGACGGCTCTCGCTGTTGCTGCATCAGGGCGCCTCGGTGATCAAGCCAACGTTACCGACCCCGGCTTTCTGCAACCCGCCCATGGCGCCCATGACGGAGCCATAATCGACGGACTTGTCGCCACGGATGAAGACCTGGGTACGCTTGCCGCCTTCAGTGCCGGCGCGAATGATCTTGGTCACCGCGTCGGTCATCTGTGGCAGGGTCATGGCCCGGTCCTGCTGCTTCTCGGTGTCGACTTCGCTGCCAAGGTTCCAGTAGTAGGTCTTGTCCGACTTGATCGAAATGGTCAGCACCTGGGTGTTGTTGTCCTGCGGCAAGGCTTCGCTGGAAACCTTGGGCAGATCCACTTTCACGCCCTGATTGAGCATCGGCGCAGTCACCATGAAGATGACCAGCAGCACCAGCATCACGTCGATGTAAGGCACTACGTTCATCTCGGCGACCGGCTTGCGCTTGTGTCGGGCTCGAGTGATTAAAGCCATCGGGAAATACCTGCTTATTCTTCGCTGGTGTGCACTTTGCGGTGCAGGATCGCCTGGAATTCATCGGCGAAGGTGTAGTAGCGGCTCAGCAAGGTTTCGCTGCGGGCAGAGAAACGGTTGTAAGCGATAACGGCCGGGATCGCGGCGAACAGACCGATCGCGGTGGCGATCAGGGCTTCGGCGATGCCCGGTGCCACGGTGGCCAGGGTTGCCTGTTGGGCGCTGGCCAGACCACGGAAGGAGTTCATGATGCCCCAGACGGTACCGAACAGACCGATGTACGGGCTGACGGAACCGACGGTGGCGAGGAACGGCAGGCTCTGCTCGAGCTTTTCTTCTTCACGGGAGATGGCGACGCGCATGGCACGGGCCACACCTTCCATTACCGCTTCAGGGTCGACACCTGGCTGCTGACGCAGACGGGAGAACTCCTTGAAGCCGGCACGGAAGATCTGCTCGACACCCGAATCCGGATCCGGGTTGCTGCCGGCCTGACGGTAGAGTTTGGACAGGTCGATACCCGACCAGAAGCGCTCTTCGAAGCTCTCCAGGGCACGTCGACCGGCGCGCAGCAGGTTGCTGCGCTGAAAGATCATGATCCATGAGGTCACCGATGCGGCTACCAGGGTCAACATTACCAACTGCACCACGATGCTGGCATTGCTGACCAGGCTCCACATGGAGGAATGGTCGACGACGTTAGCTTCCACGCTTTATCTCCTGCTTTGAGTGTGTACCCGTGCCGACCGCGTCGGCAAAGGCCGCACGCAGGTCTTCGGGAAGGGCCCGGGGTTTCAAACTGTTAGTGCGCACACAGGCCACCAGAAACTGCCCTTCGCAGAGCAGCACATTATCCGTTGCCCGCCTGACCTGCTGTCGAAAGCGCAGGCTGGCACGGTTCAATTCGATTACATCAGCGCTTACCAGAAGCTCGTCGTCCAGTCGCGCCGGCGCGTGATAACGCGCTTCGCTGGAATGCACGACGAACAACAGGTCCTCCCCTGCCAGCGCCGACTGGGCAAAGCCCAGCTCCCGGAGCCGCTCGGTTCGAGCCCGTTCCATAAACTTGAGGTAATTAACGTAATACACGATGCCGCCCGCATCGGTGTCCTCGTAATAAACGCGACAACGATGTGCGAACGGCTCAAGCCCGTTTTGCGCGCGCATACTCTAGTGCTTACTCCTCGGGTTGCCAATCCGGCCAGGCAACTGTTTTTCATTGTTCGAAGGCTTTACCGCAAAAGTACCGTCCTGAGACAGTACAAACGCTGAATAAATCGACAATAAATGTGTATTAATCGTCCACGGCATCGAGAAACTCGTCTACCACGGGCATCTCGCCCATTCGTGTCGGAATGTTTAAACCAAAATGCAGGTACGCGTGACGAGTAACCACCCTGCCCCGCGGCGTCCGCATGATGTAACCCTGCTGAATCAGGTAAGGCTCGAGCACGTCTTCAATGGTGTGCCGTTCTTCGCTGATCGCTGCCGCCAGACTGTCGATGCCCACCGGACCACCGTCGAATTTCTCGATCATGGTCAACAGCAGACGCCGGTCCTGATGATCGAAACCGTGCTCGTCGACATCCAGCAGATTGAGCGCCAGATCCGCGACAGCCTTGGTGATGTGGCCCTTCGCGCGGACTTCGGCGAAATCCCGCACCCGGCGCAACAGTCGGTTGGCGATCCGCGGCGTACCACGGGCGCGGCGGGCAATCTCGAAAGACCCTTCGGGATCCAGCGGCAGGCCGAGGATGCTCGCCGAACGGCTGACAATCGTCGCCAGGTCAGCGGTGCTGTAGAACTCGAGACGCTGGACAATACCGAAACGGTCACGCAACGGGTTGGTCAACATGCCCGCCCGCGTCGTCGCGCCAACCAGAGTGAACGGCGGCAGATCGAGCTTGATCGACCGCGCCGCCGGCCCTTCACCGATCATGATGTCGAGCTGGAAATCTTCCATCGCCGGGTACAGCACTTCTTCGACGATCGGCGAGAGGCGATGGATTTCATCGATGAACAGCACGTCGTGCGGCTCAAGGTTGGTCAACAGCGCCGCCAGATCCCCCGGACGTTCCAGCACCGGGCCGGACGTGCTCTTGATCGACACGCCCATTTCCTGGGCGATGATGTTCGCCAGCGTGGTTTTACCCAGCCCCGGCGGACCGAAGATCAGGGTGTGGTCGAGGGATTCGCTACGGCCACGGGCGGCCTGGATAAACAGTTCCATCTGCTCGCGAACGGTCGGCTGGCCGATGTATTCGGCCAGGCTGACGGGACGTATCGCCCGATCCTGGACTTCTTCGCGCTCACGCGGGCTGTGCGTGGCGGCGATCAGACGATCAGCTTCAATCACTTAAATCATTCCCTTCAGGGCGCGTCGAATCATGTCTTCGCTGCTCAGGCCTTTCTCTTTGATCGCGGAAATCGCCTTGCTCGCTTCCTGTGGTTTGTAGCCCAGGGAAATCAGCGCGCTGACCGCATCGTTCTCGGCGGTGTTGACCGGCGCGGGGCCGTCCGGCTGGTTCGGCACCAATGCGAACATGGCCGGCGAGGTTTCCCAGGCCTTGAAGCGATCCTTGAGTTCGACCAGCAGACGCTCGGCAGTTTTCTTGCCCACGCCCGGCACCTTGGTCAACGCCGAGGTGTCCTGGGACTGCACGCAGCGGATCAGCTCGTCGACTTCCAGACTCGACATCAAGGCCAGGGCCAGTTTCGGCCCCACACCATTGAGACGGATCAACTCGCGAAAAAAGTCTCGCTCACGCTTGCCGGCAAAACCATAGAGTAACTGCGCGTCTTCGCGTACGACCAAATGGGTGTGCAAGGTCAGCGGTTCACCGACCGACGGCAGACGATAAAGGGTGGTCATGGGCACTTCCAGCTCATACCCGAGGCCGTTTACATCCAGAATCAGGTGCGGCGGCTGTTTCTCAGCCAGAGTGCCGCGCAAGCGTCCAATCACGTTTCAGATCCTTGAGCGTTGGCCAGCCGTGGGCTGGCGACCGACAGAACATGGATTGACGGCCGACGACCCAGGCGCGAAATCCACATTCCGTGAAATTGACTGCTGATGCTATCAGAGACGCAGGCGCCCGCCACGACTGCGTGCCGTTCCCAAGCCGTGCGGCAACAGACTGGAGCGGGTGTGGGCGTGACAAATGGCAATCGCCAGGGCATCCGATGCGTCGATTTGCGGTTTGCTGGTCAGCTTGAGCATGTGCATGACCATCATCTGCACCTGCTCTTTATTGGCAGCGCCAGTTCCCACCACAGCCTGCTTGACCTGGGTGGCCGTGTACTCGGCGATTTCCAGGCTTTCTTCGGCGCCAGCAACGATAGCGGCCCCACGGGCCTGCCCGAGCTTCAGCGCCGAATCGGCGTTTTTCGCCATGAACACCTTTTCGATGCCCATAGTGACCGGGCCGTAGGTCTGGATGATTTCCCGCACGCCGCGATAGACGATCTGCAACCGTTCATGCAGCTCGCCGGCGCCGGTGCGGATACAACCCGAGGCGACGTAGATGCAACCGCCGCGTCCGGTATCGCGAACAATGCCGTAACCGGTAATGCGCGAACCGGGGTCGATACCAAGAATTAAAGTCATAAGCCTGCTGGTTCGAAAAAACACAAAAACAAATGTGGGAGATCCCGTGCTTGAGGGTAAGCCTCAAACACGGAATCTCCCACATTGAATCGTAGTCGCTCTTAACCGAGCTGAGCGGCCACGTCTTCCGGAATGTCCGCGTTGGAGTAGACGTTCTGCACGTCGTCCAGGTCTTCCAGCATGTCGATCAGCTTGAGCACCTTCTCCGCGCCCTCCAGATCCAGTTCGGCGCTGGTGGTCGGCTGCATGACGATTTCCGCGTCATCACCCTTGAAGCCGGCGGCTTCCAAGGCATTGCGTACCGCGTAGAAACCGGTGAACGAGGTGAACACGTCGATCGAGCCGTCTTCGTGGCTGACCACGTCGTCGGCATCGGCTTCCAGCGCCGCTTCCGTCAGTGCGTCTTCGTCGACGCCCGGGGCAAAGCTGATCTGCCCCTTGCGTTCGAACAGGTAGGCTACCGAACCGTCGGTACCGAGGTTGCCGCCACACTTGCTGAACGCGTGGCGAACAGCTGCTGCGGTGCGGTTGCGGTTGTCGGTCATGCACTCGACCATCACCGCCACGCCACCCGGGCCGTAACCTTCGTAGGTCAGCTCTTCAACGTTGTCGGCTTCGGTCGCGCCGGCGCCACGGGCCACGGCACGGTCGATGATGTCGCGGCTCATGTTGGCGCCCAGTGCCTTGTCCAGTGCCAGACGCAGACGCGGGTTGGAGCCCGGATCACCGCCGCCCTGACGGGCCGCCACGGTCAGCTCGCGGATCCACTTGGTGAAGATCTTGCCTCTCTTGGCATCCTGGCGTTCTTTGCGGTGCTTGATGTTCGCCCACTTGGAATGACCTGCCATAACTCGCTCCGAATTCTCTTGAACAATGCCCGCCATGCAAGTGCATCGGCCAGCAAAAAAATCTTGTTTTCAATCACTGCAGAAAGAAAAAAGGCGCATCCGAAGATGCGCCTTCAGGCCCGTCTTACTCGGCCTTTGGCGTTTCGCGCAAACGAATGTGCAATTCGCGCAATGCCTTCGCATCCACGACACCCGGCGCCTGCGTCATCACGTCGGCAGCACTCTGGGTTTTCGGGAAGGCGATCACTTCACGGATCGACTGAGCGCCGGTCATCAGCATCACCAGACGGTCCAGACCGAAGGCCAGACCACCGTGCGGCGGCGCGCCGTATTTCAGGGCGTCGAGCAGGAAGCCGAACTTCTCTTCCTGTTCCGCTTCGTTGATGCCCAGCAGACGGAACACCGCCTGTTGCATCTCTTTACGGTGGATACGGATCGAACCGCCGCCCAGCTCGGTGCCGTTCAGCACCATGTCGTAGGCACGGGACAGAGCGCCGGCCGGGTTGGCTTCCAGCTCTTCCGGCGAGCACTTCGGCGCGGTGAACGGGTGGTGCAGCGCCGAGAAGCTGCCGTCGTCGTTCTCTTCGAACATCGGGAAGTCGACGACCCACATCGGCGCCCATTCGCAGGTCAGCAGCTTCAGGTCGTGACCGAGCTTGATACGCAGCGCGCCCAGGGCTTCGCTGACGATCTTGGCCTTGTCGGCGCCGAAGAACACGATGTCACCGTCGACTGCGCCAACGCGATCGAGGATCACGTTCAGGTTGGCTTCCGGGATGTTCTTCACGATCGGCGATTGCAGACCGTCAACACCGGCAGCACGCTCGTTGACCTTGATGTACGCCAGGCCCTTGGCACCGTAGATGCCGACGAACTTGGTGTAGTCGTCGATCTGCTTGCGCGGCATGCTCGCCCCGCCTGGTACGCGCAGTGCGGCGATACGGCATTTCGGATCGTTGGCAGGGCCGCTGAAGACCTTGAAATCAACTTCTTTCAGCTGATCGGCCACGTCGACCAGCTCCAGCGGGTTACGCAGGTCCGGCTTGTCGGAACCGTAACGGCGCATGGCTTCTTCGAACGTCATGTGCGGGAATTCACCGAATTCCAGATCCAGCACTTCCTTGAACAGGTTGCGGATCATGCCTTCGGTCAGGCCCATGATGTCTTTTTCGTCGAGGAAGCTGGTCTCGATGTCGATCTGAGTGAACTCAGGCTGACGGTCGGCACGCAGGTCTTCGTCGCGGAAGCACTTGGCGATCTGGTAGTAGCGGTCGAAGCCGGCAACCATCAGCAGTTGCTTGAACAGCTGTGGCGATTGCGGCAGCGCGAAGAACGAACCGGCGTGGGTACGGCTCGGCACGAGGTAGTCGCGCGCGCCTTCCGGCGTGGCACGGGTCAGGATCGGCGTTTCGACGTCGAGGAAGCCGTTCTCGTCCAGGTAGCGACGGATGCTGGTGGTCATGCGCGAACGCAGACGCAGCTTCTCGGCCATTTCCGGACGACGCAGGTCCAGGAAGCGATAGCGCAGACGGGTTTCTTCGCCAACGTCGGAGAACTCGTTCAGCGGGAACGGCGGGGTTTCCGACTCGTTCAGCACTTCGAGTTCGTAGCCCAGCACTTCGATCATGCCCGACGCCATGTTGGCGTTGGTGGCACCGGCCGGACGCAGACGCACCTTGCCGGTGATCTTCACGACGTATTCGCTGCGCACGCGATCGGCGGCGGCGAAGCTCTCGGCGCGATCCGGATCGAACACTACCTGGGCCAGACCGTCACGATCACGGATATCGAGGAAAATCACCCCGCCGTGGTCGCGACGACGGTGAACCCATCCGCAAAGGGTAATTTCCTGGCCTTCCAGGCTTTCGTTCAGTTGGCCGCAATAATGGCTGCGCATCATGGTAGTGGTTCGCTTCTCGTAATTCGAAATTCGGTGGAGATCCCGCTGCACTCAAGCACTGTGCAACTAGTGGAAACTCGCGCGTGTCGTTCGACCTGGGTTTGAACCCTAGTCAGATTTGTCGCCACCGGCCAGATTCTTCTTCGCGCCGGTCTTGAAATCGGTTTCGTACCAGCCGCTGCCGCTGAGGCGAAAGCCCGGCATCGACAGCTGCTTCTTGAGTTCCGGCGCCTGGCAGGCAGGACAATCGACCAGTGGTGCGTCGCTGATCTTTTGAATGGCTTCCAACTGATGACCACAGGAAGCACATTGGTAATCGTACATCGGCATGGGGTTGTCTCGGCAATCAGATTGCCAGCACGCGCAGGGCTGTGCGGCGAAAGAGCGGGATTATATCCATTAAATGCGGCCTGTGCAGCCGGAAGACTGCACAGGCCGTCTCGTCAGTGACATCCCGCGCCGTGCATCCCCGGAGAATCCCGTAGACCATGCACCACACACACCACCCGTATCAGACCGCTGAAGTTTTTCACCCCGCCATGGCGCAGGTGAACTTCACGATCGACACGGGACAACAGCGTGCCGACCGAACAGCAATTGTCCTCGGCCATCCGGCCCAGGATGTTCCAGTAAACCTGCTCCAGCCGCATGCAGGTCGCGAACCCGTTCAAGCGTACCGATCGGGACAACGGCCGGATCAGCTCCATGTCGAACCCGCCGAGAAACGGCTCCTCGAACTTGTCCTGCTGTAAAACGACAGCAATGTCGCCTCGCCTGTCTCCACCTTCCATATTGCTGACACTCCTTTGTCATTTCTGCGCCTGTGATCAAGGCGAAATCCTGAGATCTCATTAAAAGCGCAGGTGCAAAGGCAGATCCAGATGACTTTTTGACCATCCACGTAGGATAAGCCAACGCGATACGGAGGATCATGGAGCGGTGGGGTGTCTTCCTTGTTTCCTACCGTCGTGAGTGAAATTTCCGGGGGAACAAGAGAACAGCGCACGAACCATGGATGTCCATGCGCTTCCCTTCATCAAGCCTCGAGCAGTGCGCGCAACATCCACGCGGTTTTCTCGTGAACCTGCATGCGCTGGGTCAGCAGGTCGGCGGTTGGCTCATCGCTGACTTTATCCAGCAAAGGGAAAATCCCCCGCGCCGTGCGGGTGACTGCTTCCTGACCTTCGACCAGCTGCTTGATCATGTCCTCGGCACTCGGCACGCCCACCTCTTCTTTAATGGAGGAAAGACGTGCATAAGTCGCATAGGCGCCCGGCGCTGGGAAACCCAGCGCCCGGATGCGTTCGGCGATCGAGTCGACCGCCAGTGCCAGTTCGTTGTATTGCTCCTCGAACATCAGATGCAGGGTCCGGAACATCGGCCCGGTGACGTTCCAGTGGAAGTTGTGAGTCTTCAGATACAGCACGTATGTGTCGGACAGCAGGCGCGAGAGCCCTTCGACGATGGATTTGCGGTCTTCTTCACTGATACCGATATCGATTGCCATGCTTACCCCCTAACGGCGATTGAAATTCATCCAGCAGGTGTCGGTTCACTGTAGCAAGGCCACCCCCACCCCGCAGCCCCCGTATCGGCCCGATAGAGGCGACAAATCGTCCCACGCGTTGCCGCTGGCCGGCGTGATTTGAGTAGCCGCAGGCTTTGCTGTTAAATAGGCAGTGTGTCGCTACGCCCCGTTTTCCGGGCCTGCGCATAGGCTGATGCCGTGCACGTGTCCAACGCCTCTTATTGTTCCGAAGCGAACCGTGCGCCTTCAGCTCTTCCTTGTGAGCCGTCATAACGTGAGTCAATAAAAATGTTGAAAATCGTCCACCTGCTAATGGGCGCAGCAGCCTTGCTGCTGTCCTTCATACCCAGCCTGAAGTCCGAAGCGGTACCTTACCTGCAACAACCCGATGCACTTTACCTGGCCTTTTTCGGCCTGCTGAACCTGATCCTTGCACCAGTTATCCCTTACTGGAACAAAGGTCCGCGCCAGCATCTGCAAAATCTGGTCAGCGCCCTGCTGGTCCTGACCGTTGTCCTGCAAACACTGACCCTGATCGCGCCGATGCCTGTCATCGCCGGCCAGCCAGCCGTGCTGTTCAGCCTGGTGATCGCACTGGTCGCCGTGGTTCTGCACCTGGCCGTCAGCTTCTACAAATCCTCCCCGGCCGCTGCCGCGCAAAGCTACGACATGAGCAACCGCGATACCGGCACCGTCAAGTGGTTCAATACCTCCAAGGGCTTCGGCTTTATCTCCCGGGATTCCGGCGATGATATTTTCGTGCACTTTCGCGCCATCCGTGGCGAAGGCCACCGCGTTCTGGTCGAAGGCCAGCGCGTGGAGTTCTCGGTGATGAACCGTGACAAGGGCCTGCAGGCCGAGGACGTGATCGCCGCCCTGCCGCGTCGCTGATCCACGTCCCCCGCAATAAAAAAACCGCGAACAGCCAGGCTGTTCGCGGTTTTTTAATGAATGCGTTTTTAACGGGAGCACGCCCGCGCACTTCTCAATAGTGTGGCGGCGGTGCGTCTTCTTCGAAAGAACCGAACTGGCCCACCATCTCTTCCTGGCGCTTGAGTACCGCTGCCATCTGCAATTGCAGACGCTCGACCACTCGCTGCTGCTCCACCAGCACATCGTTCAATGCCTGAATGGTGTCGTCCTGAAACGCCAAGCGACTTTCCAGCTCGGTAACACGTTGTTCGAGGCTCATCACTCAGCCCTCCAGAAAGGTGAAATCTTCGTCCAGCACCAGACGCAGGCGCTCGCGGATCGCGGCCACTTGCTCGGCACTGTAAGGCCTGGCGGGATGTTTGCCCCAGACCGGTGCCGGCCAGGCGGCGTCGTCCCGTTTACGCACGATCACATGCATATGCAGCTGGCTGACCACATTACCCAGGGTCGCCACATTCATCTTGTCGGCGTCGAAGGAATCCTTGAGTACCTCGGCCAGGGTGGTGGTTTCCTGCCACAGGCGCTGCTGGTCGGCGACATCCAACTGAAACAACTCGCTGATATCGTCGCGGCGAGGCACCAGGATGAACCACGGGTAGTTGGCGTCGTTGGACAACAGCAGTCGGCAGAGCGGGAAATCGCCGATAATCAGCGTGCCCTGTTGAAGTCGTGGATCTAAAGCAAACACTGCGCGCACTCCCGGCGAAATGACCTGTTTTCAGCTTAGCGCCCCGCTGTGAAAGCAGCGCGCCAAGCGACTGGACGGCAGCATACCTGCGATTGGAGTGACCTTCACGGCGAACAGCGTTGCCACAAGAATTCCTCCACGCCCCGGAATGTGACATTTATGCCTCGCGCGCACCAGGACAGAACCGGAAATGCGAATAAATCGAGCAAAATGACCGGCGCACACCTCAGCGTTTACGTTCATCCAGCGACCCAACTGTATGAATTCAGTACAGCCTTTGAATTTTTTTGCACCAAAACCGCACAGTGCGTCTACGCTCAGTGCGTCGGGCATCCGCCGAATACTCACCGACGGGGTGAACCGGTAACGTTTTTGGTTGTCGCGCTTCGACTTTCAGGGAGCAACACCATGCGAAGGACGGCGTCAAGCCTGTTTGAAAGGCCCTCGAAGCCCCCGGTTTTATGAGGTTTTTACAGCGTCAGACGAGCACCTTGAAAAAAACCGGAACAATTCAGCGGTTTGTGCACGCTTGTTGCATTCATACCCATATGGACTATAAGCGCACCACAAGAAGTGGATGCCTTGAGCCCCATAAAAACAGTGGCAGGGTTGCCCGATGGAGATTCAAGCGTTTTGCCAAGGGACTCTTTTTTACCGATGCTCAAGCCCTGTAAAACAGCGCTGAAGTTGTCAGTCCCATTGCATTTGGACTGTAAATTTGCGACATCTACCAAGCCGTTTGCGACACGCTCGTAAAGAAGCTGAAAGGTTGGATTCGCAAGTATCGCCAACATGGTCGGCGTGATATAAGTTTGCGCCGACACAAAAAGAAAGAGCCGCCCAGATAATAAAACAGGTGGGACGGCAGTACTCTTCTAAAACCAAAGGAGCAAATCACGATGCGCGTGATGAAGTGGAGCATGATCGCACTGGCAGTTGCAGCAGCAGCCAGTACTCAAGTGGCTACAGCCGCACCGTTTGTAAGTGACCAGGCTGAAGCGAAAGGCTTTGTTGAAGACGCGAAGTTTGATGTGTTGCTGCGCAACTATTACTTCAACCGCGACAAGAAGAACACCACCTCCAATGACCAGAAAGACTGGACCCAGGGTTTCCTGAGCAACTTCAGCTCCGGCTACACCCAAGGCACCGTGGGTGTTGGTGTTGATGCATTCGGTTACCTGGGTATCAAACTGGATGGCGGCGACGGCACCACCGGTTCGGGCAACACCAGCCTCGACTCCCAAGGCCATGCCCACGACTCCCTCGGTAAAGCAGGCGCAGCGATCAAGGCCCGCATCTCCAAAACCGAGCTGAAATTCGGTGAATTCCAGCCAAGCACCGCTCCGGTCTTCGCCGTTGGCGGCTCCCGTCTGATTCCTCAGACCGCTACCGGTTTCCAACTGCAGAGCAGCGAAATCCAGAACCTGGATCTGGAAGCAGGCCACTTCTACTCGGCCTCCAGCCAGGACGAGATGAACAGCAACGGTGAACTGCACTCGCAATACGCCAGTACCACTGATGATCCTGTCACTGGCAGAACCATGGACTTCGCCGGTGGCAAATACGGCGTCACCGACAACCTGAGCGTCTCGCTCTACGGTTCGAAGTTCAAGGACATCTGGAACCAGTACTACGCCAACGTGAACCTCACCACTCCATTCGGTGGTGACACTTCGCTGAACACCGACTTCAACATCTACCGCACCAACGACACCGGTAGTGCCAAAGCCGGCGACATCAGCAACACCACGTTCTCCCTGGCAACCGCGCTGTCGTTCCTGAAAGCGCACACCGTGACTCTGGCCTTCCAGAAAGTCGACGGCGACACCCCGTTCGACTACGTCGGTGTAGGTGACAACAACCGTGGTGGCGACTCGATCTTCCTCGCCAACTCCATCCAGTACTCCGACTTCAACGGTCCTAGCGAAAAATCTGCACAGATTCGTTATGACCTGAAAATGGCCGAGTACGGCGTTCCGGGCCTGAGCTTCATGACCCGTTACGTGAAAGGCTGGGACATCGACGGTAGCAAAATGGATGCTGACAGCCCTTACCGTACGTACGGTTACGGTGAAGATGGCAAACATCACGAAACCAACCTGGAAGCCAAATACGTAGTTCAGACCGGCCCTGCCAAAGATCTGTCCTTCCGTATTCGTCAGGCATGGCACCGTGGTAACACCGACCAGGCTGAAGGTGATATCAACGAGTTCCGTCTGATCGTCGACTACCCACTGTCGATCTTGTAATCGCGAACATTTAGTTCGCGGTAACAACAAAAAGGCCCATCTTCGGATGGGCCTTTTTTGTTGTCTGCTTCTCGTACTAATTGCCTGACCGACAAGTCAGGCAATTAATTAGCAACCTATCATTACACCGCCGATTCCTGAACCACACGAATCACTCGTTGCGGAAAAGGAATATCAATGCCTGCAGTCTTTAAACGATCACGGGACTGTTCGTTAAACATGAACATCACATCCCAGTAATCCGCGGTTTTAACCCAGACGCGCAGAGAAACAGTGATCGAACTGTCACCCAGTGTCGAAATAACAGCCTGAGGTGCCGGATCCTGCAGAACACGATCATCCTTGGCCAGATCCAGCAGCACCTGACGGGCCTTTTGCAGATCGGCTTCGTAATCCACACCTACGTCGAACACAACCTTGCGGGTCGGCTGACGGTTGGTGTTGGTGATGATGCCGTTCGACAGGTTGCCGTTCGGCACGATGATGGTCTTGTTGTCACCGGTGCGCAGCACGGTGTGGAAGATCTGGATGCTGTCGACAGTACCCGCCACACCCTGGGCTTCGATCCAGTCACCGATGCGGAACGGACGGAACAGCAGAATCAGCACGCCGCCGGCGAAGTTCGCCAGGCTGCCCTGCAACGCCAGACCGATGGCTAGGCCGGCCGCACCGATCGCCGCGACGAACGAGGTGGTCTCGACGCCGATCATCGATGCCACGCTGACAATCAGCAGTACCTTGAGAATGATGTTGGCCAGGCTGCTGATGAAACCTTGCAGGGCCAGGTCGGCATTGCGCAGGGCCAGCAGGCCGCCGAGCTTTTGCGTGACCTTGTTGATCAGCCACCAGCCGATGGCCAGGGTAATCACCGCCAGCAACACACGGCTGCCGTATTCCATGATCATCGGAATCCACGCCTGGGACGCCTTGACCAGGTTGTCCACCTCAGCATTCAAATCCATCTTTTATCTCCTGATTGCCGGCTTCCCGGGCTGTAAAAAACCAGCGGCAGAAAGACCGGGCCGTAAAGGGCTCAATCGTTTCTGCCGTTGCTTGGGCCTCGGACGCTTTAAACGCCGAGAGGTTCCCGACCGAAAAGCTTAGTCGCGGAAGTTGTTGAACTGCAGTGGCATGCCGAATTCCTTGGCACGCAGGGCCGCGATGGCTTCCTGCAGGTCGTCACGCTTCTTGCCGGTCACACGCACCTGCTCGCCCTGAATGGCGGCCTGTACCTTGAGCTTGGCTTCCTTGATGTGGCCGACGATCTTCTTCGCCAGTTCCTTGTCGATGCCTTCCTTGAGGACGGCGTCCTGCTTCATCAGCTTGCCCGAGGCGAAGGAATCTTTGACTTCAAGGCACTGCACGTCGATCTTGCGCTTGACCAGGGCCAGCTTGAGGATCTCGATCATCGCTTCCAGCTGGAAATCGGCTTCAGCGGTCAGGTGGACGGTCAGGTCCTTTTCCTTGAATTCAAAGCTGCCCTTGCCTTTCAGGTCATAACGACGATCGAGTTCCTTCACGGCGTTCTCGACCGCGTTGGTGAGTTCGTGTTTGTCCAGTTCGGATACCACGTCGAACGACGGCATGTAATCTCTCCAATAAAAAGGCGCGCTCGTACGGGACGCGGCGCGCTTGGCTTGCGGTTAAAATCGGGCTCATTATAACGGGTCTTTTCCCACCGACACGGCGAGCCTTGCATGCCTGTACCTTACCGAGTGAAAAACTGATGTCCACCCCCTGGCATGTCCTCGGCGCCGGAAGTCTGGGCACGCTCTGGGCCACACGTCTGGCCCGGGCCGGATTGCCGGTCCGGCTGATCCTGCGCGACCTCGACCGCCTGCACGACTATGCAACGGCGGGCGGCCTGACCCTCGTCGAACAGGGCGTGGCCAGCCATTACGCGATCCCCGGCGAAACCCCGGACAGTCCCGGCCCCATCCGTCGCCTGCTGGTGGCCTGCAAAGCCTACGACGCCGAAGCGGCCGTGGCCGGGCTTGCCCATCGCCTGGCACCGGACGCCGAACTGATTCTTTTGCAGAACGGCCTCGGCAGCCAGGAAGCAGTCGCCGCGCGAGTCCCGCAGGCCCGCTGCATCAGCGCCTCCAGCACCGAAGGCGCGTTTCGCGACGGCGACTGGCGCGTGGTATTCGCCGGCCACGGCTACACCTGGCTCGGCGACGCCGGTCATCCTGTCGCGCCGATCTGGCTGGACGATCTTGAGGCGGCAAAAATCCCCCATGAATGGAGCGCCGACATCCTCACCCGCCTGTGGCGCAAACTGGCGCTCAACTGTGCGATCAATCCGCTGACGGTGCTGCACGACTGCCGCAACGGCGGCTTGCAGCAACATCACTGCGAAGTCGCCACGCTGTGCGGCGAACTGACCGAGCTGCTCGAACGCTGCGGGCAACCGGCGGCGGCGGACAACCTGCAACAGGAAGTGGAGCGGGTGATCCAGGCCACGGCGGCGAATTTCTCGTCCATGTATCAGGACGTGGCCAGCAAACGCCGCACCGAGATCAGCTATTTGCTTGGGCATGCCTGCAAGGTTGCAGAGCGTCATCAGTTGAACCTGCCGCATCTCAAGCAGTTGCAGCAGCGCCTGACTGCCCATCTGCACAGTCTCGGATTGCCCGTCGACTGAGCAGCGGCTACGCTGGCCACTTGTTCCTTTGCTGCGATAAACCTGATGCCATTGCGCCAGCGTCTTGAAAACCTGCCGGTCGGCCAGAAACTGCTGGCCGCCCTGCTGGTGCTGTTGACCACCGTATTGCTGGTCGCCAACCTGACCTTTATCAGCGCCGCCTATTACATTTCCCAGGAAAGCATGGCGCCCCAGGCGTTGCAGACCATCGGCCGGCTGGTGTCCAACCCGAGTCTGGTGGCCGAAGCCTTGCAGTCGCCGCAAAGCGCCGAGCGCCTGCTCAAGGAGCTCGACAGCTATTCCCCGCTGCGTGCCGCCGCTTTATATGACGGCAAAGGCGAACGTCTGGCGCAACTGCAACACGGCGACAAACTCAAACTGCCGGAACGCTACCGGCACATCGAAGCCTGGCAACTGACCGAGTTTCGCAGCAATCAACTCATCACCCTGCCGCGCCCCGGCACTGCGCCGGGCCACCTGCTGTTGGTGGCCAGCAGCGAACTGCCAGTCGCGTTCTACACCGGCACACTCACGGCCAGTCTGGGGATCCTGATTTTCAGTGTGCTGCTGTGGCTGGTCATCGCCCGGCAGATCAAGCGCCTGATTACCCGCCCGATCCATCAACTGGAAGAACTGTCCCGCCAGGTGACCCGCGAGGAGAACTACGCCTTGCGCGCCTCCCGGGGTAACCACGATGAAATCGGCAGCCTCGCCGAAGCATTTAACACCATGCTTTCGCGCATCGAGGCCCGGGAGCAGCAACTCAAGCGCGCCCGCGATGACTCGCAAGCAGCTTACGATCAGGCCCAGGGTCTGGCTGAAGAAACCCGCCACACCAACCGCAAGCTGGAGCTGGAAGTCCAGGTGCGCAGCAAGATCGAGAAAAAACTCACCGGGTTCCAGAACTACCTCAACAGCATCATCGACTCCATGCCCTCGGCGCTGATCGCCCTCGACGAACAGCTCTACGTGACGCAGTGGAACCAGGAGGCCAGCGCCCTTTCCGGTACACGGCTCGACGAAGCGCTGAACCAGCCGATCTTCCTCGCCTTCGAGCCGCTCAAGCCGTTTCTGCCGCAACTCAAGCAGACCGTCGAACAACACACGGTGGCGAAAATCGAGCGGGTGACGTGGTTCAAGGACGACGAGCCCAAGCACTACGCCCTCACCTTCTACCCATTGATGGGCGGCGCCGGGCGCGGCGTGGTGATCCGGATCGACGACATTACCCAGCGCCTGTCGCTGGAAGAAATGATGGTGCAGTCGGAGAAAATGCTTTCCGTGGGTGGCCTTGCCGCCGGCATGGCTCACGAGATCAACAACCCGCTGGGGGCGATCCTGCACAACGTGCAGAACATCCGCCGACGCCTGTCACCAGACCTGCCGAAGAACCTCGAACAGGCCGAACAACTGGGCATCGAACTCGATACCGTGAACCGTTATCTGCAAGGTCGGGAAGTCCCGCAACTGCTTGACGGCATCCAGCAGGCCGGCGCCCGGGCGGCGAAGATCGTCACCCACATGCTCAGTTTCAGTCGCCGCAGCAACCGCCAGATGGCACCGTGCGACCTGCCGGCGCTGATCGATCAAGCGGTGGAAATCGCCGGTAACGACTTTGACCTGGCCATCGGCTTCGACTTCAAGGGTCAGGCGATCATTCGCCAGTTCGACCCGGCGCTGGGCCCGGTGCCCGGCACCGCCAACGAACTCGAACAGGTGCTGCTCAACCTGTTGAAGAACGCCGCGCAGGCGATCCACCAGCGCGAAGATGACAGCGAGCCGGGACGGATCACTCTGCGCACCCGACTCAATCCGCCCTGGGCCGAGATTCAGGTCGAGGACAACGGCATCGGCATGAGCGAGAACGTGCGCAAGCGCACCTTCGAGCCGTTCTTCACCACCAAGGAAATCGGCCAGGGTACGGGCCTCGGCCTGTCGGTGTCGTACTTCATCATCACCAACAACCACAAAGGGCAGATGGAAGTGCAGTCGGCGCCGGGGCAAGGCACCTGCTTCACCCTGCGCCTGCCACTGGCGCAACCGGCGCCCATCGCCGCCGAAACCAATCAACTACCGAGGTAAACCATGGGCTTTCGCTTGTCGAAGATCTACACCCGCACTGGCGACAAGGGCGAAACCGGACTCGGCGACGGCCGCCGGGTGCCCAAGGATCACCCGCGCATCGAGGCCATTGGCGAGGTCGATACGCTGAACAGTCAGGTCGGCGTGCTGCTGGCCGGATTGATCGCCGAGCGCGAAACCTGCCCTGGGCTCAATGAACTGATCGACGTGTTGGCGCCCTGCCAACATCGGCTGTTCGACCTTGGCGGTGAACTGGCGATGCCGGAATATCAGGCATTGAACGCAGCAGAAATCGAACGGCTGGAAGCCGCGATCGATCTGTGGAACGAGGAATTGGGGCCGCTGGAGAACTTCATTCTGCCGGGCGGTTCGATACTGATTGCCCAGGCCCATGTCTGTCGCAGCCTGGCGCGCAGTGCCGAGCGGCGTTGCCAGCATTTGAATGCGATCGAGCCGTTGGCCGGGGTTGGCCTGGCGTACATCAATCGCTTGTCGGATCTGTTGTTTGTGGCGGCCAGGCTGATCGCCCGGCGCCAGGGTGTTGCCGAGATTCTGTGGCAACCGGCGGCGAAACCTTCAGATCAGTAGCGACTGTCAGGCCCCCTTCGCGAGCCCGCTCGCGAAGGGGTCAGTCGCATCAATGCTAATTCAGGCCTCAGGCCAGAACGCCCGAATCCCCGCCACACCCTGAGCCCCGGCATTCCATGCTTTTTCGCGCTCCGCCGGGCCGACTCCACCCAACAGGAACACCGGTTTGCTGAAGCTTTCGATCAGCGTCGACGCCTGCTCCCAGCCCAACGGTTGTGCATCCGGGTGAGTCAGGGTCGGCTGCACTGGCGACAGGGTGACGAAATCCACGCCCATCTGCTCGGCCAGCGCCAGTTCTTCAGCATTGTGGCAGGACGCCGCCAACCAGCGCTCCGCCGGCAGCGGACGCCCCGCGGCCGCGTACTTGCGCAACTGCGCCGAAGTGATGTGCCAGCCAGCGGCCGGGAAATCGCCCAGCCACTCGAACGGGCCCTTGATCATCAACTGCGCCTTGCCGGCGCACAGTCCGACCGCGTCTACCGCAAGGTCGCGGTATTTCGGGTCATAACCATTGGGCGCACGCAGCTGGATCAGCTTGATGCCACCGGCGATTGCCTTCTGGATGCCGCGCAGCAAGGCCGGGGTTTCCAGGTCTTCCGGGGTGATCAGGTATTCGGCGGGCAGACGCGCGGCCGCGACGATCGGCTGGTTGGCCGCCGGGAATTCGTAATCCGTCAGCTCCTTGGCCGAAACCCAGGCCAATGGCTGGCCTTCGGCACCATGGGGTTCGCCGGTAAAGCTCGAGACTTCCCAGACATCCAGCAACACCTGTTTGTCCGGGTAATCGTGGCGCACCTTGATCAGCGGCCGCGCGGCGCCGACGACAATGCCCAACTCTTCGTGCAGCTCGCGGGCCAATGCTGTTTGCACCGACTCATCGGCTTCGACCTTGCCACCGGGAAATTCCCAGAGGCCGCCCTGATGCTGGGTATCGGCACGCCGGGCGATCAGAATCTTGCCGCTGCCGTCACGAATGACGGCGGCGGCGACGTGTACACGTTTCACGACTGCAATTCCTCCAGTCCTGCCTTTTGCCAAGCCTTGAAGGCCGGCCACTGGTAGACGGTTTCAACATAGGCTTCATCATCGGCCGACAACTTCACCTGATAGGTGCGCAGGCGCACGGCAATCGGTGCGAAGAACGCATCGGCCAGCGACACCCGACCAAACAGGTAAGGCCCAGGCTCGGTCGCGACGGCGCGGCATTCGGCCCACAGCGCGAGCATGCGCTCGACATCGACCTTCACTTCCGGCGGCACCGGGTTGAGCGGCGCGTCGTGGCTCAGGTTGAACGGCATGTGGTTGCGCATGGCGAAGAAGCCGCTGTGCATCTGCGCGCAGGCGGATCGCGCCTGGGCTCGGGCGAAGATATCGGTCGGCCAGAGTTGTTCGGAAGGAAACTGCTCGGCCAGGTATTCGGCAATCGCCAGAGAATCGGCGACGGTGCCACGGGCGGTTTTCAGCAGCGGCACCTTGGCGGTCGGCGAGTGCGCCAGCAGCCGCTCGCGGGTGTCGGGCTTGCCGAGTTTGACCAGTTCTTCGGTGTAGGGCGCGCCGGTCAGTTCAAGCGCCAGTGCCGCGCGCAGGGACCAGGAGGAAAGCAGTTTGTCGCCGATGATCAGGTGAAGGCTCATGTTCGGGTCCTTTCATGGGACAGAAGAAAAGGAGGTCCGCAGACCTCCCTCTTCGGCAGGGATCAGGTGCGGTATTCGGCGTTGATCTTCACGTACTCGTGGGACAGGTCGGTGGTCCAGATGGTTTCGCTGCAATCGCCGCGACCCAATTCGATACGGATGGTGATTTCTTCCTGCTGCATCACCGCCGAGCCCTGGGCTTCGGTGTAGGTCGCGGCGCGGGCGCCACGGCTGGCGATGCACACGTCACCGAGGAACACGTCGATCTTGCTCACGTCCAGATCCGGCACGCCGGCACGGCCGACGGCGGCGAGGATGCGGCCCCAGTTCGGGTCGGAGGCGAACAGTGCAGTCTTGATCAGCGGCGAGTGGGCCACGGTGTAGCCGACGTCCAGGCATTCCTGGTGATTGCCGCCGCCGTTGACTTCAACGGTCACGAACTTGGTCGCGCCTTCGCCGTCACGCACGATGGCCTGGGCCACGTCCATGCACACCTCGAACACGGCCTGTTTCAGCTTGGCGAACAGCTCGCCTTCGGCACGGGTGATTTCCGGCAGCGCAGCCTTGCCGGTGGCGATCAGCATGCAGCAGTCGTTGGTCGAGGTGTCGCCGTCGATGGTGATGCGGTTGAACGACTTGTTGGCACTGTCCAGCATCAGGTTTTGCAACACGTCGCGGGAGACTTTGGCGTCGGTGGCGATGTAACCGAGCATGGTCGCCATGTTCGGACGGATCATGCCCGCGCCTTTGCTGATGCCGGTGACGGTGATGGTCACGCCGTCATGCTGGAACTGGCGGCTGGCGCCTTTTGGCAGCGTGTCGGTGGTCATGATGCCGGTGGCGGCGGCTTCCCAGTTGTTTTCCGACAGATCGTCCAGCGCGGCCTGCAAGGCGCCTTCGATCTTCTCGACCGGCAGCGGCTCGCCGATCACGCCGGTGGAGTAAGGCAGGATCTGGCTGGCATCAACGCCGGTCAGTTCAGCCAGTTTGGCGGTGGTGCGCTCGGCAGCAGCCAGGCCTGGCTCGCCGGTGCCGGCGTTGGCATTACCGGTGTTGGTCAACAGGTAGCGCACCGGGTTCTGCACGCGTTTCTTGGCCAGGATCACCGGCGCTGCACAGAAAGCGTTCAACGTGAACACGCCCGCCACGGTGGAGCCTTCGGCGCAACGCATCACGACGACATCCTTGCGCCCCGGGCGCTTGATGCCGGCCGAAGCGATACCGAGTTCAAAACCGGCAACCGGGTGCAACGTTGGCAAAGGACCAAGACCAACAGCCATGAATGCGCTCCTTACTCAATGATGTCAGCACCGCCAAGCGTAGTGACGGTGGTGTAAATGGCAAAACGCCGCGACGGCTGGTGCCGGTCGCGGCGCGGGTATTTCAGCGATTGAAACGGGTTTTACTGGATCTGCCCGTGGCAATGCTTGAATTTCTTGCCCGAACCGCAGTAGCACAGTTCGTTGCGGCCCAGCTTCTGCTCGTTGCGCACCGGGGCGGTGGCGAGGGCCACATCGACCTCTTCACCGACCAGTTCCGGTTGCGCTTCCAGGCCAGGAGCCTCGGCGTGTTCGAACTGCATGCGGGCGGCCAGTGCTTCGGCTTCCTGACGCAGGCGTTGTTCTTCTTCGGCCGGATCTTCGCGGCGAACCTGAACGTGCGACAGCACACGGATCGAGTCGCGCTTGATCGAATCCAGCAGCTCGGAGAACAGCGTGAAGGACTCGCGCTTGTATTCCTGCTTCGGGTTCTTCTGCGCATAACCACGCAGGTGGATACCGTGACGCAGGTGATCCATGGTCGACAGGTGGTCTTTCCACAGGTCGTCCAGAACGCGCAGCACGATCTGCTTCTCAAAGGAACGCAGGGCTTCGGCGCCCGCCTGGTCTTCTTTTTCGTTGTACGCGGCGATCAGCTCGTTCATCAGCTTCTCGCGCAGGGTTTCTTCGTACAGGTGATCGTCTTCGTCGAGCCATTGCTGGATCGGCAGCTTCACGCCGAAATCGCTGGCGATCGACGCTTCCAGACCGGCCACGTCCCACTGCTCTGGCAGCGATTGCGGCGGAATGTGCGCGCTGACGGTGGCGTTCAGGACGTCCTGACGGAAATCAGCGATGGTTTCGCCGATGTTGTCCGCGGCCAGCAACGTGTTACGCATGTGATAGATCACTTTACGCTGTTCGTTGTTGACGTCGTCGAACTCGAGCAGTTGCTTGCGGATGTCGAAGTTGCGGCCTTCAACCTTGCGCTGCGCCTTCTCGATGGCGTTGGTCACCATACGGTGCTCGATGGCCTCGCCAGGCTGCATCCCCAGGGCTTTCATGAAGTTCTTCACCCGGTCAGAGGCGAAGATGCGCATCAGGCTGTCTTCCAGCGACAGGTAGAAGCGGCTGGAACCGGCATCGCCCTGACGGCCGGCACGGCCACGCAGCTGGTTATCGATACGACGGGATTCGTGACGCTCGGACGCGATCACCTGCAGACCGCCGGACTCCAGCACTTGCTGGTGACGCTTCTGCCAGTCGGCCTTGATCTGGGCGATCTGCTCAGGGGTCGGGTTTTCCAGCGACGCGACTTCAACTTCCCAGTTGCCGCCCAAAAGGATGTCGGTACCACGACCGGCCATGTTGGTAGCGATGGTCAGGGCGCCCGGACGACCGGCCTGCGCGATGATTTCAGCTTCTTTTTCGTGGAACTTGGCGTTCAGAACCTTGTGTTCGATGCCTTCCTTCACGAGCAATGCGGACATGTGCTCGGAGGTTTCGATGGTCGCAGTACCCACCAGTACCGGACGACCGGCAGCCATGCTTTCCTTGATGTCGTTGACGATCGCCGCATATTTCTCTTCGGCGGTCAGGAACACCAGGTCGTTGTAGTCCTTACGGGCCAACGGTTTGTTCGGCGGAATGACCATAACGTCCAGACCATAGATCTGGTGGAATTCGAATGCTTCGGTATCAGCGGTACCGGTCATGCCGGACAGCTTGGTGTATAGACGGAAGTAGTTCTGGAACGTGGTCGATGCCAGAGTCTGGCTTTCGGCCTGGATATTCAGGTTTTCCTTGGCTTCGATGGCCTGGTGCAAGCCTTCGGACAGACGACGACCCGGCATGGTGCGACCGGTGTGCTCGTCGACCAGCACGACCTGGCCGTCTTGCACGATGTATTCGACATTGCGGTTGAACAGCTTGTGCGCACGCAGGCCGGCGTAAACGTGAGTCAGCAGACCCAGATTATGCGCCGAGTACAGGCTCTCGCCTTCAGCCAGCAGGCCAACACTGGCGAGTTGCTCTTCGATGAACTGGTGACCGGCTTCGTTGAGTTCGACCTGACGGGTCTTCTCGTCGACGGTGAAATGGCCTTCCTGGGTGACTTCGCCTTCGACTTCTTCGACGTGCAGCTTGAGTTTCGGGATCAGCTTGTTGATCTCGATGTACAGCTTGGAGCTGTCCTCGGCCTGACCGGAAATGATCAGCGGGGTACGCGCTTCGTCAATGAGGATGGAGTCGACTTCGTCGATCACGGCAAAGTTGAGTTCGCGCTGGAATTTCTCTTCCATGCTGAACGCCATGTTGTCGCGCAGGTAGTCGAACCCGAATTCGTTGTTGGTGCCGTAGGTGATGTCGGCGGCGTAGGCGGCGCGCTTCTCTTCCGGCGGCTGGAACGGCGTCACGATGCCGACGCTCAGACCGAGGAATTCATACAGCGGACGCATCCAGTTGGCGTCGCGGCGGGCCAGGTAATCGTTCACGGTCACAACGTGCACGCCCTTGCCGGACAGCGCGTTGAGGTAAACGCCCAGAGTACCCACCAGCGTCTTGCCCTCACCGGTGCGCATTTCGGCGATCTTGCCTTCGTGCAGGGTCATGCCACCGATCAGCTGGACGTCAAAGTGGCGCATGCCCATGACACGCTTGCCGGCTTCACGGGCGACCGCGAAGGCTTCGGGCAACAGCTTGTCGAGGGTCTCCCCCTTGGCAATGCGGTCCTTGAACTCTGCGGTCTTGGCGCGCAGTTGATCGTCCGAGAGGGCGACCATCTTCTCTTCGAAGGCATTGACGAGCTGCACCGTCTTGAGCATGCGTTTGATTTCACGCTCGTTCTTGCTTCCAAAAAGTTTCTTTAACAAAGGCGCAAACATATCGGCAGGATCTTCCACACTAAAGGGATGGAGGGCGGCCCCGTGAGTCGCCCGTGCAGCCCTCATGGCCGCATGCGAACGAGCATTCTACCCGGAAACGGTGGTGAGGAAAGTGGGGATATTCCACGATGCTGGCACTGCGCTTTGACGGGGCTCACTTAAAATAGGGGCGTTTTGCTCAACTTCAAGCCGTACAGCGAAGAAGTTAGTCGTTGATTTAATGGGCAAAGCAGGGACAAAAGCAATGGGCGAGTGAAATGGCTGCCATCTGCTACCATGGCGCCTCTGTCACTTCAGGTCCTAGATCATGGCATTTCGCCCTCTCACAGCCAGAGCGCCCGCCGTTCTGCTACGCGAAGCCAGACCGCTGAAAGCCATCCTCGGTCATGCCCAGCGCCTGGCCCATCTGCAACGTCTGCTCGAAAGCCAGCTGCAACCTGCCGCCCGTGAACACTGCCACGTAGCCAAGTGGCGCGGAGGCGAACTGTTGCTGATCGTCACCGACGGCCATTGGGCCACGCGCCTGCGCTATCAGCAGAAACGCCTGCAACGGCAACTGCAGATGTTCGACGAGTTCGCCAATCTGACGCGAATCAAGTTCGCCGTGCGGCCACCGACCATCCAGCGCGAAGCGAGCGGACCGACGATCGACCTGTCAACGGATGCGGCGGCGACCATCCAGGCCACCGCCGACGGGATCAGCGATCCGAATCTGCGAGCGGCACTGGAACGACTGGCCGCCCACGCCAAACCCAAAACCTGAGCCTTGTTGATCAGCGGCGTTTGCTGCCGCCGAGCAATGAACCCATCAGACCGCGCACCAACTGTTTGCCCAGCGAATTCGCCGCCTGGCGCATCGCCGACTTGAGCGCCTGCCCCGCCGCCGTGCCGAGGAATTCTCCGGCCTTGTCCGCCAGACTCGGCTCTTCAGCCGCCGTTTTGCCCGGCGCCGCTTCAGCCTCGGGTGCCAGCCCCTTGCGCCCCATCAGGATTTCATAGGCCGACTCGCGGTCGATCGGCTTGTCATAACGGCCCTTGAACGGCGAACCGGCAATCAGCACCGTGCGCTCGGTCTCGGTCAACGGCCCGATCCGCGATTGCGGCGGTGCCACCAGCACTCGCTGAACCATTTCCGGCGTGCCCTTCTCCTGCAAGGTGCCGACCAGAGCCTCGCCAATCCCGAGTTCGGTGAGCACCGACAAGGTGTCGAACGCCGGATTCGGCCGGAAGCCGTCCGCCACCGCCCGCAGGGATTTCTGTTCCTTGGCGGTGAACGCGCGCAGGCCGTGCTGGATCCGCAGCCCCAGTTGCGCCAGCACATCGTCCGGCAGATCGCCCGGCGACTGGGTGACGAAATACACGCCCACGCCTTTGGAACGGATCAGCCGCACCACTTGCTCCAAGCGCTCTTGCAGCGCCTTGGGCGTGTCGCCGAACAACAAATGTGCCTCATCGAAAAACAGCGCCAGCAGCGGTTTGTCGGCATCGCCGCGTTCCGGCAGTTGTTCGAACAGCTCGGCCAGCAGCCACAGCAGGAACGTCGCGTAGACCTTCGGCGCCTCATGCACCAGACGACTGGCATCCAGCAGATGGATGCGGCCGCGACCGTCAGCGGTCGGTTGCAGAATGTCTTCCAGTTGCAGCGCCGGTTCGCCGAACAACGCTTCGGCGCCCTGCTGCTCCAGCGTGGCCAGACGCCGCAACAGCGCCTGGCTGGAGCCGGTGGTGAACAGCGCCGCGTCTTCGCCCAACAGCTGCGGATTGTCCTTGAGGTGGTTGAGCAGCGCTTTCAGGTCTTTGAGATCCAGCAGCAACAGGCCTTCGCGATCCGCCACCTTGAACGCTGCGTACAACGCCGATTGCTGGCTGTCGGTCAGTTCCAGCAGCGCGCCGATCAGCAGCGGGCCCATTTCACTCAACGTAGTGCGCAACGGATGACCGGACTGACCGTGAATGTCCCACAGGGTCACGGGATACGCCTGAGGCGTGTGCTTGAGCCACGGCATGCCGGCGATGCGCTCGGCGATCTTGCCCTGGGGGATGCCGGCAGCACCGAGGCCGCACAGGTCGCCCTTGACGTCGGCGGCGAACACCGCGACCCCGGCGTCGCTGAACGCCTCGGCCAGACGCTGCAGGGTGACGGTTTTGCCGGTACCGGTTGCGCCGGCCACCAGTCCGTGACGGTTGGCCAGGCGCATGGCCTGGGCGATCGGTTGCCCGGCGAGGTCAGCGCCGATTACAAGTTGCGAAGATTCAGGCATTTGGTCACCCAATGGTTAATCTTTGATCGAGCATGGCCGATAGCTAAAGGTGACAGATGCGACTGACATCCGCATCGGAGATTTCCCTAAGGAGAAGCGGAAATACCTGCTTGTACCCATCAAGCCCACCTGGCGAGTATCTATAGAAGCACGCCCTGAATAATAAGACCTTAGCGGAACCCCAAGCCATGAACAAAAATCTGCGTTTCAGCCATAAAATCCTGCTTGCCGCCGCCCTCATCGTCATTGCCGCCTTCGCCTCGTTCACGCTGTACAACGACTGGTTGCAACGCAATGCGATCCGCGAGGACCTGGACAATTACCTCAACGAGATGGGCGAGGTCACAGCCGACAATATCCAGACCTGGCTCAGCGGGCGCATCCTGCTGATCGAGAACGCGGCCCAGAACATCGCCATCAACCCCGACCCTGCCGCCGTCGCCAGCCTGCTGGAACAGAAAGCCCTGACGTCGACCTTCATGGCGTCTTACCTCGGCGATGCTACCGGGCACTTCACCATCCGCCCGGATGCGAAGATGCCGGACGGTTTCGATCCACGTGTTCGTCCTTGGTATAAAGGTGCGGAAAGCAGCAGCACCTCGACCCTGACCGAACCGTACATCGACGCCGCCACCGGCCAGACCATCATTTCCATCGCCACCGCCGCGAAAAAGGCCGGTCAGAGCGTGGGCGTGGTGGGCGGCGACCTGAGCCTGCAAACCCTGATCAACACCCTCAGCGCCCGGGACTTCTCCGGCATGGGCTACGCGTTCCTGGTCAGCGCCGACGGCAAGATCCTGGTGCACCCGGACAAGGCCCTTGTGATGAAGTCACTGAAGGAAGCCTATCCGCAGGACACCCCGCGCATCAGCAGTGACTTCAGTGAAGTCACCGTCGACGGCAAGACCCGCATCGTCAACTTCACCCCGATCAAGGGCCTGCCGTCGGTGAACTGGTACATCGGTCTGTCGGTGGACAAAGACAAAGCCTTCTCGATGCTCAGCGAATTCCGCGCTTCGGCCGTGATCGCGACCGTGATTGCCGTGGCGATCATCATCGCCCTGCTCGGCATGCTGATCCGCATTCTGATCCAGCCGCTGCACGTGATGACCCGTGCCATGGAAGACATCGCCGACGGCGAAGGCGACCTGACCAAGCGTCTGACCATTCAGAATCAGGACGAATTCGGCGTGCTCGGCACCGCGTTCAACCGTTTCGTCGAGCGTATTCACGGCTCGATTCGCGAAGTGTCATCGGCCACCGGCCAGGTCAACGAAGTCGCCCTGCGGGTGGTCGCGGCCTCGAACTCGTCGATGTACAACTCCGACCAGCAAGCCTCGCGCACCAACAGCGTGGCTGCGGCGATCAACCAGCTCGGCGCCGCCGCCCAGGAAATCGCCCGCAATGCCGCCCAGGCCTCGACCCAGGCCAGCGACGCCCGCGGCCTGGCTGAAGACGGCCAGCAAGTGGTGGAGCGCAGCATCAAGGCCATGAATCAGCTTTCGAGCATGCTCAGCGCATCGAGCAGCAATATCGAATCGCTGAACAGCAAGACCGTGAACATCGGCCAGATCCTGGAAGTGATCACCAGCATTTCCCAGCAGACCAACCTGCTGGCGCTCAACGCGGCCATCGAAGCGGCACGTGCCGGTGAAGCCGGTCGCGGCTTTGCGGTGGTGGCGGACGAGGTGCGCAACCTCGCCCACCGCACCCAGGAATCGGCGCAACAGGTACAAACCATGATCGAGGAGCTGCAAGTCGGCGCCCGCGAATCCGTGAGTACCATGAGCGACAGCCAGCGCCACAGCCAGGACAGCGTGGACATCGCCAACCTCGCCGGCGAACGCCTGAACAGCGTGACCCAGCGCATTGGTGAAATCGACGGGATGAACCAGTCGGTGGCTACCGCAACCGAGGAACAGACGGCTGTGGTCGAGTCGATCAACGTGGATATCACCGAGATCAATACGCTGAACCAGGAAGGTGTCGAAAACCTGCAGGCGACGTTGCGGGCTTGCTCGGATCTGGAGCAGCAGGCTTCGCGATTGAAGCAACTGGTTGGCAGCTTCCGCATTTAAAGCCGCTCTGCCGGTCGTCTTCGTCGTTCACAACTGTCCGACGAAGACGACCGACAATCCCTCCGAAACCGGCCTTGCACCCCACCGCGAAACCCCGACCGAACATCTATTCTTGATAAAGGTCAACCAAGGGAGATCAACGCGGAGGGACGTTCACCGTGCATATCGCCGACATCACCATGTTCTACGCCCCGGCCAGCGGTGGCGTGCGCACCTATCTGGATGCCAAGCACCGCCGGCTGGGAGTCAAGCCCGGCATCCGCCACAGCCTGCTGATTCCCGGCGCGCACTTGGGCGAACGCGATGGCGTCTACACGGTTCCCGCCCCCGCCCTGCCCTTCGGCAAGGGCTATCGCTTTCCCCTGCGCCTGGCTCCTTGGCGAAACGTCCTGCAGGATCTGCAGCCTGATCTGATCGAAGTTGGTGATCCGTACCTCACCGCATGGGCTGCGCTCGATGCGCGTCGACAACTCGATGTGCCAGTGATCGGCTTCTATCACTCGGATCTGCCGCTGCTGGTGGGCAACCGCATGGGCCACTGGGTCACGCCGAATGTCGACGCGTATGTGCGCAAGTTGTACGGCAATTTCGACCGAGTGCTGGCACCCAGCCAGGTGATGGCCGACAAGCTCAGCGGGTTGGGCGTGCGCAACGTCTTCGTGCAACCGCTGGGCGTTGATCTGCACACCTTCCACCCGGATGCCCGCGACGCCGGGTTGCGCAGCGAACTGGGGATCGCCGAGGACACGCGCCTGCTGATCTTCGCCGGTCGCGGTTCCAAGGAGAAAAACCTGCCGGTGCTGCTCGATTGCATGAAACGCCTGGGCCCGCGTTATCACCTGTTGCTGGTCGGCTCGTCGATGCCGGCTTCCGTCCCGGACAATGTCAGCGTGATCGACCGGTTCTGCCCGGCCGCGCAGGTCGCACGGCTGATGGCCAGTGCCGACGCGCTGATCCACGCCGGCGATCAGGAAACCTTCGGTCTGGTGATTCTGGAGGCCATGGCCTGCGGCATTCCGGTGGTGGCGGTGGCGGCCGGAGCGTTCGAAGAAATCGTCAGCGAATCCTGCGGCCTGCTCTGCGCGCCGAACAGTGCGCAAGCCATGGCCAATGCCGTGCGCGAACTGTTCAGTCGCGGGACTGGCGTACTCGGCCAGCAGGCACGCCAACATGTCGAACGGCATTACGCCTGGGACACGGTGGTCGACAGCCTGCTGAGCCATTACCACGCGGTACTCGGCGATTCGGTTCCTCGGGTGGCCAATGGCTGAATTTCACGAGCGCCCGGCGGTAATGCTGGTGCTGCATGACGTGGCGCCCTCCACGTGGGCCGATTATCGAGCGTTCGTCGAAGCCGTTGACCGGTTGGGCAACGTCCCGATGACGTGGCTGGTGGTTCCGGATTTCCATCGACGCGATGCACTTGAAGCCCATCCAGCGTTCTGTCGAAGGCTCGACGAGCGCGTCGCACGCGGCGATGAACTGGCCCTGCACGGCCATTTTCATGAAGACACCGAGCCCGGCCCGCGCACGGCGCGCGACTGGTTCATGCGCCGGGTCTACACCCATGAAGGCGAGTTCTACCAGTTGTCCCGGGAAGCCGCCCTCGCCCGCCTGCGCCCGGGCATCGATCTGTTTCGGCGCCACGACTGGCCGCTGCACGGTTTCGTCGCCCCGGCCTGGCTGATGAGCGACGGCACGCGCCAGGCATTGCGCGAATTGCCGCTGCGCTACACCAGCGATCCGCAGCATCTTTATCACTTGCCGGATTTCACCGCGGTCGAGGCCCCGGGACTGGTCTGGAGCGCACGCAGCGCCTGGCGTCGCGGCATGTCGAAGGTCATCAGCGAACAGCGAGAGCAGCGCTGGCGCCAGGCGCCAGTGATTCGTCTAGGCTTGCACCCGGTGGACATGCGCCACCGCTTTTCCCGGGATTACTGGTGGCGCACCCTTGAACGACTGCTCGCGGACGGACGTGTGCCCATGACCAAAATCGACTGGCTGACGCGCCAGCGCACTCAAGCCGAGCGTGCCGCTTGAGTCGCGGCATTCTGTTGCTGATCGGCCTGCTGGTGGCCGTGGCGGTGCCCGTCCTGCTCGGGGGCGGCGAGACCTGGGGGCGCCTGCAGGCGTTTCCGCTGCGCTGGCTGTTGATCATGTTCGCCATGGTTCTGCTGTGCTGGGGCATCAACACCTTGCGCCTGCGGCTGTTGCTCGGCGATCAGCGTGACCGGGTCACACCCCTCAAAAGCCTCGGGGTGGTGATGGCCGCCGAATTTGCCTGGTGCGCCACACCCGGCGGCAGCGGAGGACCGTTGACGATCATGGCGCTGCTGGCGCGCAGCGGCGTGCGTCCGGCCCGGGGCAGCGCCGTGTTTGCGATGGATCAGTTGAGCGATCTGCTGTTCTTTCTCTGCGCCCTGAGCGGAATTCTGATCTACGCGCTGTTCCAGCATCTCAGCGACCGTATGGAATGGCTGCTGATCGTCAGTGCCCTGTCGTTGACCGGCGGCCTGTTCAGTTGCGTGCTGGTCGCGCGTTATCACCGTCGCTTGATTCGCCTGAGCGGGCGCCTGCTGGCCGGGATGAACGTCGAACCGCGTACCCGACGGCGCTGGGCACGGCAGTTGCTGCACTTTCTTGCCGCTTTCACCGATGCGCTGAAATTACCGTGGCAGACATTGATCAAGGTGTTCGTCCTGACCTGCGTGCACTGGTCGCTGCGTTACAGCGTGCTGTATCTGGCGTTGCGCGGGCTGGGGACGGATGTGCAGTGGGCCTGGACGTTTCTGATCCAGATGCTTTCGCTGGGTGCGGGGCAATTCAGCCTGTTGCCGGGCGGTGCCGGTGCAGCGGAATTGACCTCGGCGGCGCTGTTGGCGCCGATGGTCGGCAAATCGACCGCGGCGGCGGCGATCCTGATCTGGCGGGTGGTGACGTATTACTTCTATCTGCTGGTCGGTGGCCCGGTGTTTCTACTGATGCTGGGCCGGCCATTGCTGAAAAAGCTGCTGAGCGTCAGACAGGCTTCTTGAGGTCATCGTCTTCGTCCTTGAGTTGTTCCCACAGTTCGGCAGCGCCGGGAAACTCCGTGCCATCCTCCGGGCTCAGGTCATCCGGGTCATAGCGGCTGAGGCAGCCCTCGCCGAGCGTGGCGGGCGCCTTGGAAGTGACTTTGTCCAGTGGATCGCTCATCGGTAATGTCCTCAAGGTCCGTGGATCGTTCCCACGCTCTGCGTGGGAACGCAGCCCGGGACGCCCTGCGTCCCAAAGCAGACGCGGAGCGTCTGAAGAGGCATTCCCACGCAGAGCGTGGGAACGATCCTGAATCAGAACACCACGGTCTTGTTGCCGTGCACCAGCACGCGGTCTTCCAGGTGATAACGCAGACCACGGGCCAGCACCATCTTCTCGACGTCACGGCCGAAACGCACCATGTCTTCGATGCTGTCGCTGTGGCTGACACGCACCACGTCCTGCTCGATGATCGGTCCGGCGTCCAGCTCTTCGGTCACGTAGTGGCAGGTCGCACCTATCAGCTTCACCCCGCGCATCGAAGCCTGGTGGTACGGCTTGGCACCGACGAACGACGGCAGGAAGCTGTGGTGAATGTTGATGACCTTATGCGCGTATTCGCGGCACATGTCCGGCGGCAGGATCTGCATGTAGCGCGCCAGCACCACCACTTCGGCATCGTGCTGCTTGACCAGGCGCGACACTTCGTCGAAGGCCGGTTGCTTGTCCTGCGGATTGACCGGCACGTGGTAATAAGGAATGCCGTGCCACTCGACCATGCTGCGCAGGTCGTCGTGGTTGGAAATCACGCAGGAAATCTCGCAATCCAGCTCGTCGCTGTGCCAGCGGTGCAGCAGGTCAGCCAGGCAGTGGGATTCGCGGCTGGCCATCAGCACCACGCGTTTTTTCTGCTCGGTGTCGGTGATGCGCCAGTCCATCGAGAACTCTTCGGCGATCGGTGCAAACTTCTCGCGCAACACCTCGATACCGAAAGGCAGGGAATCGGCACGGATTTCGTGACGCATGAAGAACCAGCCGACCTGGTTATCCGAGTGGTGGCTCGCTTCGGTGATCCAGCCATTGTGGGCCGCCAGAAAGTTACTGACTTTGGCAACGATGCCAACGCGGTCCGGGCAAGAAATCACCAGCCGAAAAGTGCGCATGAGGGGGAAACTCCAGAACTTCGCAAAGGCGGCCATTCTAGCGACTGCGCGGAAAAACTGCAGTATTGATGACCCTCGAAGCCTCACGGCAGGCCGCCGCAGCTTTTTTGACGCCCTCAAACGCCAGAATGATGGCGCAGTAATAGCCATGCATGAACAGGCTTGTGTGAATATCTGTGAAGACTCCATCACATTATTTAACTGAACATTCAATTCACGGCTTTTCAACGTAACTAATTCAAATAAAAACCCCGGTTAAATGTTTACTTGATGAAACAGCCTGACTATTATTGCCGCACTGTCCCCTGCCATCGCGCACTCCCACATAAGGTAGTAATCATGTCCTTGATCAACGAATATCGCGCCACCGAAGAAGCTATCAAAGAGCTGCAAGCCCGTTTGAAGAACCTGTCGCAAGACGACAAACTGCAAGCCGAGCTGGAATTCGAAGGCAAACTGCGCACACTGATGGGCGAATATTCCAAATCCCTGCGCGACATCATCGCGCTGCTGGATCCAGAGTCCAAAACCAAAGCACCACGTGGCGGCGCAGCCAAAACTACCGGCACCAAGCGTGCTCGCAAAGTTAAACAATACAAAAACCCGCACAACGGCGAAGTCATCGAAACCAAAGGTGGCAACCACAAAACTCTGAAAGAGTGGAAAGCCAAGTGGGGCGGTGACGTGGTTGAAGGCTGGGCTACCCTGCTGGGCTAAGCCGCAACCCTTGTCGCAGAGCGCTTCTGTGACACAAAAAAACGCCAGCGAATGCTGGCGTTTTTTTATGCACGGCATTCAAGATGCCGGACATGTTCGATTTCAAAGATCCAAACGTTTGCGCAATGCCTGGACATAGTTCTGCCATTCAACCAACACCTCGGCCTGCATCGGCGCAGCACTAAGCAGCCATTGCTCCATGGCCTCGGCAAAAGATTGCAAGGTATTAGGGGCGCCCCACTCCGGCGCGGACAAGCGTTGCCGGCAAAAGATTTTCCAGCGTTCTTGCTCTTCGAAATTCAACGTATCGGGAAAGTTACGTGCTCGATATCGAAACAACAATTCAGGCAAACGTTCATCATCGAACGGCCATTGCTCTCGCGCCAATTGAGCAGGATCGGTCGTCCTCACTTGCTCACATAAACGACGATCGCGATCACCGATAAATCCGTCGTACAACTGTTGTTCGGGATCTTCACTCGAGGTGAAATCTTCGCTGGCATAAATCGCCGAGACTTTATCTTTCCAAACTTGTTGTGCGTCACTTAGTCGCAATGCACGCGCCTGATACAACGCCATGTCCAGACCCAGACGCTGCTGATCTTCAGCCCTCAGGACCGACAACGGCGCCACCACCGGGCACTTGTTGATGTGAATCAGCTTGAGCGGCACCGGCAACTCGCCTTCGGCCAGATCGTCACGCCGGGTATACAGGCGCTGGCGCAATGTTTCGGCATCCAGGTCGAGCAGGCCCTGCGGGTCCAGGTGCAGATCACAGACAATCAGCGCATTCTTGTTGCGCGGATGCCAGGCCAGTGGCAGCACCACGCCGACATAACTGCGCGCAGCGGAGAAACGACCGGAGATGTGCACCATCGGCTGCAACAGACGAATCTGGTCCATGACCTTCTGTTTGCTGCGCAACTGGAACAGCCAGTCATACAACTTCGGCTGCTTCTCGCGGATCAACCGGGCCAGGGCAATGGTGGCGCGTACGTCCGACAAGGCTTCGTGAGCATTGCCGTGGTCGATGTTGTTGGCGGCGGTCAGGCGTTCGAGCTTGAGCGTCACCTTGCCTTCGTCATCGGTCGGCCAGACCAGCCCGTCCGGGCGCAACGCATAGGCGGCTCGTACTACATCGATCAGGTCCCAGCGACTATTGCCGCCCTGCCATTCACGGGCATAGGGATCGAAAAAGTTGCGGTACAGGCTGTAGCGGGTCATCTCGTCGTCGAAGCGCAGGGTGTTGTACCCAGCGCCGCAGGTGCCGGGAGCCGCGAGCTGAGCGTGAACCCGGGTCATGAAGTCGGCTTCGCTCAAGCCCTGTTCGGCGAGGCGGCTCGGGGTGATGCCAGTGATCGCGCATGCCGCCGGGTGCGGAAGGATGTCTTCGCTGGGCTGGCAGTAGAGATTGACCGGCGCGTCGATTTCGTTGAGTTCGTGGTCGGTGCGGATCCCGGCCACCTGCAACGGGCGGTCGCATCGGGGATTGATGCCGGTGGTTTCGTAGTCGTACCAGAAAATGGAAGTCACGGGCGGTTCCTGAACTGAAGATCGGCAAAGTCTAGGCGTTCGACTGCGGTCGCGGCCAGCGCCGCATCATTCAGTCACCTTTGGTTGAACGATGTGTATGACATAGTTATGTCGTTTCCCCCCGAGAGACTGCTAGCATCGGACGCACTTGCATCCCGATCCGGCAACATCAGGTAGCCCATGCTCGAGACCACAGCACCGCCAAGGAAAGCACCGCTGGCCCCGCCACTGGACACGCGGCACCAGGTCGAAACGCCGGAAGGCATCGACCTGCCGCTGCGTCCCGCCGGCCTGATGGTGCGTGCTGTGGCGTTCACCCTCGATCTGGGGTTGCGCGGGCTGATTTTGGGCCTGCTGCTCATGGTGCTGGCGTTGCTCGGCAAACTCGGTATCGGCCTGGGCTCACTGCTGCTGTTCGTGGTGAGCTGGTGGTACATGGTGTTGTTCGAGGTGCTGCGTGAGGGCCGCTCACCGGGCAAGCAATGGATGGGCCTGCGGGTGGTGCACGACGACGGCACACCGGTCGGCTGGTCAGCCTCGCTGCTGCGCAACCTGCTGCGTTTTGTCGACCTGATGCCGTTCGGCTATTTCCTCGGTGCGATCAGTTGCCTGCAACACCCGACCTTCAAACGCCTCGGCGACATCGCTGCCGGCACGCTGGTGATCTATAGCGAACGCCCGCTCAAGCGCCCGCAATTGCCCGATGCCGAACCCCGCCGCTCGCCGGTCCCGCTGACCCTGACTGAACAACGCGCCCTGCTCGCTTTCGCCGAGCGCCAGGGTGAACTGTCGACGGCGCGGGTCAACGAACTTGCTGCATTACTCGCCCAGCCACTGCACATCAGTGCGCCGAAAGCCGTCGGTGAACTCAACGGCATCGCGCGCGGCCTGCTGGGTCCGTCATGAAGCAAAGCCTTTTCGAAACTCGCCACAAGGCCGAATGGGAGCGTTTCACCCTCGCCCTCGAACGTCTGGAACGCGGCAAGGACACTTCGCAGGTAGCGGAATTTCCCAAGGCTTATCGCCGACTCTGCCAGCACTTGGCGCTGGCGCAGGAACGTGGCTACAGCAGTTTTCTGGTCGACTCGCTGCAACAGCAAGTGCTGCGCGGCCATCAACAGCTTTATCGGCATCGAAGTCAGCTCGGCGCTAACGTGCTGGGTTTCATCCTCGCCGGCTTTCCACGGTTGGTGCGCGCCGAATGGCGCTTCGTGCTGGCCGCCGCCCTGTTGTTCTTCGGCAGCCTGGCCGGTTTCGGTTTGCTGGTTTTCCTGTTTCCGGAGCTGGTCTATAACCTGATCCCCGCCGATCAGGTGCGCGAAATGCAAAGCATGTACGACCCCGCCGCCGGCCATCTCGGGCGTTCGGCCGAACGCGCGGCGAGCGAAGACTGGGTGATGTTCGGTTACTACATCATGCACAACATCGGCATCGCCTTTCAGACCTTCGCCAGCGGTTTGCTGCTGGGGGTGGGCAGTGCGTTTTTCCTGTTCTACAACGGGCTGATCATCGGCGCGGTGGCCGGCCATCTCAGCGAGATCGGCTTCGGCCAGACCTTCTGGTCGTTCGTGATCGGGCACGGTGCTTTCGAACTCAGCGCCATCGCCCTGGCCGGTGCGGCAGGACTGAAACTGGGCTGGGCGTTGATCGCGCCGGGACGCCTGACACGAATCGAAGCCCTGCAGATTGCGGCGCGCCAGAGCATCCTGCTGATCAGTGGCGTGATGCTGTTTCTGTTGATCGCCGCGTTTATCGAAGCCTACTGGTCGTCGCGCACCGGGGTTTCGCCGCAGACCAAATACCTGGTCGGCGCCGGGCTCTGGCTCTGCGTGGCGCTCTATCTGCTATTCGCCGGAAGGACCCGTCATGCGCCTGAGTGATGCGACCGTGGCGATCCGTCCGCGCACCACCTGGGAAAGCATGGATCTGGGCGTGCTCATGAGCCAGCAGCACCGGCGCCTGCTGATGACCAGTTGGGCCATCGTCACACTGCCGCTTTTCGCGGTGCTCAGCCTGTTGTTTTGGGATTCGCCGTCACTCGCCGTGTTCATCTTCTGGTGGCTGAAACCGGCCTACGAACGCTTGCCGCTGTACATCCTGTCCAAGGCACTGTTCGGCGAAACACCCACCTTGAAACAGGCCTTGCGCCAATGGCCGCGCCTGCTAAAGCCGCAACTCCTCGCCAGCCTGACCTGGCGCCGCTTCAGCCTGAGCCGCAGCTTCCTGCTGCCCGTGCTGCAACTCGAAGGCCTCGACGGCACCGCCCGCCAGCAGCGTTTACAAGTGCTGTTGCAACGCAATGCCGGCGCCGCGCAGTGGCTGACGATCATCGGCGTGCATCTGGAAACGGCACTGTGGATCGGCCTGATGGTGTTGTTCTACCTGCTTCTGCCGCAACAGGTCGAAACCGATTGGGACTGGCAAAGCCTGATCTTCGCGGCCGACTACGAATGGCGCTGGCTGGAGCATCTGACCAATGCGTTCCATGCGCTGATCCTTGTCATCTGGGAACCGGTGTATGTCGCCTGCGGGTTCAGCCTGTATCTGAACCGCCGCACCGTCCTCGAAGCCTGGGACATCGAACTGGTGTTTCGCCGTTTGCGCCAGCGTTTGAACAGCAGCGCAATCGGCTTGCTACTGGTGGCGTGTCTGCTGTTGCCGGGGTTGCCCTCAGCCTGGGCTGTCGATCCTGCCACGGCTCCGGATGCGCCGCGCCTCTTGAACCAGCCTTTGACCAGCGAGGCGTCCCGCAACAGCATCAAGGCCTTGCTCGAACAACCGCCGTTCAAGAACAAGGAAACCGTCACCCGTTATCGCTTCGGCGAAGATCCCGCTGCTGCCGAAAAACCCAAGGAAGGCGAAGCACCGCCATGGTTGAAGACCCTGCTCGACTGGCTGAACGGTCGACACCTCGACGGTCTGGCCAAGGCGATCGAAGTCGTGCTGTGGGGCGCAGTTATCGCCGGGCTTGGCTGGCTGGTCTGGCGTTATCGGGATTTTCTGCAAGCGTTCGTCGGCCGCCGTCCGCGCCTGCCCGAACAGATCAAAAGGCCCTTGCCGCAACAGGCCTTCGGTCTGGATCTGCAAAAGGAAAGCCTGCCCGATGACATCGCCAGCCACGCGGAGCAACTCTGGCAAACCGAACCGCGTGCGGCACTGGGTCTGCTGTACCGGGCACTGCTCAGTCATCTATTGCACGACTTCAACCTGACCCTCAAACCCGCCGACACCGAAAACGAAGTGCTGGCCCGGATCGAACAATTGCAGCGACCGGACCTGCTCACTTATAGCCGTCATCTCACCGGCCACTGGCAGAACATGGCCTACGGGCACCGCGTACCGGCGGCGCATCTGCAACAGGAATTGTGTGATGGCTGGCGCACCCTGTTCGGCCACGGAGTTGCCCGTTGAGCCGGCGCACGCTCTGGCTTTTGGGTGGCGCGCTGATCGTCGCCCTGCTCGGTGCGCTGGGCATTTATCTGTACCTCAAAGCCACGCCTTACCAGGCCGAGGTCGATCACGGCCCGTCCCCCGCCGCACAAGCCAATCCCTATCTGGCGGCGGAGATGTTTCTGCGTGAACGCGGAATCGACGTCAGTCATGCCGAAAGCCTCGCCGTGTTGCCCGACATCGACCCGCGCCAGCACACGCTGCTGATGTTCAACGACCGCTCGAAAATGACCCCGCGCCAGGTCGATCAGGTTCTGAACTGGGCCCGGGCCGGCGGAAGGCTGGTGTTCGTCGCCGAATCGATCTGGGATGAGAAGACCGGACAGAGCAACGACCTGCTGCTCGACCGCGTGCAACTGCATCAATCCTTCACCAAGGATCTCAAGGGCACGCCACCGGATGCCGCCGAAGATCCTTACCCCAACCTGACCAAGCTCTATCTGGAAGACGAAGACGCGCCCGCCTATGCCGGGTTCGACACCGCGTTCCACCTCGACGACCCGAAAAACCTCGCCCAGGCCTGGGCCAACAGCGCGAAAGCCACGCACATGATGCAACTGGCTTTCGGCCTCGGCACGATCACCGTGGTCACCGATGCCGACCTGTGGAAAACCCCGGCGATTGCACAGCACGACAATGCCTGGCTGCTCTGGTACCTCAGCGCCGACACCGCCGTGACCTTGTTGTACAACACCGAACACGACGGTCTGTTGACCCTGCTCTGGCGCTATTTCCCGCAAGCCATCGTCGCCCTGTTGGCGCTGATCGGCCTGTGGCTGTGGCATGTCGGCGTGCGTCACGGACCGTTGCAAGCGCCGGCTCCGAGTGGTCGCCGGCAGTTGATGGAACACCTGCGCGCCAGTGCCGATTTCATCCTGCGTCACAACGGTCAACAGACCTTGCTGCAAGCGTTGCAGCAGGACGTCCTGCGCCGCGCCCGCCATCGTCATCCCGGTTTCGACCAACTGAACGTCGCCGAACAATGGCTGGTGCTGTCGCGCCTGACCCGCCAGCCGACCCGTGCCATCAGCCAGGCCCTGAGCCCGGCACCGAAGCGGCGTATGTCCAGCGCCGAATTCTGCCGTCAGGTCGCTCACCTGCAAGCCTTGAGGAACACGCTATGACCGAACACATCGAACCCGGCTCGCCCGGCCACGCGGCCCAGCAACGCCAGCGCGCGAGCCAGTTGGCGCAAGCGGTGCGCGGTGAATTGCAGAAGGCGCTGATCGGCCAGAACCCGGTGATCGACGACGTGCTGACCGCGCTGATCGCCGGCGGTCACGTGCTGCTCGAAGGCGTTCCCGGCCTCGGCAAAACCCTGTTGGTACGCGCCCTCGCTAAGTGCTTCGGCGGCGAGTTTGCACGTATCCAGTTCACCCCGGATCTGATGCCCAGCGACGTCACCGGCCACGCGGTCTACGACTTGCAGACCGAGCAGTTCAAACTGCGCAAAGGCCCGTTGTTCACCAACCTGCTGCTGGCCGACGAGATCAACCGCGCCCCGGCCAAGACGCAAGCCGCCCTGCTCGAAGCGATGCAGGAACGTCAGGTCACCCTCGAAGGCCGGGCCCTGCCGATCGCCCAGCCGTTCATGGTGCTCGCCACGCAGAACCCGATCGAACAGGAAGGCACTTACCCGCTGCCGGAAGCCGAACTCGATCGCTTCATGCTCAAGGTGCGCATGGATTATCCCGACGCCGATCAGGAGCTGGACATGGTGCGTCAGGTCAGCCGCTCGACCCGCGCCGATATGCTCGACGTGCAACCGCTGCGCACCGTGTTGCAGGCCAAGGATGTGCAAGCCCTGCAACGCATCGCCAGCGATCTGCCGCTGGACGAGCAGGTACTCGATTACGCCGTGCGCCTCGCCCGCAGCACCCGCACCTGGCCGGGGCTGACCCTCGGCGCCGGGCCACGTGCCTCCATTGCACTGGTGCGCTGCGCCCGCGCCCGAGCCCTGTTGCGCGGCGGTGAATTCGTGATTCCCGACGACATCAAGGGCTGCGCACTGGCGGTGTTGCGCCATCGCGTACGCCTTGCGCCGGAGCTGGACATCGAAGGGCTGCAAGTCGATCAAGTCCTTCAGCAACTGCTCGACCAAGTACCGGCGCCGCGCCTGTGAAACCCTCGCGCCTGCTGTTGATCTGGCTGGCGACCCTGCTGGTCATCGGCATTGTGCTGGGCGCGTTGCAGGCGCTGGACGTCGAGGTGCCATCGAGCCTGCTGTCGATCAACTGGGGATTGTTGCTGGCGCTGTTTGCGCTGAGCCTGCTGGACGCGCTGCGCCTCAAGCGCCTGCCCTCGCCCCGCGTGCAACGACAGATGCCCGACAGCCTGGCCCTCGGTCGCTGGAGCGAAATCCGGCTGGAAGTCGAACACGACCTCGACCCACCACTGGCCATTCAACTCTTCGACCACGTACCCGACGGCCTCAGCCATGAAAACCTGCCGCTCTCCACCGAGCTGCAACCCGGCCAGCGTAGCCTGATCGGCTATCGCCTGCGCCCGCTCAAGCGCGGCTACTTCACTTTCGAAACCTGCGAACTCAACTTGCCGAGCCCCTTCGGCCTGTGGTCCGGCAAACGCCTGCTGAACATCACCGACCACACCCGCGTCTACCCCGACTTCGCCCGACTCTACGGCGGCCAATTGCTGGCGGTCGACAACTGGCTCAGCCAGCTCGGCGTACGCCAGCGCCAAGGCCGTGGCCAAGGGATGGAATTCCATCAACTGCGAGAATTTCGCGAAGGCGACAGCCTGCGCCAGATCGACTGGAAAGCCACCGCCCGCCACCGCACACCGATTGCCCGGGAATACGAAGACGAACGGGATCAACAGATCATTTTTATGCTCGACTGCGGGCGACAGATGCGCAGTCAGGACGGCGAGCTGTCGCATTTCGATCATGCGTTGAATGCGTGTCTGCTGTTGAGTTATGTGGCGCTGCGGCAGGGGGATGCGGTGGGCTTGTCCACCTTCGCCAGCGATCAGCCTCGGTTTATTGCACCGGTCAAAGGTACGGGGCAGCTCAAGGTGTTGCTCAACGGTGTTTATGATCTGGATAGCACGCGACGTTCGGCGGATTATCCGGCGGCGGTGGATCAGTTGTTGGCCAGGCAGAAGCGTCGGGCGCTGGTGGTGTTGGTGACTAATGTGCGGGATGAGGTTGATGAAGAGCTGCTGACTGCCATGACACAACTGGGCAGGCAACACCGCGTACTCATCGCCAGCCTGTACGAAGAAAGGCTCGAAGACGTGCGGCTGACTCCGGTTCAATCGCTGACGGAAGCGCTGGCCTATTGTGCAACGGTGGATTACTTGAACGGCACGGCAAGACTCCATGAGCAGTTGAGGATTCATGGAGTACCGATCATCAATGCCCGGCCCACCGAACTGGGCGCCGAGTTGGTGGCCCGATATCTGGCCTGGAAAAAAGGCGAGGCCTTGTGACTTCCGGATCAACGGTCCACAACAGGCACAGTCACCCCCTTGCTAACCGAAGTACCGCCGGGGTTTTCCAGGGTGACCCGAAGAGAAACCTGCTCAGAGGTTGAAGTCGGCGACCAGGAGTGCGAGTACTTGCCCTGATTGTCGGTGCTTGATTCCTGGCTTGGCTGTCCATTTCTGGAAACGAAGACTTTCCTGTTCGCCATAGGCTGGCGGGACCGCGTTGCCACAATCAGCGCGGTCATTGTGGTGTACGTGTTAACGAGCACCGGACTGATCGAAGCTGTCACAGACTCGATATCTGCATGGTCAGGAGAATCAAGCGGATCAAGAACCTCATAATTCAAAGTCCCGGATCCGCCAGATGTCTCCTGGACATAGGCAGCCAACTGATGCAAACCAATTTGCGCAGGCATCTCTTGCATCATTGCCAGTCCATTTTCATTGGTCATGGAGGTGCGCGACTGCGAAGTCGGGAAACGCCAAACCACCGGTACGCCTGGTGCAACTCCCCCGTGTCGCTCATAGCGCACTCGGGCCTGTGCTGTCATGGTCTCACCCAGCCAAAATCTGGTTTTGTCACTGGCCAGCTCTGCAACGACCAACTCATCCGGCGGGGCTGACAGTATCAGCGACTTCACATTGTTACCGGCCAGACCGCTTCGAACCGAAGCGATCAATCGCGTTTCACCGGGCACCCTCCAGAACTCGATCGTTGCCTTGCCTTGAGCATCAGTGAATGTCGAAGGCAATATTTGTTCACCCTGCCGCCAGCCCACCTCGATCCCTGACAGCGCCTTCTTGCTAAGAGCCGAAACCACGAAAACATGCGCCGACACTTTTTGCCCGGGATTTCCGCTCGACACATCAACGACCAAATCTTCAATCTGGCACGGTTCGTTCATTGAATAACGAAAGTCGACTGAAGCCGAATCAGCGCCACCGGCAACAGAAGCGGTGACGATACCTGGACCCGCGACTTCGGGAACAAAGCTGATCTGCGCAACCCCCCGATAGTTGGTGGAAGTCACCCGAGACTCCTGCTCCGACAACTCCCACCGGATCGGTAAACCTCTCATGGCCTTTCCGGTCAACACATGGGTTACGGTGACTTCAGCGTTCACTGTTGCTCCCCAATCAACGACCTCAAGAACACTACTGGTCGAGGTAATCCGGGCGACAAGGGCTCGACTTCCCAAAGACAGGGGCTGAACAGGAGAACGTTCCAGCAAGCGAAAGGCAGCCAACTGCAAAGACACACTGGCGTCCTTCACATCTGCATCCTTGAGCTCAAAATCCAGCCCCCGCTCATCCAGCGTGTGGAATTCACCCAACACCCGATTGAATTCGAGCCCGACCTCACTCCGGCCGGGATTAACCAGACCCAGCGCTAACTTTTGATCAAGCAAGGGGCTGCCATCCCTCGCAAAAAGCCGGAAACCGAAGGCCTCACCGCGTCTCGGAAACAACGCGTTGGCTGCCCACACATACCGCTGTGAAGCGCTCACGGAAACATCCGGATCCAGATCCAGATCCAGATCCAGATCCAGCCAGGGATCCGTTGCCAGGGCAGTGAGCTGCGTCCGGGTTTCCGCCGTTGACCCATCGTAAGGATTCGAAGCAACAGCAGTGATGAAGCTTATACCGGCCTGACTCGGCAGTGCATCGTGCCGCGCCCAGCCATCGGCATCTGTCCGTAAGGAAACCGGCCCGGCACTCCCGGTCTGCACCGCGATTTCTGCCCCCTTGACCGGCTGATCATTGAACGCCGAGCCCAAGCGAAACTCGACCCTGGCACGCTCGCCCTTGCTCATGACGGGATCAATGGCAGGACCGCGCGTGGCCAGAATCTTGAGTTTGTGATGGCCCAACTTCAATTGAGTCTGCGCCGTCAGCGACTCTCCATCGATCATGATGGTAGCGGTCTGAGTCATCTCGACATCGGCTGTGCTGTTGGTGAAATCCAGTTGCCTGCGCGCACCACCCGCCGTCATGACGACATCCTCAGTCAGTGGTGGGTTGACCTCCATTCCCGGTGCCAAGGGTGTGATGGCCATTTTCACAGGCAGCCCATGCAGTGCGCTGATCCCATATGGCATATACATCGACTGGTGAGACGTCCACAGGCAGGGATACAACCTGTCGTTACCCGGTTCAGCTGAAACATGATCAAGCATCGCCCGGACCTCACTGGCGAGATCGGCGGCCAGCAGCCGCAAGGGAAACTCGCACTTTTCCGGCAAATGGGAACTGCTGAACGCCAATGTCGAGAACCCGCTGAGATCGGTGCCCGAGGTGATGTGCCACTCAAGGCCGAAAATAGTCATGACCCGAGGAACATCGACTTGCGGGTCCAGCTGAAACCCCGGTAAAGGGGGCGTATTTGCATTCCAGTGCAGTGCAATCGACTTGCCGATAAAGTTGCTGTTCGCAACGGGATCAATCCGCAGCTTGTGCACTCTGCCACGCCGACAGACCACACCCTGAATCAGTCGATCAATCGGTTTCCCGTCCAAAGAGAAGTTGACCTGCTCTTTCCATGCGCTGGTGGGCAAAGCTTTGACGGCGAATGAATGTTCATCCACTGGCGCGTCTTCGTGGCGCTGTACCCGCGCGACGATATTCTGGTCACCGGCATTGGCGGGCAAGTAATCCACGCTTGCCCAGCCATCCACGCCCGTGAGGGATGTGACTGTACCCTTCGGTGTTTCAAACTCGACTTTTACGTTACTGACAGGCTGTCTGTCGCCCTTTTGCACATTCACCATGCAGGTGACGATTTCGCTTTCGTCCACCATCGGCAACTTGTTCGGCCCCCAGGTCTTGCCGATCTCGACTCTGTTGTAAGCCAGCGACAGGGCATTGCCTGGCGATAAATGCTGCAACCTGGAACAACCGAGAACCCAATCAAACAGGCCGTCGCGCTTGTCCTCGAAGGTCGTTGTCCAGAGGACTGTACCGTCAACTACAGGCGCAGGAGCCCCGAAGTTCGGTTGAGCGGTTGCTCCGACGTCCTCTTGTGAATCACCATTTGCCCAGATCAGGAAAAAGTTGGCGGCAATCAGAGGATGCTCCGCAGTAATATCCAGATTGACAGGGAATGACTCACCGCGTTCCGGATAGCGGGTCTTCTCCCCCCAGACGGCCGCTGCCCCACCATCGAACCGAGCCTGTAAGGTTTTGAACGGATCGATAGCAAACGCCCGAACTTCGAAGATATGCGTCGCTTCGCCATCGTCGGACAAAGGGCTGGCAACCGAGGCGATAACCCTGCTCACCCCCTCCTCGGTTGGCGTGCACAGATAGGTCGCTCGACCTTGAGCATCGGTGGGTGCCCGGTGCAAAACCTTCCCGGCCTTATCCTCTGCCCGCCAGACCACCTCACTCGCTACCGGTGCCTGGGTATAGAAGGATCTGACCTGAACCTGCAGCTCCACCGATTGGTTGTACTCGATGACCGGGTACGTCTCGGCCTGTTTGAGTACGAACAGCTCCAAGAGGTGATGCCCCCAGGAAACCAATAGCGGATACGCTGGCGCCGAGTATTTGCTGTAAATCTTCGCCTCCAGCTCATAAGGTTCTTTGCCTGACGGCTGCGGACAATCCAGCAGCCAGTCCAGACTGATGAGCTGAGATGTTCCCAACTCGGGCTCGGCGGTAATGGCCTCCAGCGGGTTATCTTCAATCCACAGGCTGGCCTCGAGATTTTTCCAGACACTCTGCGGATCAACCTTAAACAAAACCCTGTGATGTTGATCCCCGGTAGCCCCCAGGCAGATCGGCACAACGTTGCCCGCGTCGAAACGTTTGCCATCAATGAGAACGGCCCCCCCCCCCAACTTCGGAAGATTCAGCTTTATCTCTATCCCGGTCAGACGAATTTCCACAGAGCTGGGTTCGCCCACACCCCTTGCCGGGCTGCTCAAATTAATCTCCAGCTCATCACCCGCTTGTAAATCCAGGCTGTCCGGCAAATCCTTGCGCATCTCGGTCAGATCAATCGCCAAAGGATCGACATCCTGCAACCCTGTCTTCACCGGCAATTCGATTTCGAACTTTTCGTCACTCCCCCTCTTGTTTACAACCACTAGCCCGGGCGATGACAAATAGGTGGTGTCGTAAAGAAGACGCAGGCCATAACGGACCTCCGCCTGCTGTCCGATCGGCACGATCATCCTTTGCCGAACCGCCGCGCGGTGGGTTAGCGCCATGTACGATACGTTACCGTCGTTCCGGATTTCGACGCCCCCCGGATTGGCCACATCGTCCCAGTGGTCATAGCCCTCAGTCATGTCGCCGTTCATCACGAAATTGTGATCCGTGTCGATGTCGATTTCGTTCATGATTGAGTCCTCTTGGCCTCGACCTTGCGCTCAGCTTCGTTCACCAGTTCCTGCACTTTTCTGGAAAAAGCCAGATCCCCGACCTTGGCGGTGTAAAACACCTTGATCAGGATATCGGTCAGCGATGACAGCATCGGCTTTTGGTTCAAATGCCAGGGAAATACGATCCGCCAGCGCGAAACGACACCGGTGTTTTCGAACGGCAGGGTCATGCCTTCGTCAGCTCTGAGTGATACCACACCGGTATCATCCAGCCCGGTGGACAGGGAAACCTGCTGCCCACTGCTCAGGTTGATCAGCACATCGACAGGCGCAACGCCTCCACCGGAGTGCAGATATTCCAAAGACTCGATCGACGGTTTTGTAGCGATATAGCTGCCGACCTGTATCAGTTTCACCACCACATTTTCGAAGGGCCCGGTGAGCACCGGCAGACTGACTTCGACACGAGAAATCTGGCGGCAGTAATGATCGTGGTAGTCGCGATCGAACAGTAGCTGGATCAGCTCGAAATCCAGTGCGCCCGTTGCCAGCAAGTGGTCCAGCGCATCAGTCCAGTTGTCAAAACCCTTTGGCCGGGTCGCCGGATCATTGAACAATCGTTGTAGTGAAACGGTCTTGACGATCTCCTGGCGTCGCTCATTGCGTTGCAGATATTCCGACCGCATTCGCAACAAACCGGCCTGCAATGTCGCGCCAGCCGTCAAGCCGCGCCGCTGGTCGCTCCAGACATCGGTGTTCAGTTGATAGGCATCGAACTCACAGGTTTCCGCCCGCAAGGCTGTCTGGGCACTCCGGCACAGAGCAACAGCGGCGTCATACGCCTGAAAGTGCAAGGTCTGCAGTTGCCCCATCAACCACTGGTAAAGCTCCAGATTGGTCGCCCGGGTCTGCAGGAACTCGAACAGTCTGAGCGCCTGGCTATTCGCGGCAAGGGTGTGTTCCAGATTGATCCTTGCTGCATTGATGGCCCGTTCCTGACCTGCAATCTGGGCACTGATCGCATTCTTTTCAGTATTGGCCTGTTTACGCAGCAACCACCAATCCTCTCGGCGACGACGATAGCTTTCGGAGGTGGCCGTCTTGTCGGCACTGGCGCGCTGCACGTCTGCGGCCATCCGAAAACCAAATCCCACGGCACTGACCAGATAAGCCGGCTCATGATTGCCATTGGACAATCCAAAGATTTTGGGGAACGCATGGATTACCGCTGCCCCCATCTCAAAGCCAGTGGCCAGAGAAGCGAGGCCCGAAGCGGCTTCAACATGCTCCATGACTTTGAACTCATCGGGAGAAATGTGCTTGTCGTACAGATCGGCGTAGTGCAGCTCTCGCTCTTCGGCCATGGTTCTGCTGTGCTGCAACGCCGTAAGGCCCTCGACCTCACGTGCTATGGATTCTTCCTGTGCCCGACGAGCGAATTCGCCAAGCTCAGTCAAATGGCGTTGCTGCAACGTCTCCTGCTGGACACGATCCTGCTGCTCAAGCAGACGCTGTACTTCGTTCCCCAGCTCCTGCAGGTACTGCACCATCTGCAACGCTGCATTGAACAGTACGTCCCAGCGATAGACCGCAACTCGCAACTGTCCACCCATCGGTCGCACCGGTCCCGCCTTACCGGCTGCCAGGCGATTCAACAACTCACTTGGATCCATGGCGGTAAAAAGAGGGATGGATGCAAGCTTGCCGTCGATTGTCCGACCATGGCGAATGTTGTCGATACGCTGATCAGGCAGGTCAAAGAACGTCAGCAAACGCGGGCTGACCGGTATATTGAAAGAACGCGTGCCGTACACACCCAAATACTGAGTACGCGCAGCCCTGACCGGTAAATCCTCTGTTCGCAGCTGCAATGTCGTTTCAAACTCCGCGAGGGCCGGTCGGGTCTGCATCTCTCCCACAAGTTCACCAAGTTCCTTTGCAACCCAGCGATTGACGCTACGGGTATCCGGCCTGGCTCCCATCAGCGATCGGGCCCGGACATACTGCAGCTTGGCGGCCGTCAGGCTGTCCCGCGTCATCTGGCGATAGAGCCAGTCACCCCAGGCGATGAGGTTGTTCACATACTCGAGGAAAATCACGACCTTGTAATGCCAGGGCGATGAATAGGCGATGGCATCCGGATCCCCCGGTGCGAAGACTTCATAGCAATAGCAGATGTCGGGCTTTTCCACGTCCAGAGGCCGGCAATGCCAGTATTGCGGCCTTGCCGGGGTATCACCCTGCGCCGGTTTAGCGGGCGACTGCGGCTCGAATATGAAATGCAGCCAGCGCTGGGCCGCCTCAAAACGGTTCTCGTCACGCAGCCGGACGGCAATCAGATGTGGCAGGTGAAAAAACAGCTCCCAGAAAAACAGACCATTGGCACCATCGAACGGACCGTTCGGCTCGACCTGGCTTTCGGGCAAAGGCGGCTCCTTCGGAAACTGCGTCGCCCAGTCCAGCAACACGCCGATCGATACACTGGAGCGCAACACCAGTTCGTGACCGATCAACGTATTGAGCCGGACGTATTTCAACTTCAGAACGTTTGCCGGTTGGTTGAAGGCCAGAAACTGGGCGCCCTGCGCATCGGTGTCATGGATGTACGGTAGAGGTCCATGATCACCGAGCGTGGCGGGGACTGTCAGGACGAGGGTTCGCTCACCGTAGTCTGCGGCGCCTGTCAGTTTCACGGTGAGCGTGCTGCTGTTGAACCCTGTTCGCTTGATCTCCTGCCATTTCGTTGCCCATCCACCGGAACTCGAGTAACTGGCAGTAACTGGGTCCGGGTCACCACCAGTGGTGAATTCGACTTTCAGCGTGAACTCAACGTTCGTGCCACCGCCACGTGAGACATGGGCACAATGCCCCTGAACCCAGAGCGAGTGCTCAGTAGCGCTGTTACGCACGATATAAGCCTTGATCCCCAGGTACTCGGCCAGCGTGCCGGGCTTGGTGATCTCACTGTCAACGGCCGGAAACAGCTTCGGCTGCATCTTTTGCTGAAGCGTACGGCGCTCGACAAACAGGTGATTGGCCAGGTAATCCATGACCGCCGTTTCGTCCTTCACTTTGCGAAACAGCGAGTCACGGGTTTCATAGATAGCGACAGACACCACAGACGACGTACCGACTTTGGGCTCGGCATTGGTCACATGTACCGCCAGCCTGCCCTTGGGATACGAGGTATCGATCTCGTCGCGCAAAATTACCGCGACCAGCCGGCAACCCTTCGAAACGTCCTTGTCCGTCTGCAGCAGATGCAAGCGAATGGGTGGCGACCAGCTGTCGTCCAGCGCGATGAACGCCACCATGACTTCCAGCTCATGGAGGCTTTGCAGTTGACCCGCGTTATCGAAAACACCCGGGCGCCATTGGACCCAGACCATGCACGCCCGGCCTTCCCAAAAGACCATCCGACAATCCAGCACAGTGTCATCGGTGGGAATGTCGGCAGATTTCCATTCTCGCCAGTCAGTCGGGTTGACCGATGGCGAGTCGAAGGCGAGTTTGATGTTCGCTTCACGCCAGAACCAGCCAAAAGGTGCAACACGTTGCCTGCCCACCAGGTAATAATGCGTCTCCAGCGGATTGGCCCCATCCAGATAACCGGTCTTGACGTTCAGATTGCACGTTTCTTCAAAGCTGCGCAGGTAGCGCTGAGCGCCCTTGAGCACCGAATCGTCAGTGATCGAGGTCTGATTCACATAACTCTCAAGAGCCCTGAACAAACCGGTTTTGCGGATGCGCACATAAGGCGTGATGTAATCCTCAGGTGTGCACAACAGCAGCATGCTTGCCGACCACGACCCGTAACTGCTGGCGAGATCCCACTCTTGCAGAAGGTCAGGATCGAACTCCCGCCCGTCGTACCCCGGTTCAAATTTCTGCAACACCGCAAAAAGGTAGGACTGCAAACAGCTCCTGGCCTCCGCCACCCACGAGGTTTCAATTTCGTCGCTGTCCAGCGGATCGGTGCGCAGCCATTCCCAGAGGTCATCCGCCGATTGGGTATTCATCGGAAAGGGATGACTGGCCTTGTCATGTTTTGCGTGAAGACAGAAATCAATCAACGCATTGCGACGCAGGGCTGACAGCTCACCTGAAGTTTTGTTGAGCATCACCATCTCCTGTCACTGTTTGCGTTGCTTGCGGGGCGCCGGTACTCGCCGGCGATGAAGAAGGTTTTCGACAAACCACACTTCCCGGAATTTAACGGACGTCGAGTTTTGGGCTGTCGCTGTAACCTTGACGTTGACCCGCTCGGTACCGGTGAATGTCACCTCGGTACGCCCCTGTTGATCAGTGACAGTCTCGATCTCACCCTGAGGCAGCGGATCGAGTTTCCAGGTCACCGAGGCGCCTGCGATGGGGTTGTCGTAGTCGTCCAGGACAATGGCGCGGTAGGTCACCGGCGTTCCGATCAGCACGGTGCTGTCGGGCACGGGGAAAGGGTTTTGGGCTCTCAAATGGAGTGTGGCCATATCCGGCCCGATTTCGATCCTCGGTGCGGCCGTCTCCTCACCCAGATCCAGCCTGAAAACGGGAGTGACGCTGCCCATCCGGCTGTCCGGGAAAAACTTCACCGTCGCCGTGCCGTTGACGTCGGTGGTGATCATTGAAGTTTCAAACCGGCCCAGCGTGGTGGCGCAATGAACATTGACGTTCAATCGCGCCTGGCCTTCGCGGTTCTTTACCGTTACGGTAAATTCGGCAAATTCGTCCGGTTTGTTAGCGATCAACCTGACGGGGTCGGGCACCGTCGTCCAGTGCACGATCACGTCCAGCCCCACGGCCATGACGTCGTCAGCGTAATTCGGTTCGGTCGTGGTCGTCAGGCTGGCTCTGACAAGGTCTGCGACGTACTCATAGTCGGCATATTCGCTGTCCGGTGGCAGCTTCCCGAGCTCGAGGAGTGTCCTGGCACTCTGACCGGTCTTTTGGGCAAACAAGCGAATGCGTGTCAGCACATCGAGCTGTTGCAGGGTCACGACCAGGCCTTTCGACGGATTCACATGGGCAGCGCAGATGCGCACCTCATCCACGCTCCAGTTGAACAGCTCGGCGAGCCACTTCGCGGCTCGCTCCTGGACCAGCTCAAGCCCGTGATTGCTCAGGTTGGCCGGCAGCGCGTTAACGCGGCGCAGATAGTCAACCAGCCTCGTTTCCGGCTGATCACTCATGCCCAGGGCACGTTTGTAGACTGTCAGGTAATACAACGCTGAAAGGTCGAATGCGTCGACCGAGTGCAGACCGAACCATTCGCGATACCCGGTCGCGATGAAGTGAGTGAGAAATTCACCGCTGAGTTCCAGCCTCGCGACCACGGCGCTGCGTCTCGAGAACTCGGCCAACACCTGCAGAACAGGATCGCTCGACGGGTCTTCCCGCCGCAGCACAGTAGCGCTGTCCTTGGAGGCTTCCGGCAATCCGAGCACCTGAGCCAATACGAAATGCACATTTGCGCCGGACCAGCCAAGCACCTGCAGAACCAGATCCGGCTTCAGACCGCTATAAGCAGCCAACCCCTCCTGAACCATACTGTTCTGACTGGCGCGGCAACGCAGCACCACCGCCAGAATCAGCGCCACCAGACCTGTATCGAGGCTCCCCGTCTCCAACAACACGGCCCGCTCCGTCATTTCCCGGGCGTGGGCTTCGTAGGTCTGATCCGCTGACTCAACAAAATCACGAATCAGTCCCTGTTCGTCAACCAACGCCCTCAACGCCCGCAGCCACTGGCGATTGTTCGACAAGGGCTCGATACCGGCCATTTTCAGTACATCTTCCGTCACCCGAGCCACCGGGACCTGCCGACGCCATTGATCAAACAACGAGAGTTGTCTTTCATCGGGCCGGCTCGGTGGCCAGGCTGTTGCTTGTTGCACCACCCAGTGCACCGGCAACTGCGCGGTCCGGGCCCATTGCACGCCATCCATCAAGGCATGCATCACACTCAGTACGTCCGGCTTACCCGCTGATTGTTGGTTGTTGATCTGCGGCACGCCGGCCAGTGCGTTCACCCAGACCTGACCTCCCGTCAGATTCAACAACAGGACCGCCTCGATCGGAGTAATCCCCAGTAACCGGGGCAGCCTGACCATGCGATAAAAACCGGACACGATCGGCAAGCTGCACTTGAGTTCAGCCAGGCCGTGAGCGGCGGCAATCAGGTTGGCGAGGTAAAAATAGGTTTCCAGATCAATACCCAGGCCTGCGCACAATTGCTTGACCGTAATCAGGTCGGCAGCGGTCACGGGAATCACCGGGAAGGATCGGTCATCAAGTACCAAAGGACGAGAACCGGTGGCACCACTGTTGAAAACTCGATCGTATTGGGCACGCTCCGTGCCGCGCCCGAAAACGCAAAGCGGCCCGATAAAGGCGGCGAAGTCTTCTGCGGTGCATCCAAAGACCTCCCGCAGTGCCTGGAACAGCCCGATAGCTCGCAGAGTATTGCTTGTGATCCAGTAGCGAGAGGGGGTCGGCGGGGGCACTTCAGCGAGCATTGCCGCAACGATCAGTCGATCGGTTTCGTCACTGGCCAACCGCAACCAGTCAGTCAGTCGCAATATACGATTGGCACGATCAACCCGCTCGGAATGGTCGGGCTCGTCGGGCTCGTCGGGCCTCCCCATATTCTCGAAACGATTGAGAAGGCCCGAGTCCGTTTTGACAATGGTAATGGACGGGGTCTTTGCCTCATGAACAAAGACAGACCCATGGTCCTTGCCTGTAACAGGGCCCGTGACGACACCCGGCGCATTTTCGGACAGGAAGGGAGTGAAACCTTCAATCGAAAGCAATGCCTCAAGCGCCGGCGTATCCAGCTTCGTTCTTTCATTGAAAACGTGGACGAGCCTCAGATTACCAATCGAAATTCCCTTGAGACCGAGGTATTTCTGGTAGAACTCGTCGCCCCCGTCTGGAAAATGACTCGCCTCGGTCAGGATTGTCCGCTGTGATGGACTCAACCGTGAAGCTTGAACGAGGGCGTCATCCGACTTGTCGCTCCACGGTGCCGAACGAAGAAAGCACGGATACTGCAAATCGCACAGACGCACCACGCTGCCCACCGATTCGCCATGTCCCTTCAGTACATGATCGAGCGTAACCCAAGGCCAGTGAAAGGGCAGTTCCCGAGGAAAGGCCTTCTGGTTCAACGCCTCATCGAGGTTTTGAATGGGCCCCTGCGTGGCGGTGATGAAGTGCTCCATGATGTGGCTGATCACTTCCACCGACGGCACTGCACCATGGACGGCCTTGACATCGATCAGCAGTTTTTCGAGATCCGTACGCCGGCCAACCAGCGGAAGGTCCTTGCCATCGGTTTCCCCCAGCCGATGCAATGCCCAATGCAACAGGGCTGTCAGATACGCCGCAGGCGAGTGAATGGCTTCGATCGCATCAGGCGGGCATAACGCGTCGAAGTTCGGCTTGAACAACAAGGCGTAAGTCGGACCGTTATTGAGCCCCGAACGCGCAACAGCTCTGGCATCTCTGGCAGTCAACTGGTGTTCGATGAACTGCCGCAATACCACGGTCGACAGCACATTGAGGCGCTGCTGGAACTCCCCGGCCTGCTGCCGGTTCAGGCCAAAATCGTGCATCAACCCGTCGACGCCTTTCTGCGCCAGTACGGCAACCGATCCCCCCGCCTTGAAAAAACGTGTCAGAGCCGTCGTGGACGAGCGCTTGGGTTTACCGACCGCTTGAGTGAACATCTTCTGAGCGATCTGAGCGGGAGAGCGGTACATGTGGATGCTCCTGGGTCTGAAACGAGTTCCAGTAAAGGAACGGCGCCTTTCGCATGGTGCCTGCAAAGGATTTGGCGTCATCGAGCGGGTGGCGTCTACTGTCAGAACTGACAGTAGACTTGACCTTTGGTCGGATTAAGCCTGACTTGGCGGTTCGTCAGGCGGCGCGACATCGAATCGCTTGCTGTCCGCTGGCATGGAATGTTTTCCACCCACGACCTGTACGGCACAGGCCCATTGCGGGCCAGCAGGCAGATTTCGCTCCGATATTCCGGCCCAACGTCCGCCGTTGGTCACAAGAGACTTGGCATGTTTATCCTCGGAGTCATACCAGGCGACCACATCAACCTTCGGACCCGCCAGAGCACCGCCTGCGAATCTGGGCGTTGCTCCCTCCCACTTGCCCTCCGACGGTTCGTTGAATGAGGGTGGGGGCGCAAGGCGCTGCAGGGGTCTTGCCTCGGACCAACCGGAGTGGAACTCCCCCTTGCGCTGCTCGGTGACGAGTGAAAGGTCGGTGCCGGTCCCTGGGATTTCGATCCGGCAAAACCATGTCCCGTTTTCCTGGACCTTGGCCTGCCCCAGCTCCGCACCACCCGGCAAAGCAACCACGACGGTATCTCTTGCGTATCCGAACCCGCAGATCACCGCAGTACGTCCGACAGCCTCACCACTACCTGGCGTTTCAATGTATGCCTTGTCGGGAACGATCGTGACCTGCACATCCTCGCTAAGTGGCGACTCCTGATCCTTGAAATACTGCCTGGCTTTCAGTACGCATGGCCCCACTGGCCGTGTGAAATTCTGTTTGAAATATCCATCGCCAAAATGCGGATAAATACGAAAGGGAACGCCGTCGAGATACACATCGACCTCAGTCCGGACGAATCCTTTCCCTGCTCTGGCATAACCTTCGACCGTGAATGTACGGGGGACCGATGTTCTTGTTGTTGGAAAGTCGATCCTTGGCGCATACAAAACCACTTTGAAAGCGACCGAAGTGCTGGGCAGCGATTGCAAGTCACCCAGCACCTGTATGGCGAAAACGGTTTGGGTCAGGTAGTCGAGTTCCGTGAGCTGTACCGACCAGGCATTCCCTGTTGCGAGCGTCTCTCCCAACCGGTCGAGGGTCACGAAATCGAAAACGCTGATCGTGAAGCCGTCGATCCCGCCGGTGCCGTGCAATACCGGCAAATGATCCGTTTGCCCACCGGGTGGTGGGGTGATCACCGGTACGCTCACCGCTATATCGAAGGACATGGACACCGGATTAGAGGTTTGCCCGCCGAAAGTCTGCGTGACCGTGACCAAGTGCCTGCCGGGGCGAAACGCCGTGGGGCGCTGGAAGTCCCATTGCCCGTTCTTGTCCGTATCCGTAACCGGATAGGGGGTAGTATCGTCGCTGAACTTGATCGTCAGCACCGCTCCCGGCCAGCATTGGCCAGCAACCGTTGCAAACAAGCCGTTCGGGGTCACTTTTTCGATAACGGCAGGGGGGGCGGAGATGACCACCGAAACAGGCGGTTGAACCCTTTCCGATTGCAGCATTGTGAACCACTGAATGGCCGTAACCTGATACGTACCAGGAGCCCAGCGTGCTGTTGCCGTGCTGGTCCAGGTCGTATCTTCGGAAACGTCGACGATCGGCACGATCGCGGAGCTGGCGCCTTCCAGTCGGACCTCGATTCTGGAGGCCGGTTGACCGGACCAGTTCCTGCCCGTACCGGAAAACGTAGGAATGCCGTCCGGGCTGACGCGCACACTCAATGTTGGACGAGGAACAGGCACCACGACCGTGGTGCCCTCCGATATCCAGTCCGAATAGATCGGCTGCCCTACACCGTCGGGCACACTTTGTCGGCCACCGATCAGCGAAGTACCCGGCAACCAATCGGGAAAGAACACCGACCAGGGAGACGTTGTCACGGTAAAGGAGTGGAGAGGCGTCCCGTTGTTCACGACGTGGAGATAGAACGTCGCACTGATATGTCCGACACCTCCGAGGGTCACCTTGCCTTGGGCATCGACCTGTACCGTCAGTTTGCTCGGTTGCGGGGGTTTTATTTTAAATGGCCGATAATCGCTTCGATCGGAAGGCACTCCCAAAGTCTGCTGGGCAGTAAGGCGGACTTCGCCGGGAGCGATACTGGCCGGGATAACGACCGGTACACTCCAGTCATTCCCTGCTACCGATTGAAGAGAGCCAACCACCGCATCATTCAGATCGAGATGGATCCTCATGATGGCCCCGACCTCGCCCCCGGTGCCGCTGACCGTGAATGAACGGTTCTGTTCTGATTGGGCGGCGGGTTGGGTAATGACAGGCAATCCGGGCAAAACGAAAACAGGCACCTTGTCGGACCATGTCGTTTCCCCGGCATAGTCCTGGCTTACATGAAAAGTGAACCGCCCGATGGGGAGCGGTGTGGTCAGCCGTATGCTCCACTGTCCGCCTTGGGCCGTTCCAGATCCATAGAGAATCACCCCACTATCAGCCTCGTAGACCTTGATTGTCGCTCCCGAATGGCCCTTGCCATTGATCACCGGTTGACGCTCTCGCAGCGAGTCACCGGATTTTGGAGAGTCAATGGTGACAGCAGCCACCACCAGATTCACAGTGACACGGTTGGACTCGTCTGAAACAGAATTCCGGATAGTCTGTTTGGCGTAGAAAGTCAGCGTCTTAAGGCCGGGGGGAAAGGCGACAGAGGCAGTCCAACTTCCATCGGTCGCAATAACCGCAGTAGCGAGTTGAGCACCGCCATTGGCATTATGCAGGGTGATAGTTCCAGCGTTAGGAATGCCTCGCGTGCCGGTAACCGTGAATGGAGTCGTTGCCACATTCCCTGAGGGGCTTGTAATGACGGGCGTGGCGGGCTTGAAGGTGAGGACGATGTCCACATCCATTTCTACGTCACTGGCACCAGATCTGTCATAAATGTATTTGAAGTAAACAGTGGCGCTCCCGCTCGGTGAATTAATCCACCCGGTAGCTTCCAGCGTATTCCACTGGCCGTTTTGGTTACCTATATCATTCCAGGTGAAATCCCATGTGTTCTGACTGCTGGCTCTGACATATAAGTTGCCCTTTGTCCCTCCATTAGCCTTGGCGTTATAACGTGATGTTCTGCACTTGAATTGACTACCGTCCGCAGTAAATTCACTGAAAAATTCCAAACTGCACCAATAGGCAGTGCCTGCAACGGTTTTGTACGCTCTGATCTCTTGTCGTTCCTCCAAAACTTCATCTGACTGGATGAATGATGGCAACGTCGAAATGCTCGTGTCTGGAACATCATTTTCAATGGTGCCTTCTTCATGATCTTCCATAACCTGCTCCTCGACGGGATGTATAGGACACGAGCTGACCGTTCTCATTAATGCCAATTCGGTTATGGCCGACACCTGTAAAATCTGACAGTCCCGACAAACGGTAACTCTTCCCACAGCCCGGTTCGGCAGCGTCCTGCAAGTCGTAACAACGGGCTACGACGGCTTGTGCCATTGCCTACAAATCACTCAGAATCCGCCGGCTTGTGCGCCTTGGCGTTGCCCCGTAACTTGATCCGTGTCGCTGCCAATCAGCGGCCGGGTTTAGTCGCTCGGGCAGGTATTACGAAAGGTGTATAAGCGTCATCAAGTCGGGTACTCCCTATCCCCGCACTCGATGGTGGCTGTACGCAGGGCGCCCTCGGGCGCGCCGGTTTTTCGTAATTCCTCCCGGTCGACTAACCTGCGTTCAGCCGCCACCCCTCGTTTAGTCGCGAGGTGGTGGCAGGCCCACTAGAGGATTTACGTTTATGTTCAAAGCAACTCCAAATCCACCACTGGACACCGACCCAACAGAACCGTCCGATCAACCCGATCCGGTCTCCCCCTACGCCTCCGTCGATTCAAAGAAACTCCACGACGCCGCTCACCGGGCTCTGGATTTCTACCTCAATCCCTCGCCCGAAAAACCGCGCAATTCCGTGGATCGCCGCATGCAGATGTTCAAGGTCGATCCCGAGATCAACCCCGAAGCCATCGCCATCCAGACCTACGAAACCTTTTCGTCAGTCAGCATCCTGCTGCTCGACCTGGCCGACAGCCTGGACGACAAGCCGCGGCATCTGGCGATGGCGATCTATCAGTTGAGTGAGTTGGGGTTGTTGCTGGTGGAGAAGACGCTGGATAACGAGCGGGCGATTGCGATAACCGCATAAGAAAAAAGGCCACAACCTTCGTCAGGTTGTGGCCCTTTTTTGTTTTCAGGCCGAGGCCGGCAACGGCTGAAAACTGAAATACTGCTTCAACGCCTCGACCAGTTGCCCATACTCGGGCGGTGTCCGGTACAGGCTGAAGCCGGCGTCGTAGTGTCGGGGGGTCGCGTCTTCGTGGCACCACAGGCAACAAGCCGTCAGGTCGATAACCTGCTGACAACCCTCGCCCAAGGGGATTTTCAGGCGCAGGTTGAACTCGGCACCGATCATCATCGGCAACTGGCTGATGAGCATCAAACCGTCTTCGGACACATTGCCCAGAAAGCCGATGGGTTTGTCGGTGACGCTGTTGAACACTCGCAGAAAATACGGCAGCTGATGCCGTTCGATTCGACGGTCGGTAAACATACTCAGTTCGCCATGCAAGGCTCCATCACAGAGCCGCACTCTCGCTTCGGAACGGACCTGTGCGTCAGGTTCGCTCTCCCCGCTCCCGGTGTGGCGCTCGCCACGTGCATCTCATGCCAGTCGCAGGTGTTGCGCCGGTACAGAATTCGATCTGCACCGGTTTCATTCGACTATAGCTCACCCTATACAAGCAGCCAGCTTTTGTATGACAACCGCCATCAGAACCGGGTTGGACGGACCACGGCGGCAGCGCTGCGAGTCGGGTAGTGACCCAGGCTCTGCAGGGTTTCCAGACGCGCGCGGGCGCGGTAGGCGTATTCGCTGTTGGGGTACGAGGCGATGATGAACTGATAGGTCTGCGCCGCATCGACGAACATTTTCTGCCGCTCGAGGCACTGGCCGCGCATCATCGACACTTCCGGCCACACGTAAGGGCGGGCACGGCTGGCGCGTTCGACCTTGGACAGTTCGAGCATCACTTGCTCGCAGTTGCCCCGGTCGTAGGCGCTGTAGGCGTTGTTCAAATGATGGTTCATCGACCAACGGGTGCAGCCCGAAGCGGCGAGGACGCTGAGGGCAAGGGCGGCAATGGGCACGAATCGCATGGGGGGGGTTCTCCTGTCTTGTGCTCTGTATCGACCCCTGGTCGGAAATCTTCAGGCGCGTTTGTCCCAAAGTTGCCGTGTTCAATAAAGAAAGTATTAAGTAGTGCAAACGAACAATGACTACACCCCAAGAGCATAGTAGCCTTCGCTGGCGCTTGAACTTGAGGAGTCTTTGCATGTCCGTCCGTCGTACCAAAATCGTCGCTACCCTTGGCCCGGCCAGTAACTCGCCGGAAGTTCTCGAACAGCTGATTCTGGCTGGCCTGGACGTCGCCCGTCTGAACTTCTCCCACGGCACCCCCGACGAGCACAAGGCTCGCGCGAAGCTGGTGCGTGACCTCGCTGCCAAGCACGGCCGCTTCGTCGCCTTGCTGGGTGACCTGCAAGGCCCGAAAATCCGAATCGCCAAATTCGCCAACAAGCGCATCGAGCTGAAGATCGGTGACCAGTTCACCTTCTCCACCAGCCATCCGCTGACCGAAGGCAACCAGCAGGTGGTCGGCATCGACTACCCGGACCTGGTCAAGGACTGCGGCGTGGGCGACGAGCTGCTGCTCGACGACGGCCGCGTGGTCATGCGCGTTGAAACCGCCACCGCGACCGAGCTGAACTGCGTCGTGACCATCGGCGGCCCGCTGTCCGACCACAAAGGCATCAACCGTCGCGGTGGCGGCCTGACCGCTCCGGCCCTGACTGAAAAAGACAAGGCCGACATCAAGCTCGCCGCTGAAATGGAAGTCGACTACCTCGCCGTGTCCTTCCCGCGTGACGCCGCCGACATGAACTACGCCCGTCAACTGCGCGACGAAGCCGGCGGCACCGCCTGGCTGGTGGCGAAGATCGAACGCGCCGAAGCCGTGGCCGACGACGAAACCCTCGACGGCCTGATCAAGGCTTCCGACGCCGTGATGGTTGCCCGTGGCGACCTGGGTGTGGAAATCGGCGACGCCGAACTGGTGGGCATCCAGAAGAAAATCATTCTGCACGCACGCCGCCACAACAAAGCGGTGATCGTGGCGACCCAGATGATGGAGTCGATGATCCAGAACCCGATGCCGACCCGCGCCGAAGTGTCCGACGTGGCCAACGCCGTGCTCGACTACACCGACGCCGTGATGCTGTCTGCCGAATCCGCTGCCGGCGCTTATCCGCTGGAAGCCGTGCAGGCGATGGCGCGCATCTGCGTCGGCGCTGAAAAGCACCCGACCAGCAAGACCTCCAGCCACCGCATCGGCAAGGAATTCGAGCGCTGCGACGAGAGCATCGCGCTGGCGACCATGTACACCGCCAACCACTTCCCGGGCGTCAAGGCGATCATCGCGCTGACCGAAAGCGGCTACACCCCGCTGATCATGTCGCGTATCCGTTCGTCGGTGCCGATCTACTGCTTCACCCCGCACCGCGAAGCCCAGGCCCGCGCGGCGATGTTCCGTGGCGTGTACACCGTACCGTTCGACCCGGCTTCGCTGGCCCCGAACGAAGTCAGCCAGAAAGCCATCGACGAGCTGGTCAAGCGCGGCGTGGTCGAGAAAGGCGACTGGGTCATCCTGACCAAGGGCGACAGCTACCACACCACCGGCGGCACCAACGGCATGAAGATCCTGCACGTGGGCGACCCGCAGGTCTGAGTGACCGGTTGCTGAAAACGAAAAGCCCCGCCATGTGAATGGCGGGGCTTTTTCATTTCAGATTGATCGTTCCCACGCTCCGTGTGGGAATGCCTCAATGGACGCTCCGCGTCCGCTTCGGCATGGGACGCGGAGCGTCCCGGGCTGCATTCCCACGCAGAGCGTGGGAACGATCGGTGCACGGAGTGCGGCGGCGGTCGGCGGTCGGCGGTCGGCGGTCGGCGGATATCTCAATGGCGTTTGATGAACCCGGTCAACGCCGCCAACGCCTCCGGCGAGCGCAGCCGCTGGGTGAACAGCGCGCCCTCCTCCTCGATCACCTTGCGGATCAACTCGCGATCCGGCGCGCGCATCAGTTGCTTGCTGATGCGCACCGCCTCGGCCGGCAGCTCGTCAAACCGCAGCGCCATCTCCCGCGCCTTGGCCAACGCGGCTTCGCCACTGCCCAGCGCCTCGGTTGCGATGCCCCATTGCGCCGCCTGCTCACCGGTGAAGCCTTCACCCAGCAACAACAGCTCCGATGCCTTGGCCTGCCCGAGCAAGCGCGGCAGGATCAGGCTGGAACCGAACTCCGGGCACAAACCGAGGTTGACGAACGGCATGCGCAACCGCGCATCCCGCGCCACGTACACCAGATCGCAATGCAGCAACAGCGTCGTGCCAATCCCCACCGCCGCCCCGGCCACGGCGGCAATTACCGGTTTGCGGCATTCGAGCAGTTCGAGCATGAAGTGAAACACCGGGCTGTCGAGGTCGCTCGGCGGTTGCTGGATGAAGTCGGCGATGTCGTTGCCGGCGGTGAAACACTCAGCGCTGCCGGTGATCAGCACGGCGTTGATTTCGGGGTCGTGATTCGCCTGTTTGAGCGCATCGGCCAACTGGCTGTACATGGCGCGGGTCAGGGCGTTTTTCTTGTCGGGACGGTTGAGGCGCAGGGTCAGCAAACCGCGTTCGCGGTGCAGCAGGATGGCTTCGGGCATGGCAGGTCTCGCGTCTGAGAATTCAGCGCTCAACCACGGCTCAGGAAGACATCGGCCAGCAGTTGATTGCGCGGCAGTCCGGCCAGGAACAGACGCTTGGCAAACGCGTCGACACTGGCAGTCGAGCCGCAGACTAAGGCCAGGGTTTGTCGGGAGACAAGGCGCAGTTGCGCCAAAGCGCCCGGCAACTCGGCCGCCGTCCACCCTTCGACGCTGAGGTTTTCCCGCTGCGCGGCCAGTGCTTCAAGGGGTTTGGCCAGGTAATGCCCGTCGGCATCATGGGCCAGATGAATGACGCGGATGGCGCCGCGATGATCGTGACGCAAGGCTTCGCGCAAGACACCGAACAACGGGCCGAGCCCGGTGCCGGCGGCGAGCAGCCACAGCGGCCGGTCATGCCAGTCCGGGTCGTAATGCAACGCACCGCCGCGCAGTTCGCCGAGGCGGATCGGGTCGCCGATCTGTAGGCGGCGCGCGGCATCGCTGAATTCGCCGGGCTGGCGGCAATCGAGGTGGAACTCGAGAAAGCGGTCTTCTTCCGGCAGGCTTGCCAGCGAATAAGGCCGCGCAATGTGGCCGGCCCATAGCACCAGATGCTGGCCGGCGCTGTAGCGCAACGGCCGCTGGGGTGTCAGGCGCAATCGCAGCACGCTGTCGCCGAGCCAGTCCAGCGCTTCGACCGTGGCCGAGCGACCATCGGTGACGGGGTCGAAAGTATGCACCTGCAAGTCTTCGATCACCTGGCACTGACAGGCCAGCCGCCAGCCCTGATCACGCTGCTCGGCGCTCAAGGCATCGGGGCGACTGTCGGCGGGCAAGCCCTGCACGCATTGCACCAGACACGCATGGCAACTGCCGGCGCGGCAGCTATAAGGCACCGCCACACCGTTCTGATTGAGGGCATCGAGCAGGTTGCTGCCCGCTGCCACCGACCACTGTCGTTCACCGACCCGCAGTTCAGGCATCGACGTTCTCCCACGCGGCTGCGCAACGGTTGCGCCCGTCACGCTTGGCCCGGTAGAGCGCCTGATCGGCACGCTGCAAGGCATCGTCCAGATCATCGCCCAGTTCCAGCAGGGTCATGCCGGCGGACAGGCTCAGGTTTTTCACGTTCAGGCCCACCAGTTCGACGTCGGTGAAGGCGATGCGCAGCCGTTCGCAACAGGCGGTCAGGCGCTCGGCGTTGCAATCGGGCAGCAGCACCACGAATTCTTCACCACCATATCGCGCCAGCACATCGCCGTCGCGCAGACAGGCCCCGGCCACCCCGGCGAAGGCTTGCAGCACCTGATCGCCGGCGGCATGGCCGTGAATATCGTTGATGCGTTTGAAGTGGTCGAGGTCGATCAGCGCCAGGCCATGCACCACGTCGGCCTCCATCGCATTCAGCTCGCGGGTGGCCAGGCGCAGGAAATGCCGGCGATTGAACAGCCCGGTCAATTCGTCGGTGGCCACCAGGTCTTCGAGCTGGCGCATCATCCCGCGCAGGGTGTCCTGATGCGCCTGCAAGGCGAACCGCCGCTGGCGCATGCGTTGGCGCGACGTCTGGACGAAACGCGCGTAAATCACCAGCCACGCCAGCACGATCAGCAGAATGCACGCCTGCAACGCGGACAGCGCCGGATCGTGAAGACGCATGTGATAACCGTCCCACAGCGTGATGGCGCAGAAGCTGAAGAACACCAGCATCGCGCAGCGCACGAACGCCCGTTGTGAAAGATGGAACAGGCCGAACAGCAGGATCAGCACATAAAAGACCAGAAACTCGCCCCGAGCCTCCTCCAGATGTGCAATCAGCCACGTCTGCCAGCCGAGGCCAAGCAGCACTTGTGCTTCCGTCAGGCTCGGGTCGGAAAAACGCAGGTTGCAGCCAGAAAAGAATAGGGCAAACAGGGTCGCCTGACTGATTACCACCAGTGCACTGCCGACGGCGACGCCGGCCAGTGAGTCATTGTAATGACCAGTGAAATACGCCAGCCACAGCAGCAGCAAAGCCAATCCATAGGTGGCTGCAGCGAGGGCGAAGCGTTTGAGCAAAAGACGTTGAATGGCGTTATGGGTCAATCGTTGACTCACCGTGCGATAAGAGGCTGACCGAGTGTCCTACTCTACAGACCGGCTGCCACTTTAGTGGCCCAGTCGATAAATGACCATTGATTTTCGGGCCGGGTATTTGGCGTCAAAAACCTGCAGCCATGCGACCAACGAATGACTCCCGGCAGATGTGCCCGCCACCGAGGCGCGGTATACTGCCGCGCCTTTTTAGCGTCGCGCCAGCAGCCCCGGCGTGCCTTGAAAGGTGTCTGCGACCGACCGATGCACCCAAGCCGCAGGCACCTTATTGAATGTTCCCGTCTTTTAGAGGAGCGCGACTCATGACCGTGATCAAGCAAGACGACCTGATTCAGAGCGTTGCCGACGCCCTGCAGTTCATTTCCTACTACCACCCCGTGGATTTCATCCAGGCGATGCACGAAGCCTACCTGCGCGAAGAATCGCCAGCGGCCCGTGACTCGATGGCGCAGATCCTGATCAACTCGCGCATGTGCGCCACCGGCCACCGGCCGATCTGCCAGGACACCGGCATCGTGACCGTGTTCGTGCGTGTGGGCATGGACGTGCGTTGGGATGGCGCGACCATGAGCCTGGACGACATGATCAACGAAGGCGTGCGCCGCGCCTACAACCTGCCGGAAAACGTCCTGCGTGCTTCGATCCTGGCCGACCCGGCGGGCGCTCGTAAAAACACCAAGGACAACACCCCGGCGGTCATCCACTACTCCATCGTTCCGGGTAACACCGTGGAAGTGGACGTAGCGGCCAAGGGCGGCGGTTCCGAGAACAAGTCGAAAATGGCCATGCTCAACCCGTCCGACTCGATCGTTGACTGGGTACTGAAGACCGTTCCGACCATGGGCGCCGGCTGGTGCCCACCGGGCATGCTGGGCATCGGCATCGGCGGCACTGCCGAGAAAGCCGCCGTCATGGCGAAAGAAGTGTTGATGGAATCCATCGACATTCACGAGCTCAAAGCCCGTGGCCCGCAGAACCGCATCGAAGAAATGCGTCTGGAGCTGTTCGAGAAGGTCAACCAGCTGGGCATCGGCGCCCAGGGCCTCGGTGGCCTGACCACCGTGCTCGACGTGAAGATCATGGATTACCCGACCCACGCCGCCTCTTTGCCGGTGTGCATGATCCCGAACTGCGCCGCCACCCGTCACGCGCACTTCGTGCTCGACGGTTCCGGCCCTGCTTCGCTGGAAGCGCCACCGCTGGACGCCTACCCGGAAATCGTCTGGGAAGCCGGCCCGTCGGCCCGTCGCGTCAACCTCGACACCCTGACCCCGGAAGACGTGCAGAGCTGGAAGCCGGGCGAAACCGTCCTGCTCAACGGCAAGATGCTCACCGGTCGCGACGCCGCGCACAAGCGCATGGTCGAGATGCTGAACAAGGGCGAAACCCTGCCGGTGGACCTCAAAGGTCGCTTCATCTACTACGTCGGCCCGGTTGATCCGGTCGGTGACGAAGTGGTTGGTCCCGCTGGCCCGACCACCGCCACGCGGATGGACAAGTTCACCCGTCAGATCCTCGAGCAGACCGGCCTGTTGGGCATGATCGGCAAGTCCGAGCGTGGCCCGACCGCCATCGACGCGATCAAGGACAACAAGGCCGTGTACCTGATGGCCGTCGGCGGTGCCGCTTACCTGGTGGCGCAAGCGATCAAGAAGTCCAAGGTCCTGGCGTTCGCCGAGCTGGGCATGGAAGCGATCTACGAGTTCGAGGTCAAGGACATGCCGGTCACCGTCGCGGTGGACAGCAAAGGTGAATCGGTACACATCACCGGTCCTGCGATCTGGCAACAGAAGATCAGCGAAAGCCTGGCGGTTGAAGTGCAGTAAGCGCTTCATCCGTCAGTGAAAAGGCCGGGCGGTCAGCAATGACCGCCCGGCCTTTTTTTCGCCTGCCATAAAGTGCAGACAAAGACACCTGTCAGATCTGACAGGTGTCGAAGGAAAAATGCTCTGTTAGCGTGCAATCTCGGCATTCACTGGTTGCGTTGCTATGGTTCCTGATGCAGATGCGCTCGTCACCCCGCCCTCCATTGCCAAAACTGCGTCCATTGCCACCAATGGACGCAGTTGGGGGGAGATCGGTGCGACCGGGCAACGGTCTTACTCATTGACGTTGCCGATCATCGCTGCGCGCTCGCTCAATCCTGACCTGCAACTGGTCTATGACGGCAACGCGGGTAACGGCAAGTGCGGCCTCGGCTGGGACTTGCCGCTGCCAGTCATCTCCCGCAAGACCAGCAAGGGCGTACCGAAATACGCACCCGACGACGTCATGCAGGCGGACGGCACCGAACTGCGACCCGAACTGACAACCCGCGGCAAGATCAAGGCAACCCGGCGCACCCGTGGCAAGGGCAAGAACGCCCGCAAGTTTTCCGTGGTGCGCTACATCCCTCGCCTGGAAAGTACGTTCGACCGCTACGAACGCTGGACCTCTGCCGACGGCAATACCTTCTGGATCGTGTTCCGCGCTGACGGCTCGCAAGATTGCTATGGCAATAACCCGGGCTCACGCATCTACGACCCGGCAGACCCAGGCAATATCGCCACGTGGTTGCTGGTGGAAACCCGGAACGCGGTGGGAGAAAACATCTTTTACGAATACAAGGCCGATGACAAAGTCGCCGACGCTCGTTTTGATTACCAGGCCCAACGTTATTTGCGTCAGGTCTGTTACTGCAACAAGAGCGCCAGCACTGATCTGTATTGCCTTGGTAATGAGCAGCCAGAACTGCTGGACTGGCTGTTCCGGCTGGTCGTCGACTACGGCGAACGCGTCGCTGGCTATGACGACATCCCACCGTACACGGCCGCCAACGAAAACGCCTGGACGGTGCGCTCCGATCCGTTTCGCATGCATCGTTTCGGCTTCGAGGTCGGCACCCGGCGCCTGTGTCGGCAGTTTCTGCTGTTCAACCACACCGGCCCCGCTCCGGCCCTGGTCAATCGCCTGTTACTGGAACACGAAACCACGCCGCAGCAATACAACCAGCTGAAAGCCGCGCATCACATGAGTTATGACGCCGCCGGCCAGGTCAAACACACGCCTCCGATCGAGTATTTCAATCAGGCTCTTGTGCTCAACACACTGCCCCAAGCCTTCCTTGCACTTGATCGCATGCCCGGCCTCGACAACGGCCAGCCCTATCATTGCGTCGATCTCTATGGTGAAGGTTTGCCCGGTTTCCTTTGCCAGTACAACAACGCCTGGTACTACCGCGAACCCTTGCGCGGCACACCCGGGACGGACGAGATCAACTACGACCCATGGTCTTTGCTGCCATTGATCCCCAATGCCGACAGCAGTAAATCAGTGCTGCAGATCCTCACCGATCTTACCGGCAACGGACGTCTGGACTGGGTGGTCGCGCAGCTCGGTGGCAGCGGTTATTACACGCTCAACCCGGATCGAAACTGGTCATTGTTCAAACCTTTCAGCCAGTTCCCTGTGGAATTTTTCCATTATTCAGCGCGAATGGGCGACTTTAGCGGTGACGGGCTGGAATCGATGGCCCTCATCGGCCCGAACAGCGTGCGGGTGTATGCGAACCTGAGGGAAAAGGGCTTCGCTCCCGGCCAGGATGTACCCCATGCCCCGGACAGATTGCCGCTGTTCAGCGATGACAAAAGCGCACTGGTGACCTTCAGCAACATGGGCGCCAGTGGAATGGAGCTATGCCGGATTCGCCACGATGAAATCCGTTGCTGGATCAGCCTCGGCCATGGTCGGTTCGCAGAAGGTTTCAAGTTGAGCGACTTGCCGTTCAACTATGGCGAGTTCGATGCCGACCGGGTGCGTATCGCCGATCTGGACGGCTCCGGTGCCCCGGCCTTCATTTACTTGTCTTCGGATTATTTCGAAATCTGGCTCAACCAGGGCGGCAATGGCCTGGCCGCGACGCCGGTACGCGTCCCATGGCCCAGAGGCGTGCGCTATGACAACCTCTGCCAGGTGACCTTCGCCGATCTGCAAGGCATTGGCTGCGCCAGCCTGCTGCTGACCGTGCCACACATGAAACCGCGGCACTGGGTGTATCACTTTGTCAGTGAGCGGCCGTACCTGCTTACCGGCTGCAATAACAACATGGGCTACAGCGCCACCCTGAGTTATCGCAGCAGCGCACAGTTCTGGCTGGATGAAAAACGCCAGGAGCTGATCGCACGCAGGCGCCCGGTCTGCCATCTGCCGTTCCCGCAGATGGTGCTCGAATGGTTGCGTCAGGATGATGAAGTTACCGGTAATTACCTGATGCAGTTCCACGAGTATTTCGAGGGTCACTACGACGGGCTCGAGCGCGAATTCCGCGGCTTCGGCCGGGTCTGTCAGATCGACAGCGAACTGGAATCGGGCAAGGCCGAGAGCGGCCATACGGCGCCGATGCGGATGACGCACTGGTTTCATACCGGCAAAAGTATCGATCTGGTTTTGAACAATATTGGCGACCTCGACGATGAGATACAGCCACTGTGCCCCACTGTCATTTCAGCCTACGACACAAAACTTCGCAAAGAGCGCATTCGCAAGCGACGCAAGGCCGACGCCCCCGAAATTGCCTACGCCCTGGCGGGTCGCCTGCTTCGCACCGAAGTCTGCCAGGCAGACGACCCTGCCCCTGCGCGCCTGTTCTCTCTGAACGAGTCCCGCTATCGGGTGCGGGTCGTCAACGAAAGCCCATCCAGCCTGCTGGTGCTGGAACTGGAAAGCCGCAGCCAACAATACGAACGTTTCATGGACGACCCTAACTGTCAGCACGTGGTCAATCTGGCGTGGAACGAATACGGCCAACTGACTCACAGCCTGACGGTTGCCTGCGCACGCCGTCGAACCGAAACAGACGAACCGCCCTTCGATCAAGAGGATCAGCGGCGCGCCTGGGTGGACAGTCACGATGAGCAACAGCGGCACTTCTATCTGGCGGAAACCCTTGTCGAGCACACGCACCTGATCACTGACGGCCACTGGCTGCTCAATCTGCCCTTGCGCAAGCGCGGCAATGCGCTGATGTTGCCCAAGGGGGCATTGCCGGGTGGATTGACTGCGGACGCAATCAGTTTCGAAAACGTCGTCCTACACAAAGACAGTGCGCAATGGACAGCGGCCCGCGAGCTGACCTCGCTCTCGCAACAAACCTATCTGGAGGCGGCCGGCGAGATTCTGTATCCGCCATTGGCGGGGCCAACCGAGCAGGCGGTGTTCGACAAAAAAGCACTGGCGGCCTACGACGACGTCCCGATTGTCATTCGGGACGAGTTGGCAAAAATCGGCTACGCCCCGATGAAGCTGTTCTTCCCGGAAGACTCGGCACAGGATCAGCTGCAAAACCTGTGGTCGGCACGGAGCGGCTTCTTTACTTACGACAATGCCAACGGTTTTTATCACGTCACCGATGTGCAACCGACCGCCAGCCATGGCGCAACCCACATCACCCGGGACGCAGACCATCTGCTGACCATTGCCATAAGACCGCCGGACGGCTGCGTCACGACAGTGACCTACGACATGCACACACTGCTGCCGTGGAGTGTCACCGACCCCAACGAGAATATTCACGAAGTGCTGTACGAAGCGGGGGGGCATCCCATCGCGCACAGTTCTCATGGAACCGAAGGGGGCGTGCGCGCCGGTTTCGAACCTCTGTCCGTTTATCCACCTCAGTCTGATCTGAGCGTCGAGTTTGCCCTCGCCAATCCGAAAACCGTGCTGGCGTCCGCTGCCGGCGTGGTGCGCACCGATCTGTTCAGCTGGATGCCATTGCTACCGGTCAAAACGGCGCGGCTCAAAAGAAAGCAATGGATCGCCAACGGCCTGATCCTGCCCGACGGGCACATACGCGCATCGGCCCTGCGCGGGTTGACCAGGCTGAAAAAACGCACTGCCAGCGAACAGACCCTGCTCAATATCATCCAGACCGCCCTCAGGCAGCCGGTTCACAGCCTCAACCTGGTTGCCGACCGCTATCACACCGACCCGTTGCAACAGATTCAGATGACCCTTCGCTACGTCGACGGATTCGGCCGGGAACTGCAAAGCAAACAGCTAGTGCCGCCGGGCGATGCCTTTGTGGCCACGTCCGATAACGGCCTCGAGACCGGCGCCGACGGCAAGCCGATTGAAATGCCCGCCGCGCGTCGCTGGCGGGTCATGGGACGCATCGAATACAACCACAAGGGCGAACCGATTCGGACCTATCGCCCTTATTTCCTCGACACCCATCGCTGCATCAATGACAGCGCCATGCGTGAGCACGGCTATCACGACCAAATGTTCTACGACGCGTTGGGGCGTCCGGTCCGGACACTCAATGCCTTGGGCGATCTGGCGTTCGAGCTTCTGCATCCGTGGTTCAAACTCAGTTACGACTTCAACGATACCCACGAACCAGCGCCCGCCGGGCCGGCGAAGAAAACCACGCCGGCAAAACCTGCAAAACGGGTCAAGTCATGAACACCGGCGTGCACCATCTCACACCGAAGATGTCGGTAATCAGCCCCCGTGGCGAGGCTGTCAGGCACGTTGACTATCTGCGCACGGTGGCCGGCGGAGAGGTGCGAGCGCTCATCAACCGACTGCAATATGACGTGGCCGGCCACCTGGTTGCACAGCGAGATCCGCGCCTGTCCACACCCAATACAACAACGGTGCACAGACTCGATGGCATGGCGGTCAGAACCCACAACGTCGACGGCGGAGAACACACTGTCCTGCCCGGCCTCGGCAGCGAGCTACTGCAAAGCTGGGATGCAAACGACAATCACCGGGAGATGGGCTACGACCCGCAACTGCGGCTGCGGAGCGTCACGGAAAACGGGGTAACCGGCATCGAAAACTTCAACTACGACGACGCCCTGGCCGACCCGACGCACAACCTGCGCGGTCAGATGACGGCGCTAAGCGATCCATCGGGCACGTTACAAATCAACAGTTTCGCCATGAGCGGCCCGTCACTGGAAGAAACCCGCACCTTCAAGGACGGCAAGATCTGCACCAGCCGCCAGCGCTTCAGCGCCGTCGGTGCGCGGCTGCAAATCACCGACGCCGGCGGGCATGTACAACAATCGACCTACGACATCGCCGGGCAGCTTATTCAAGTGCAGCTGCAACTCAGTGGACAAAACCTCCAGAATATTTTGAACGGCGCGACTTACAACGCTGCCGGCCAGATCACCGAGCAACGGCTCGGCAACGGCGTGACCAGCCACTGGCACTACCGGCAGGCCGACGGATGCCTGCTTCGCCAATATGCGCAAAAGGCATCAGAACCGGCGGTTCAGGATTTCGAGTATGAGTACGACGCAGCAGGAAACGTCATCCGGATTGTCGCTCCCACCTACAAAACGACGTTTTTCCGCAACCAGCGGGTCGACGGTGAACGTGCATTTGTCTATGACTCGATGTACCGGCTGAAGCACGCCACTGGTTACAGCGACGCCCCGCCCGCAGACAACCCCGGGCGGCCGCAACCCACCGATCCCAATGACCGACTCAACTACGTCGAGTCTTTCGAATACGACGATGGCAACAACCTGAAGAAATTGACCCACGTTCGCGACGGCAACACCTACACCCGCGAGATGTTCATTGACCCTGCGAGCAATCGCGGTGTGCGCTGGAAAACGGGGGACCCGGTCCCTGATTTCGGCGCTCTGTTCGACCCTGCCGGCAATCTCAGGCATCTGCAAGCCGACCAGCCGCTCGACTGGAACAGCCGCAACCAACTGCAATCGCTGACCCTCGTCGAACATGACAGCGGGCCATCGGATCAGGAGCTGTACCAATACAGCCAGGGCACCAGGGTCTACAAACGTCACGAAACCCACACCAGCAAAGTCAGCCACGTGGATGAAGTGCATTACGTGGGAAGTCTGGAAATCCGCACCAAAAGCAGCGGTGAGGAATTGCACCGGATCACTGTCGCAACCGGTATCGGTGAGGTGACTTGCCTGCACTGGGTAGCCGGAAAGCCGCCGGGCATCGATGTTGATCAGGTGCGTTATTCCCATTCCGACCACCTGGGATCGAGCGTGACGGAGATTGATCAACGGGCGCAGATAATCAGCCGCGAAAGCTACTACGCCTTCGGCGGCACCGCGTCGATGGCAGCCCGCTCGCAGATCGAAGCGGACTACAAGTTCATCCGCTACTCAGGCGAGGAAGCGGACGCCACCGGGCTTTATTACTACGGCGTGCGGTATTACGCGCCGTGGTTGTGTCGCTGGGTCAGCAGCGACCCGGCCGGGGATGAGGACGGGCTGAACCGGTACGCATTTGTCGGGAACAACCCGATGACATACGTCGACACTAACGGGCAGACCAGGACACCTGCAGAGCTGAAAAGGCAGGCTGACTACTCGATGAACTTCCTGAGTGCAGCCAACAGGCAAATGGACGTTCTCGAACGACAGATTGACAACCTTTCGAGTCGGAGTCGGTTCCGTACCGTCACCACTGCAAAATTTGTCGTACAAGTCTCGAAGGTTCTTGCCAGTTGGTTCTCCACAAACGATCTCTTCAGTGCGGTGGAAACATTAGCCGGAGGAGATCCTTATTCATCAATGGTGGGTGAACTCAAGGGGCTGACCATCGGCAACTTCACCGCTGATCGTTCCGCTGAACTGGTCGATATGGCCTTTTCAAACTTTCAGGACGTTTCCAACCCTCTGATACCCCGCAAAGCCGATATATCGGCTGAATCAATCTCGCAACAGTCGAGGGGTGTGGAAAGTGGCCCCCTCGATGCTTTCATGCACATCAGATCTTTTGAGCCAAAGGACGCCATCGAAGCCTCGGTCAATGCCATCTCCGCCACCGGGGGATCACAACTCTACGGCGTCGGAGAATTAATAGAACTCGCGAAAGTGGCAGAACAGGGAAGCAGGGCCGAAGAAGGCATGTTTTCACAAGAGATCGACGCGCATCTGAATGCGCTCGACGCATTGCGTGAGAAAGTTGTCAGAGTATCCAATGCCGGCCAAATAGCCTTCAGCGAGCTTGGGGTCAACGAGTTCTACAACTCGGATGTCGATCATCTACTCGATCTGGCGCAAGGGAGAGTCGGCACTCAACAAGCCAGATCAGTCAGACTCGAAAATCTGCACGCACTCACTGAAAAAGCCTTGTACGTTGTCGATGACAGAAAGCAAATGCTCAAGACCTATGGCAGGCGGACCGCGCACAAACAGAAGAACAACTAACAACCGACAGGTGATCAAACCGGGCACGCAAAGGTGAAAATCTGGTCAAGTGGCAATGATGGACACCCAGGGTCATCGGGGGAAAATCACTGACATGCTCCGCGGTCTGGCAAACACGCTTCGACACCACCGGGCCAGACAGAGGGCAGCCCGTGAACACACGGATTTTATAGTGTGATAACAATGCCAGCACCCGGCGACATGCTATCGTGCCCGCCCGTCCTGCCATCCGTTTGCCCCAGCATGCTGCCGACTTCCCGTACCCTGCGTCTGTCGTTGTATACACTGCTGATCATCGCCGGTGCCGCCCTTGCTGCAACGCTTGCGATCCGCCACGCCGAGCGCCAGGCGCTGGAAGAAGACGCCGCGCGGGCCAATCAACAGCTGGCGCTGTACGCCAACTCGCTGCATACCCTGATCGACCGCTATCGCGCCCTGCCCGCCGTGCTGGCGCTGGACCCGCAATTGCGTGCGGCGCTGGCCGGCCCGGTCGACGCCGAACAGCAAGCGGCGCTCAACCTGAAACTGGAAAAGATCAACGGCGCGGCGCAGTCCTCGACGCTGGAACTGCTCGACCACACAGGCCTTGCGGTGGCAGCCAGCAACTGGCGTCTGCCCAGCAGTTACGTCGGTCACAACTACGGCTTTCGCCCCTATTTCAGTCAGACCCGCACCCAGGGCACCGGGCGTTTCTACGCGGTTGGCGTGACCAGCGGGATTCCCGGTTACTTCCTGTCCAGCGCGGTGCTCGGCGACAACGGCGAGTTCCTCGGGGCGATGGTGGTCAAGCTCGAATTCCCCGAACTCGAACGCGAATGGAGCCAAGGCAATGACACCCTGCTGGTCAGCGATGCGCGCGGGATCATCTTCATCGCCAACCAGCCCGGCTGGCGCTATCGCCTGCTGCACCCGCTGAGCCCGGCCGATTACCGCGAGATCAAGGCCACCCGCCAATACGACAAACAGTCGCTGGTACCGCTGACGCATCTGGCGCTGCGCAGCTTCGATGACAACAGTGATCTGCGCCGCGTCGAAGGCCCGCAAGGCACGGCGGATTACCTGTGGGAATCGCTGCCGTTGAGCGCCGAAGGCTGGACCCTGCATCTGCTGCGGCGCCCGCAAATATCTTTCGAGGATCAGCGCAATGCCGGGCTCGCCGCTGCCGGGGTATGGCTGGCGCTGGTGTTCCTGCTGCTGTTCCTCAATCAGCGCTGGCGCCTGGCGAAGATGCGCCAGCGTAGCCGCGAAGAGCTTGAGCAACTGGTCGAGGAACGCACCCGGGATTTGCGCACCGCCCAGGACGGTCTGGTGCAGTCGGCAAAACTGGCGGCATTGGGGCAGATGTCCGCCGCGCTGGCCCACGAAATCAATCAGCCGTTGACCGCCCAGCGCATGCAACTGGCGACCCTGCGTCTGCTGCTCGATCATGGCCGGGTCGATGACGCCTATAAGGCGCTCAAACCGGTGGATGACATGCTCACGCGCATGGCCGCCCTCACCGGCCACCTGAAAACCTTCGCCCGCAAGAGCCCCAGCGGCTTGCGCGAACGGCTGGATCTGGCGACGGTGGTCGATCAGGCCCTGCAATTGCTCGATGCGCGCCTGCGCGATGAGCAGGTCAGTCTGGTGCTGCACCTGACCCGTCCGGCGTGGGTGCGCGGCGATGCGATCCGCCTCGAACAAGTGCTGATCAACCTGCTGCGCAACGCCCTCGATGCGATGCAGGGCAAACCGTGCAAGCGACTGGAAATCCGTCTGGAAGCCGACGAACAACTGTGGTGCCTGAGCGTCATCGACAACGGTGGCGGCATCGCCGAAGAACATCTGGGTCAGGTGTTCGATCCGTTCTTCACCACCAAACCTGTGGGTGACGGGCTGGGTCTGGGGCTGGCGGTTTCCTTTGCCATCGTCCATGAATCCGGCGGGCGCCTGTGCGCCGAGAATGGCGATAATGGCGCAGTGTTCAGCCTGACCTTGCCGATCGATCTGGAGGCGCACATCTGATGCTCAACTCGGTGATGGTGGTCGATGACGAAAGCAGTATTCGCAGTGCCGTCGAACAGTGGCTGAGCCTGTCCGGGTTCGAGGTGCAGCTGTTCAGCCGCGCCGAGGAATGCCTGGCGGCGCTGCCCGCGCATTTTGCCGGGGTGATTGTCAGCGACGTGCGCATGCCCGGGCTCAGCGGTCTTGAACTGCTGGCCGAAGTGCAGCGCCGGGATCCCGACCTGCCGGTGATTCTGCTGACCGGCCACGGCGATGTGCCGATGGCGGTCGAAGCGATGCGCGACGGCGCCTACGATTTTCTGGAAAAACCGTTCAGCCCCGAGACCCTGCTCGGCAGCCTGCGCCGGGCGCTGGACAAGCGTCGCTTGGTGCTGGAAAACCGCGCCCTGCACGAACAGGCCGACAACCGCGCCAGGCTGGATGCGACGTTGCTCGGTGTATCCCGCGGCTTGCAGACCTTGCGCCGACAGGTGCTGGACCTGGCAACGCTGCCGGTCAACGTGCTGATCCGTGGCGAGACCGGCAGCGGCAAGGAACTGGTTGCCCGTTGCCTGCACGACTTCGGCCCGCGCGCCGACAAGCCGTTCGTGGCGCTGAACTGCGCGGCGATCCCCGAGCAGTTGTTCGAAGCCGAGTTGTTCGGGCATGAGAGCGGCGCGTTCACCGGGGCCTCCGGCAAGCGCATCGGCAAGCTGGAATACGCCGATGGCGGCACGCTGTTTCTCGATGAAATCGAAAGCATGCCCTTGGCTCAGCAGGTGAAACTGCTGCGGGTGTTGCAAGAGCAGAAGCTGGAGCGGCTGGGGTCGAACCAGAGCATTCGGGTGGACTTGCGGATCGTCGCGGCGACCAAACCCGACTTGCTGGATGAAGCGCGGGCCGGGCGTTTTCGTGAAGACCTGGCGTATCGCCTGAACGTCGCCGAGCTGCGACTGCCGCCGCTGCGGGATCGTCGGGAGGACATTCCGCTGTTGTTCGAATCCTTCGCCCAGAGCGCCGCCCAGCGCTTGGGCCGCACGTTCCCGCCGCTCAGTGGCGCGCAGTTGAGTCATCTGCTGAGTCATGACTGGCCGGGTAATGTGCGGGAGCTGGCGAACGTCGCCGAGCGGCAGGTGCTGGGGCTGGATGAACCGGTGCAGGGGATTGATCCGGGGCAGTCGCTGGCGGCGCAGCAGGAAGCGTTTGAGGCGCAGTGTTTGCGGGCTGCTTTGACCCGGCACAAGGGGGATGTGAAAGCCGTGCTTGAAGAACTGCAACTGCCGCGTCGTACGTTTAATGAAAAGATGCAGCGGCATGGGTTGAGTCGGGAAATGTTTTTGGTTGATTGAGTTCGGCTGGATATTTTTCGCGTGGCTGAAATCCATCCCCCTCACCCCAGCCCTCTCCCCCAAGGGGGCGAGGGGGAAAGGGAGCCGATTTGCGCTGGTTTTCAAACCTGAGTTCGACTCGATATCTCAGGTCGGTGCACCTCGAATAATCTACTCCGTCAGTCCCCTCTCCCTCCGGGCGGTCCGACGTTTCGGGAGGGCTAGGGTGAGGGGGCTTTTGATTCAAGCCCCCATAAGCGGAAATCCGCTCATTCATTCCGGATCATCGGCAAAATCCCGCTCAACCCATTTCCCCACCCCCTCTAAACCGGCCCTCCCCCCCGTTGGCACAGCTCCTGCTATAGCCCTCGCAGGCTGCGTTTCAACGCGCTCCACAAAAACAATTAAACGAAGGATCCTTCAATGGATAACTCCAACGCCCTGCCTCTTGGGTCGGCTGCCGTGCCGGCCAAAGAACGAACCACCGCCAGTCGCATCAAGTCGATCTTCAGCGGTTCCGTCGGCAACATGGTCGAGTGGTACGACTGGTACGTCTATGCCGCCTTCTCGCTGTACTTCGCCAAAGCCTTCTTCCCCAAAGGCGACACCACCGCCCAACTGCTCAACACCGCCGCGATCTTCGCCGTGGGCTTCCTGATGCGCCCGATCGGTGGCTGGCTGATGGGCCTGTACGCCGACAAGGTCGGACGCAAAAAGGCCCTGATGGCCTCGGTTTACCTGATGTGCTTCGGCTCGCTGATCATCGCCCTGAGCCCGGGTTATGAAACCATCGGTGTCGGCGCGCCGATCCTGCTGGTGTTCGCCCGCCTGCTGCAAGGCCTGTCGGTCGGTGGCGAATACGGCACCTCGGCGACTTATCTGTCGGAGATGGCGACCAAGGATCGTCGCGGCTTCTTCTCCAGCTTCCAGTACGTGACCCTGATTTCCGGCCAGCTCATCGCGCTGGGCGTACTGATCGTGCTGCAACAGTTCCTGACCACCGAAGAGCTGTACGCGTGGGGCTGGCGTATTCCGTTCGCCATCGGCGCGCTGTGCGCAATCGTGGCGCTGTACCTGCGTCGCGGCATGGAAGAAACCGAGTCGTTCACCAAGAAAGAGAAGTCCAAGGAAAGCGCCATGCGCACCTTGCTTCGTCATCCAAAGGAACTGCTCACCGTGGTCGGCCTGACCATGGGCGGTACGCTGGCGTTCTACACCTACACCACCTACATGCAGAAATACCTGGTGAACACCGTCGGCATGAGCATCTCCGACTCCACCACCATTTCCGCAGCGACACTGTTCCTGTTCATGTGCCTGCAACCGATCATCGGCGGCCTGTCCGATAAAATCGGTCGTCGTCCGATCCTGATCGCCTTCGGCGTGCTCGGGACGATCTTCACCGTGCCGATCCTGATGACCCTGCACACCATCCAAACCTGGTGGGGCGCGTTCTTCCTGATCATGGCGGCGCTGATCATCGTCAGCGGCTACACCTCGATCAACGCCGTGGTGAAGGCCGAGCTGTTCCCGACCGAAATCCGCGCCCTGGGCGTCGGCCTGCCGTACGCACTGACCGTGTCGATCTTCGGCGGCACCGCCGAATACATCGCGCTGTGGTTCAAGAGCATCGGCATGGAAACCGGTTACTACTGGTACGTGACCGCGTGCATCGCGGTGTCCCTGCTGGTGTACATCACCATGAAAGACACGCAGAAACACTCGCGTATCGTCACTGACTGATCGCGAAAAAACGCGCGAAGGTGCAAGACCTTCGCGCGTTTCTTTTCTGTCCGATTTCCCGATCAGGACAATTCGGCAACCCCCTGTTTGCTGCCATAGCGCTTCTGCGCATACGACGCCCCGACGATCATCACCAACAGAATCCCCGCCAGCACCGCCGACGAACCGATGGTACCGAAATCCAGCCCACCCTTCTCATGGGACTTGGTCATCAAGTCGCCCAAGGTCGCGCCAAACGGCCGGGTCAGCACGAACGCCACCCAGAACAGCGCCACCGACGAAATCTTCGTGAAGTACTTGAGCAGCACGACCACACCAATCGCCGAGCCGATCAACAGCGCGCCACCGGCAAAGCCCAGGCCGGAGTCGTCCGCCAGGTAATCGCCGAGCGCGGTGCCCAGGGTGTTGGAGAACAGAATCGCCATCCAGTAGAACATCTCGCCGCGAAAGCTCTGCACCTTGGTGACGTTGAGCGAGTCGCCGCTCAGGCGCCAAGCCGCGAAGATCGCCAGCAGGATCGCGATCAGGATCATGGAACCGGTGGCGTAACCCAGTTCCAGCGTGCGGTCCATGAAGTCGGACATGGTGGTGCCGGCGGTGCTGGTCGACAGGATCACGATCCAGTACAGCAACGGCTTGTAAGTCTTGGACATCAACTGCGCGACCAGCGTCAGGACAAACACGCTGATCAGGATCAGCGAGCTGATGGCGTAGCCGACGTTAAGGGTCATCGACAACAAATCCCCCGCGGTTTCCCCCAGGGTCGTCGCGCAGATTTTCATGACCCAGAAGGCCAAGGTGATTTGAGGCAGTTTGTTCATCGCGGGCAACGCTCCAGTGTGTGACGGCCGGTTTTTGGCTTTATGGCCGTGGGCAGACTGGCGTTGCGCGGGTGAAAAACCGGTCGGGAATCCATGAAAAATCTGTCACACACGCAAAAAACGGTGATTAATCACCGGTTAATGCCTCTGCCGCATCCTGCACCTACCTGATCGATTAACTGCGCGACGCTCGCTCCGACGACGAAAGCGAATTGAATGCGCCGCCCTTAATATCAACTTAATCGATTATTTTTAGCATTATTTTGCGCTTTTTAATCAATTTAGTTGGCGTAGCATGAACCCCATGCGAAACACATTGCCAACGAATTTCGAATCTGGAGAACGACCATGAAAACCAAACTGATCCTCGCCCTGACCCTGTCCGTACTGGCCGCCAACACGTTCGCCGCCGACGGTTCGGACAAAACCAAATCCGCCGACTTCATTTCCGGCGCCAGCGCTGCCATCGAAACCAGCCACACCGGCGCCTACGCTGCCGATGGTTTCGATAAAACCAACGTTGGCAAAGCCGTTGCTGCTGATGGTTTCGATAAAACCGGCACTGCCAACGCCATCGCCGCCGACGGCTTTGATAAAACCGGTACCGCCGCTGCCATCAGCTGATTGCCAGAATGCAGACACCAAAGCCCGGCCATTGCCGGGCTTGTTCATTTCCAAAGGTCGGTATTTGATCTTCGCGGATCGGACTTGCACTATTGGTCGCCTATAGAAGCCTTCAGGAACACCCCGCCATGCCCGATGACATCCATTTCTACGAACCGGCCAACGGCCACGGCCTGCCCCACGATCCGTTCAACGCCATCGTCGGCCCGCGTCCCATCGGCTGGATTTCTTCGCAGGATGCCGAGGGCCGGCTGAACCTGGCGCCCTACAGCTTTTTCAACGCATTCAACTACATTCCGCCGATCATCGGGTTCTCCAGCGTCGGTCGCAAAGACAGCCTGAACAACATCGAGCAGACCGGCGAATTCGTCTGGAACCTCGCCACCCGACCGCTGGCCGAGCAGATGAACCAGAGCTGCGCGATGGTCGGGCCGCAGGTCAACGAGTTCGAACTGGCGGGGCTGACGCCGGTGGCGTCGAAGGTGATTGCCGTGCCGCGCGTGGCCGAAAGCCCGGTGTCCTTCGAGTGCAAGGTCACCCAGATCATTCAGTTGCAACGCGCCGACGGCGAGACCGTGCCGAGCTGGCTGGTGCTCGGCGAAGTGGTCGCCGTGCATATCGCCAAGTGGCTGTTGAAGGACGGGATCTACGACACGGCCGCCGCCGAACCAATACTGCGGGGCGGCGGGCCGGCGGACTATTTCCAGCTGGGGCCGGAGGCGTTGTTCAAGATGTGGCGCCCGGGGGCAACGAAGTAAGCGCTTACCAGATCAGCTCGGCGTCGTCGGTGACGCCCTTGAGCTTGTCCAGTTCGTTGATCGCGGCTTCATCGGCCGCAATGGCGCCGGGGAAAACCTGATCGTTCAGCAGTTTGTGAAAGCGCGGTGCGCCGCCGTCGACCAGGGCCTTGACGGCGATTGCCGCGTGATAACCCTTGTTGCCGCCCAACTCGACGGGGACTACAGCGGAAACCGCTTCGAAGTGTTCGAACTCTTTACGTGCCATATCGCAGGTCCTGGCTCAATCGGATAAGCCCGACATTAAACATTCAACCGGCGAGTTTGTGTATCGGCGCAGTGCATTGCCCTACGGCCTGTGCGGCCGAGACTTCCTTGAAGGTGTGGAAATCCAGGCTGTTGACCACCAGGTCCTGCACCAGCTCGGCAAAGATTTCCATCGACGGGCTGCTGAAATACGCGGTCATCGATTGCTGGTTGTTCCAGAAACCGGAGACCAGCCACAACTCCGGATCACATTGCGAATGCTGCAAGGCGAAGCTCAGGCAACCGGGGGCGGCACGGGACGGTTCGATCAGGGCGCTCAGGCGCATGCCGAGTTCCGCCGAGCGTCCGGCGCGCGCTCGAACGAAGGCCATATGACTGACGGGAATCTGCTTGGACATGTTCAACCCTCCCAGGGAGTCGCGTGGCAGCCGGGGACGGGCTGCGACAGGATCCAAGGTTAAGGGCCGGGCACGGCTCGCCGTTAGTCGATTCCTGCCGTCGCGTTGCACAATCCTGCGAGACTGTCGTGCAGACCTGTAACAAGTCGTGAATTGCTGTCACCGTCCTGTCACACCGGTTTCGGGCAACTCTGACGATCTGCGTCCTGCTATGGCTGGACGAGTCAACAAACCCATGCAGGATCAGGCAAGCATTTCGCAGGATGTGTCTACCGCTTGCGCTTGCACAAACTTATGCTCTGCTCCCATTCCATCCCTTGCCGAGGAGGCTGTGCATGACGTCGTTCGATCGTTTTCAGGCGCCGCCCGATGCCGACATGGAAAAGCAGCGCGCGGAACTGGCGGCCATCATTCGCCGCAACACATCCGAAGATGGCAGTTATGCCACTGCCGTCGGCTCGCTGTTCATGTCGCGCCACACCCAGTCCCATGACTTCGCCCCGGTGCTCGCGCAACCGGCGCTGTGCATCATGGCCCAGGGTCGCAAAGAGGTACGGCTGGCGGACGAATTCTTCAATTACGACCCGCTTAATTACCTGGTGGTATCGGTCTCGATGCCGTTGAGTGGTCGGGTGGTGAATGTCTCGCCCGAAGAGCCGATCCTCGCCGTGCGCCTGGACATTGATCCTGCGGAAATCACCGCGCTGATCGCCGATGCCGGCCCGATGGGCGTGCCGACCCGTCCGACCGGACGCGGTTTGTATGTGGAGAAGATCGACAGCGCCATGCTCGATGCGGTGCTGCGTCTGGCCCGCCTGCTCGACGCGCCGAAAGACATCGCCATGCTCGCGCCGCTGATCCGCCGGGAGATTCTCTATCGCCTGCTGCGCAGTCCGCAGGGCCATCGGCTGTACGAAATCGCCATCGCCAACAGCCAGAGCCACCGCATCAGCCAGGCGATCAAATGGCTCAACGGCAACTTCGAACAGCCGCTGCGCATCGATGATCTGGCGAAGGAAGTGAACCTCAGCGTCTCGACCCTGCATCACCGTTTCAAGGCGATGACGGCGATGAGTCCGTTGCAGTATCAGAAGCAGCTGCGCCTGCAGGAGGCGCGGCGTTTGATGCTGGCTGAAGGGCTGGAAGCGTCGGCGGCGGGGTATCGGGTGGGGTATGAAAGTCCGTCGCAGTTCAGTCGCGAGTACAGCCGGTTGTTTGGCGCGCCGCCGTTGCGGGATCTGGCGCGCCTGCGATTGAGTGTCTGATCAGGCGCCGAGCACCCGACACGCCTCACTCGGCAACGTCACCGACACCGGATGCCCGATCCCCAGACCGAAGCCCTGACACGGCGTACTCAGCGCCGTAAACGTCACGCCGGAACACTCCACCGTAGTCTCGATGGTCGCGCCGATGTCGCGCACAAACGTCACCTTGCCCAGCAGGCGATTGCCCGCCGTGGCCTGGGGCGCCGACAGTTGCAGGTCTTCGGGACGAATCAGCATCTTCACTTTCTGCCCGACTACGATGCTGCTGCAGATCGGCACTTGCAGGGCATCGCCGCCCGGCAGCACGACCTTGCCATCGCCCAGTGCGGTGGCCGGGAAAATATTCCCCGAGCCGATAAAGTCCGCGACGAATTCGTTGGCCGGGTGCCGATAGATTTCAATCGGCGTCCCCACCTGCTGCACCCGATGCTCACCGAGGACCACCACAATGTCTGCCATGGTCATGGCTTCACGCTGATCGTGGGTCACCATGATGGTGGTGATGTTCAGGCGTTGTTGCAGCTGACGGATTTCCACCTGCATCGACTCGCGCAACTTGGCGTCCAGCGCCGACAGCGGTTCGTCGAGCAGAAGGATTTTCGGATGCGAGGCAATCGCCCGGGCAATCGCCACTCGCTGACGCTGGCCACCGGACAGTTTCGCCACCGGACGATCAATCATCGGTTGCAACTGGATCAGCTCCAGCAACTCCACCACCCGCGCCTGTTGATCAGCCTTGCTCACACCGCGCAGTTTCAGCGGATAGGCGATGTTCTCGCCCACGGTCATGTGCGGGAACAGCGCCAGCGACTGAAACACCATGCCGAAGTTGCGCAGATGCGCCGGGGTGTGGCCGATGTCCTCGCCGTCCAGGCGGATCTCGCCGCCGGTGAGGGTTTCCAGCCCGGCGATCATGCGCAGCAACGTGGTCTTGCCGCAGCCCGACGGGCCGAGGAAGCACACCAGTTTGCCCTCGGGCAAATGCAGGTTGACGTCTTTTACCGCGCAGGCCGAGCCGTAGTGTTTCTCGACGTTTTCCAGAATCAGACCAGACATAAATCACCTCAAGAAATCAGAACGAAACGCCGCCCTCACCGACCAGCTTCTCCAGCGCCCAGATCAGGACGAAGTCGATCAGCACGATCAGCACGGCAAACGAGAACACGGTTGGGTCGAGCGAAGACACGGTGCGGCTGTACATCCAGATCGGCACGGTCATGACGTCGATGGTGTAGAGGAAATAGGTCACGGTGAATTCGTTGAACGAGACGATGAACGCCAGCAGCATCCCCGCCAGAATCCCCGATTTCATCAACGGCACCACCACATCGACGATGGCCCGCAACGGCGAAGCGCCGAGCATCTGCGCCGCCTCTTCGACTTCGCTGCCGATGGAAAGCATGGCCGCCGTGCAGTTCTTCACCACGAAAGGCAGCGCCAGAATCACGTGGGCGATCACCAGCCGCGAGGTGGTCATGTGGAACGGCAGGCTGTCGAACACCAGCAGCAACGCCAGCCCCAGCACCACCATCGGGAACACCAGCGGCAGCGACATCAGCTGCAGCGCCACACCCTTGCCACGGAACTCGCAACGGGTCAGCGCGTAGGCCGCCGGCACCGCGATCAGCGTGGCGAAAATCATCGTCAGGCATGACACCAGCAAACTGGTGCCCATGGCCTGGCCGAGGCTCAGCACATCGCTGGCATCGGGCGAAACGAAGGTGTGCCACGCCGCTTTGTACCACTGCAGGCTGTAGCTGCTCGGCGGGAAGTCGAGGTTCGACGCGCCGCTGAACGACATCACGATCATGGTCAGGATCGGCAACACGGCCAGGAACAAAATGATCCCGGAAAGAATGCCGGCGAACTTGCCGGTATCGCCCGGCAACAGCGACTGACGCTTCTTGATCAGGGCACTCATTGCGAAGCCTCCAGCAGACGGCGACGGCGGCCGGTGATGTATTCGGACAAGGTCATGATGGCGAGCGTGGTGACGATCAGCACCACACCGGCGGCGGATGCGGCGGGCCAGTTCATCAGCGGGGCGATCTGGTCATGCACCATCACCGCGAGCATCGGCACGCGCCGACCGCCGAGCAAAAGCGGCACCACGAAGCTGCTGGCGTTGTAGGCGAACACCAGGGTCGCGCCGGTGATGATCCCCGGCAGACTCATCGGCAACACCACCTGACGGAACACTTGAAAGCGGCTGGCACCGAGGGTCGCGGCGGCTTCTTCATAGCTGCGAGCAACACCGCGCATGGCGCTGGCAATCGGCAGCACAGCCAGCGGGAACGCGGTCTGCACCAGGCCCATCAACACGCCGTTCTGGTTGTACAGCAACATGATCGGACGCTTGATCAGACCGAGGCCCATCAGGGTCTGGTTGAGCATGCCGCCAGGGCCGAGGATCACCAGCCAGCCATAGCTTTGCAGCAGCAGGTTGACCAGCAGCGGCAGCAGCACCGCCGCCAGAAAAATCCGTCGCACGAATGGCGAAGTCAGGCGCGACATGGTGTACGCCACCGGGATCGCCAGCACCACGGCGATCACCGCGCTGATCAGCGCCAGACGCAAGGTCAGCAGCAACGATTTGAGGTAGTAGGGTTCGAGCAACTGGGCGTAACTGGTCAGGCTGAAACCGGACCACTCCGCACCCTTGGTACCGACACTCATGCGCAGCACCAGCAGGCTGGCGGCAATCAGCACGCCGAGAAACAGCATCGACGGCGTGAGGAAAAACCACGCCCGCGCGGTCGGCGAAACACCGCGCGCCGGGCGCGCGTCACCCGCGCCGACCGGTTGGGTCAGGGATTGATGTTCCATAGCAATGATCTCGTCAATGGAAAAACAACTGACAGACACTGCCTTCAAATCCACCGAGAAATCTGTGGGAGCGAGCTTGCTCGCGATAGCAATCTGTCAGTCGACACTGTCGGTGAATGTCAGTCCGCAATCGCGAGCAAGCTCGCTCCCACAGGTACTTCGGTGTTTGAAGAACCTGCGTCCATCACTCGATCAGGAAGAAAAGATTTCCGTGTAGCGACGAATCCACTGGTCATGCACGGTCGCCAGGAAGGCGTTGTCGTGCATGATCGCCTTCTCCGCGATCTGCTCCGGCGTGAGGATGAACGGGCTCTTGCGCGCTTCGGCGGAGATGATCGCCTTGGCATTGACCGGGCCGTTGAAGATGTCTTCGGCCATCTTGCCCTGCACCAGCGGATCGAGAGAGTGGTCGATGAAGGCGTAAGCCAGGTCGGTGTCGCCCGGACGGTTCTTCGGCATCACCGAAAGCATCAGGTCGGTGTAGAAACCTTCCTTCATGCCGAACGTGGCGCCGAGGCCATAGTTCGGGTCGCGGATCTGCTTGGGGAAAAACGCCGGGGCATACAGGCCGCCCATGTCCAGGGAACCGGTGCGGAACAGCTCGGCGATCTGGTTGGGGTTTTCGCCCAGGGTCACCACGCGGTCTTTCAGCTCCGCGAGTTTCTTGAAGCCCGGTTCGATGTTGTGCTCGTCACCACCGGCCAGTTTGGCGGCGATGATGATCAGGTCCATCGCCTCGGTCCAGTTCGGCGGCGGCAGGAAAATGTTCGGTGCCAGATCGGCGTCCCACAGTGCGGCGTAACTGTCCGGCGCGGTGGTCTGGGTGCGAGTGCTGTAGACCAGACTGTTGCACCACAGCAGGTAGCCGATGCCGTGACCGTTGGCCCCGGTGCGGTATTTTTCCGGGACGTCCACCAGATTGGGAATGCGGTTGAGATCGGGTTTTTCCAGCAGTCCGGCAGCGGCCAGACCTTCGGCACCAACGCCAGCCAGGGTGATGATGTCGTACTGCGGACGGTCACCGCCGGCCTTGAGTTTGGCGACCATTTCCGAGGTGCTGCCGGTGCGGTCGGCAATCACTTTGGCGCCGGTCTTGGCTTCGAACGTTGCAGCGATATTGCGCAGCGCAGCCAGGCCCGTGTCATCGGACCAGGTCAACAGGCGCAGGGTCTTGCCGGCAAAACGGGTGTCGCTGGCACTGGCCCGGATGAAGGGCATGCTCATGGCCGCCGCAGCCACCGAGGCCACGCCGACGGTTTTGATGAATTGACGCCTGTTCAGATCGTGCTCGCCCATTTAGGACTCCCATTTTTTTTGTAAGTATGAGACTGATCGCAACCCTTGCATCTGCCTGACCGGAATTGCTCAAGCGCCCGGTTTCAAAGGGCTTGAGCGTGGTCTGCGGGTTCATCCTGAGGTCGTGCAAAACACCTGACTATCGATAAAAACTCATTGGAGCCATGACGCCGGCGCATGCCTCGTTGCGAGGCATGCGCTGACCTTTTTCGGGCATTCAGAGCGCGCGGATCACGTGCTTTATTTCCTGAAATGCCGCCAGGCCCCATGGCCCCAATTCGCGGCCGATGCTGCTCTGTTTGTAGCCGCCCCACGCCGTCTGCGGGAAGATCACCTGCGGCGCGTTGAGCCACACCAGCCCCGCCTGCAAGGCGTTGGCGACCCGATCCGCGGTCTCGGCATTGCGCGTGACGACGCTGGCGACCAGCCCGAACTGACTGTCGTTGGCCAGGGCAATCGCCTCCGCTTCCGAAGCGAAACTGCGCACGCAGATCACCGGCCCGAAAATCTCTTCACACCACAGCGCACTGTCGAGGGGCACTTCGGTGAAGATCGTCGGCTGCAAGAAATATCCGCGCGGCAGATCGGCGGGACGATTGCCACCACAGATCAGCTTGGCCCCGGCACTCAGACCACGGTCGATATGACCGAGCACACGCTGGTACTGCGCCTGATTGACCAGTGCGCCCATCTCGACTTCAGGATCGAACGGATCGGCCACCCGGATTTTTTCCGCGCGGGCCTTCAGACGAATCAGGAATTCATCGGCAATTTCATCGGCCACCAGCACTCGGCTGGTGGCCGAACACATCTGCCCGGCGTTGAAGAAACCGCCACCGCAGGCCAGTTCCACCGCCAGATCAAGGTCGGCATCTTCCAGAATCAGCAGCGAGGATTTGCCGCCCAGTTCCAGGCTCACGCCCTTCACGGTTTCAGCGGCGCGCTGCATCACCTGCACACCCACGGCGTTACTGCCGGTGAAGGAAATCTTGGCGATGCGCGGGTCCGCCGACAGCGGCGCGCCGACTGCCAGACCGGTGCCGCACACCAGGTTGAACACGCCTTTTGGCAGACCGGATTCGGCAATGATGGTCGCCAGTTCCAGCTCCGGCAGCGGTGTGACTTCCGACGGTTTGAGCACCACGCAGCAACCGGCGGCGAGAGCTGGCGCGAGTTTCCATGCGGTGGTGACCATCGGGAAATTCCACGGCACGATAAGCCCGACAACACCGCACGGCTCGCGGCGCAGACGTGCGCTGAAATCGTCGCTGGGCAGCGGAACGTCGCTGTCGAGTCTGGCGTCGAGGCCTTCGGCGAGTTCGGCGTAGTACTCGAAGGTGGCGATCACGTCGTCGACATCAATACCCGCTTCGAACTGCGGTTTGCCGTTGTTGCTCGACTGCAACTTCATCAGATGTTCGCGACCGTTGCGCACGCCATTTGCGATGTTGCGCAGGATCGCGCCGCGCTCGGCACCGGTGGTTTTCGACCAGCCCTTGAAGGCTTCGGTCGCCGCCGCTACCGCTTGGTTGACGGCGCTTTCGTCACCGCCATTGACCGTGGTCAGCAGCGCTTCGGTGGCCGGGTTGATCACGCGCAGGTGTTCGCGGCCGGCGGACCATTGGCCGTTGATGTACAGGCCGTCGAGTGTGGTCGGGAAATTCATCATTGGGCCACCGCCTTCATCCATTGGGTCTGGTCGATTTCGATCAGGGTCGGGCCCTGACGATCGGTGGCGGCGCGCAGTGCACCGCGCAGGTGTTCGGCCGAGCTGATCGCTTCTGCTGCGCAACCCAGTGCCTTGGCCACACCGATGAAATCCGGGGTATAGATATCCACGCCCACCGGCTCGATGGCGCGGTTGACCATGTATTTCTTGATCTCTTCGTAACCCTGGTTATTCCACAGCAGGATGATTACCGGGGTGCGCGCTTCGACGGCGCTGGCCAGTTCCGGCAGGGTGAATTGCAGACCGCCGTCGCCGATCAGGCACACCACCGGCGGACGTGCGCCGTGTTCGAGGTTGCCACCGAGCCACGCGCCGATCGCCGCCGGCAAGGCGTAACCGAGGGTGCCGTAACCGGTGGACGAGTTGAACCAGCGGCGCGGGCGCTCCGGGTTGAACGTCAGGTTGCCGGTGTACACCGGTTGCGTGGAGTCACCGACGAACACTGCGCTCGGCAATTCGTGCAGCACGGTTTCGAGGAAACGGGTCTGGGCCAGCGTCGGGGCATCCCAGGTCGCGGCCAGGTCTTCACGCAGACGCGCGGCGCGTACCTGACCCCAATCGTTGCGGCGCTCGGCCAGCGGTTTGTGCGACAGCGCGCTCAGCAATGCTTGCGCAGCGTTGCGCGAGTCGGCCACCAGCGCCACGTGAGGCGGGTAATTGCGCACGGTCTGGTCGGGATCGATATCGACGCGCAGCAACTTGCCGGGGATTTCGAAACCACCGGCGAAGGTGACGTCGTAGTCGGTTTCCGCCAGTTCGGTGCCGATCGCCAGCACCACGTCGGCCTCGGCCACCAGAGCGCGAGTCGCCACCAGGCTCTGGGTCGATCCGATCAGCAGAGGATGGCTGGATGGCAGCATGCCTTTGGCGTTGATGGTCAGGGCCACCGGTGCGTCGAGCAACTCAGCCAGTTCGGTGAGTTCGACAGCCGCATCGATGGCGCCGCCGCCGGCGAGGATCAGCGGACGCTGGGCGCCGGCCAGCAGTTCAGTCATGCGGCTCACGGCGGCCGGCGCAGCACCGGCGCGGTCGATGTTGACCGGCACGCTGGTCAGCAGTTCGTCGGCTTCTTCGACCAGCACGTCCAGCGGAATTTCGATGTGCACCGGACGCGGACGCCCGGCCTGGAACAGCGCAAACGCACGGGCCAGTACGCCCGGCAATTCGGACGCCGACATCAGGGTGTGGGAGAACGCCGCCACGCCGCCGACCAATGCGCTCTGGTTCGGCAGTTCATGCAGCTTGCCGCGACCGCCGCCCAGTTGGCTGCGCGACTGCACGCTGGAGATCACCAGCATCGGGATCGAATCGGCGTACGCCTGGCCCATGGCGGTGGTGATGTTGGTCATGCCTGGACCTGTGATGATGAAGCACACACCCGGTTTGCCGCTGGTGCGGGCATAACCGTCGGCCATGAAGCCGGCGCCCTGCTCGTGGCGCGGGGTGACGTGGTTGATGCTCGAACGGGCCAGCCCGCGATACAGCTCCACGGTATGCACCCCGGGAATGCCGAACACCTGCTCGACCCCATAATCTTCGAGTAACTTGACCAGTACTTCGCCACACGTCGCCATGTCTTTGCCCTTCTTGTTCGTTGAGGCACCGGGCTTTAAAGGAACCGGTGATTGGCCTCATTGAAACGGGCGACCCGTAGCCGCAACAATCGATAAAAGCTCATACTAGCCATGTCCTCACGTCATACCTTGGATCCACATGAAACGACTGCCTCCCCTGCCCGCCCTGCACACGTTTCTGATTACCGCGCAGTGCTGCAACTTCACCCGGGCCGCCGAGCAGTTGCACATCACCCAGGGTGCGGTGAGCCGGCAGATCGCCGGGCTTGAGGAACATCTGGGTTATGAGCTGTTCATTCGCCTGGCCCGGGGCCTGGAGCTGACGGCCGAAGGTCGCGAATGGCTGCCACGGGTGCAGCAGGTGTTCAGCCTGATCGGCGATTCGGTGGAGCAGATCGGCGCCAAACGCGAAACCCTGCAACTCAAGGCCCCGAGCTGCGTGATGCGCTGGTTGCTGCCACGGCTGTTGCAATGGCAGCGCGAGCGCCCGGACGTGCCGGTGAAACTCACGGCGTCGTTGCAACACGGGGTGGACTTTCATCGCGAGCAATTCGACGCGGCGGTGATCTACGGCACCGCGCCCCACGACTCACCCGCGACCCTGCATCTGTTCGATGAGCAACTGACGCCGGTCTGCTCGCCGACACTGCTCAACGGTGGGCCGGCCCTGCTCACACCGGCAGATCTGCAACAGCATCTGCTGCTGCACCCGACTCACACGGATGACGACTGGACACTCTGGCTCGAAGCCGCCGAACTGCACTTGAGCAATATCGCCAGCGGTCAGCATTTCGAAACGCTGGATCAGGCGATGTCGATGGCGTCCCACGGGACGGGGGTGGCGATCGGCGACTGGTCACTGATCGGCGACGACTTGAACGCCGGGCGACTGGTGATGCCGTTCGATCTGAAGGTGAAGACGGGATTGGGCTATTACATCGTCGCGCCGGCGTCGGAGCCTTCGGCGAAATTGCAGGAGTTGATGGGGTGGTTGGTTGAGCAGGCTCATACGCGGTGAGGCCTTGCCCTCACCCTAACCCTCTCCCGGAGGGAGAGGGAACTGACCGAGGTGTCTTACGTAATACATCGACCTGAAAAATCTGGGCGATTATGGATTCAATACATCCCGTTCAAGTCGGCGTAATTTTCAAGCATCCCACGATCGGCTCCCTCTCCCTCCGGGAGAGGGCTGGGGTGAGGGGCTTTTCAGTACTTAATAACCGACAGTAAACCGCTGACGCGAATGCTTCGGCGTTTCCACTTCGTCGATCAACGCAATCGCATAGTCGGCAAAGCTGATCGAGCTCTGACCTTCAGCACTCACCAGTAAGTCATCCTTGCCGACGCGGAACTTGCCGGTGCGCTCGCCTTCGAAGAACAGCGCCGACGGCGACAGGAACGTCCAGTCCAGTTCCTTTTCCTGACGCAAGGCATCAAGGAACGCCGCACCGGCGCTGGCCTCAGCCTTGTACTCGGCCGGGAAACCGGCGCTGTCGATCACGCGGGTGCCGTCCGGCAGCAACAGCGAACCGGCACCGCCCACAACCAGCAGACGTTTCACCCCGGCCTGTTTCACCGGGCCGATCAGCGCGCTGGCCGGCACCGTGGCGAAATGCGCTGCGCTGATCACCACATCGTGACCGGCGACGGCGTCCTGCAACGCGGCGGCGTCCAGCACGTCGACATTCTTGCTGAGCACACCGGCGCGGGCGCCGATCTTCGAGGTATCACGGGCGATGGCGGTGACGCTATGGCCGCGACGCAGGGCTTCTTCCAGCAGTTGGCTGCCGGCACGGCCGGTGGCACCAATGATTGCGATCTTGCTCATGACATTCTCCAGTTGGCTTGAGAGTGCTGCGTTTTTCAGAATCGGGTTACCACTGCATTTCGCCCTTGGCGACTTTGGCGCTCAGCTCCAGCGAGCTTTCTTCGCCCAGTGTCGGGTAGCGTTTTTTCATCGCGGCGATCAGCGCGGCAGAGTCCTTGGCCTTGGCGGTTTCGGCATCGAACGCCTTGATGTAGTCGGCGGTGAATTTCACGGCCGCCAGCGAACGGGCGCTGTCACCCAGATAGTGACCGGGCACCACGGTTTTCGGTTTCAGGGTTTCGATCGAGTGCAGGGTTTCCAGCCAGTCGGCGTGGGATTGCGCAGTCTGGGTGTCGGCCATCCACACGTGGATGTTCTCGGCGACAACCACACCGCCGACCACGGCTTTCAGCGACGGAATCCACACGAAGCTGCGATCCGGCTGCTTGCCTTCCAGACCAACCACCTGCAATTTCTGACCTTCGAGCATCAGGCTGTCGCCCTTGAGCACGCCCGGCACGATGGTTTTGGCCGGCACGTCGGCGCCCATTTTCGGGCCCCAGAAGGCGAGTTTGCCGTCGACGGTTTTCTTGATGTGATCAACGGTGGGTTGCGAAGCCAGCACCTTGGCATCCGGAAAGGCTTTGGTCAGGGTGTCGAGACCGAAGTAGTAATCCGGGTCACCGTGGCTGATGTAGATGGTGGTCAGTTGCTTGCCGCTGGCGCGGATCTTTTCCACCACTTGCTCAGCCTGGGATTTGCCGAACTGCGCGTCCACCAGAATCGCGTCCTTCTCGCCGCTGACCAGCACCGAGGTCACCGGGAAGATCGCATGGGTGCCCGGGTTGTAGACATCGAGGGTCAGGTTCGCAGCCGCTGCGTGGGCAGCAAAGCCGAGGGTGGCGGTGGCCAGTAAAACGCGCTTGAGGGTGGTGAAGCCGATCATGGGTTGCTCCGCTGTTCGAATGCCGTGCTTGGCGATGGGGACAGAGCTTAGTTGCCAGACTCGTTACAAAAAATGCGATGCTTGAACATAGTTTGTTTCTGAAAGCGGGCAAATCATGGATCGTCTCCAAGCAATGCGGGTGTTTGTCACGGTGGTGGATCTGGGCAGCCAGTCGGCGGCGGCCGATCACCTGGACCTGTCACGGCCGGTGGTGTCGCGCTATCTGGCGGAACTGGAAGACTGGGTCGGCGCGCGCCTGATGCACCGCACCACGCGCAAGTTGAGCCTGACCGCCGCCGGCAACGAGATCCTGCCGCGCTGCCGGCAAATGCTGGAGCTGTCCGGCGACATGCAGGCCGCCGTCAGCGAACCTGCCGATGCGCCACGGGGTTTGCTGCGGATCAGCGTCAGTACCTCGTTCGGCCAGGCGCAACTGGCCGATGCCATGGCGGCGTTCGTCAAAGCATATCCGGGGGTGAACATCGACCTGCAAATGCTCGATCGCACCGTGAACCTGGTGGACGAGCGCATCGACCTGGCGATCCGCACCAGCAACGATCTCGATCCCAACCTGATCGCCCGGCGACTGACGGTCTGCCGTTCGGTGGTCTGCGCGGCGCCCGCCTATCTGCAGGAGCATCCGCAGCCGCAGCGCGTAGAAGATCTGAGTCGGCACAACTGCCTGACCCATTCCTATTTCGGCAAGAGCCTGTGGCATTTCGAGGAAGATGGCGAACCGGTTTCGGTGCCGGTGCAGGGCAACATCAGCGCCAACGAGGCCAGCACCCTGCTGCGCGCGACTCTGGCCGGCGCCGGGGTCGCGATGCTGCCGACCTATCAGGCCGGGGTGCATGTGCACAGCGGTGAACTGGTTCGCCTGCTGCCCCACGCCGAGCCTCGGCAGATGAACATCTACGCCGTCTATGCCTCGCGCAAGCACATGCCGGCGGCGCTGCGCTGCATGCTGGATTTTCTGGTGCAGCGTTTTCCCGAAAACCCGCAGTGGGATCAGCTTTAAGCTGCAAGCTGCAAGCTGCAAGCGGAGAGCTCCAAGCGGAGAGCGGAGAGCCTGCGTCAATCTTGAAGCTTCAATCTTGAAGCTCGAAGCTTGCAGCTGCTCCCCTCTGGCCTATGCTGAAAGTAGTACCCAAGGGTATTCGTTCAGAGGTCAACGCCATGAACACCAGAACAAGAAGATACCTCGCGATTTTCATCACCTGCGCGGCCACGCTGGCGCTGTACGGCACCGCGGCGTGGCGCGTGGAGCAGTTGCGGCAACTGCCCCGTGAGTACGCGAGCTGCAACTTCGAGCGCTGCATCCCTCACAACGCCACCCTCAACGCCCTGCGCTGATACACGGTTCAGGCGTCGTCGTTCTGCTCGGCCTTCAAGCGGTCGCGGAACGCTTTTGGCGAGATCCCCACCCGGCGCCGGAACAGGCGCGTGAAGTTGGTCGGATCGGAAAACCCCAACACCTCGGACATCTCGTAAATGGTCATGCTGGTGTAAGTCAGCAGACGCTTGGCTTCCAGCAATTGACGCTCGTGCATGATCTGCAACGCCGGCTGCCCCGCCAGTTCACGGCAGGTGCCGTTGAGGTGCGAGACGGAAATCCCCAGACGATGGGCCAAGTCTTCGACCTTGACGTGCTGGCGGTAGGTTTCTTCCACCAGCTGAATGAACCCGTTGAGGTATTCGCGCTGACGCTGCGGACGTTGCGTGGCGTTGTGACGGTGAATCGCCTGACGGCTGACCCAGACCATGATCACACTGACCAGCGAATGCATGAGCATTTCCCGCGCCGGTTGATGGCCGTTGTACTCGGCCTGCAACGCGGCGAACAGACTGTTGAGGTACTCCGCGTCCTTGCCCGCCGGATAACTTTCGGCCTGGGCCAGGGCCTGCACCGCGCTGCCCAGTTGCGCCTGCAAATGGTTGATCAACGGTGTGGCGAGGGTGACGACAAATCCTTCGACGTCCTCGGAAAAACGGAATCCATGCACCGATAACGGCGGCAGGATCTGGATCGCGGCTTCGTTCAGTTGCGTGCGTTGGCCTTCGATTTCAAGCTCTGCCTGACCTTTGAATACGAAGAGCAACTGGCACAAATCGGCGTGGCGGTGGGGTTTGATTTCCCATTGGTGTTCGCGGCTGCGTTTGGAAATGGTTTCACAGTGCAGCAAGTCAGGGGTCGGCCAGTCCAGGCTTTCACCGTAGAGCTTGAACACCGGAATCGAAGGCAGGTCAGGCTTGTTCATCACTTCAATCCAGGCCTCGAGGTTTGCGGGCGATAATCGCACCGATTGGCAGAATGTACAGGTATCGGCTCAGTTTTCACCTTCAATTGACAGACCCGCAAGGGAAAAATGCAAGCACTCGAATCCTGAAAATCATTCACCGGCCGTTGTCGCGTGAAGCTTGCGAGTCATAAAAACAATGAAAACGCTGAAAACCCAAGTCGCCATCATCGGCGCCGGTCCGTCCGGATTATTGCTCGGCCAACTGCTGCACAACGCCGGCATCGACACTCTGATTCTGGAGCGCCAGACACCTGACTATGTGCTCGGCCGAATCCGCGCCGGCGTGCTTGAACAAGGCATGGTAGAGCTGTTGCGCGAGGCTGGCGTAGGTCAGCGGATGGACGCCGAAGGTCTGGTGCACGGTGGTTTCGAACTGGCCCTCGACGGGCGCCGGATCCACATCGACCTGCAAGCCCTGACCGGTGGAAAAACCGTGATGGTCTATGGCCAGACCGAGGTCACCCGCGACCTGATGGCCGCTCGTCGGGAGACCGGTGGGCAGACAATCTATGAAGCCAGCCATGTCGTTCCCTGTGGCATGAAAAGCGACGAAGCCTATGTCACCTTCGAAAAGGACGGCGAAACTTGGCGTGTCGATTGCGATTACATCGCCGGTTGCGACGGTTTCCACGGCGTGGCCCGGCAGTCGATTCCCGAGGACTGCCTGAAAGTCTTCGAACGGGTGTATCCGTTCGGCTGGCTGGGGATTCTCGCCGACACACCACCGATTCATGATGAACTGGTCTACGCCCGCCACGAGCGCGGCTTCGCCCTGTGCAGCATGCGCTCGGCGACCCGCACCCGTTATTACCTGCAAGTGCCGGCCGAGGAAAACGTTGACGACTGGTCGGATCAGCGTTTCTGGGACGAGCTGCGCAATCGTCTGCCGGAGGATCTGGCGCAGAAACTGGTGACCGGTCCGTCGATTGAAAAGAGCATCGCGCCGCTGCGCAGTTTTGTGGTCGAGCCGATGCAATACGGGCGGATGTTTCTGGTCGGGGATGCGGCGCACATCGTTCCGCCGACCGGTGCCAAGGGCTTGAATCTGGCGGCCAGTGATGTCAGCACGCTGTTCAGGATTCTGCTGAAGGTTTACCGCGAAGGTCGCACTGACTTGCTGGAGAAATACTCGCAGATCTGCCTGCGCCGGGTGTGGAAAGCCGAGCGGTTTTCCTGGTGGATGACTTCGATGCTGCACCGCTTCGACGAGCATGATGATTTCAGCCAGCGGATCTGCGCTTCGGAACTGGACTACTTTGTCAGCTCGGAGGCCGGTCAAAAAACCATTGCAGAAAATTACGTCGGGCTTCCTTATGAGGCTATCGAATAGCCTGCTACCGACTTACACTGGCGAGCACTCACCCGCTCGCCGTGGCACTGCGGGTCAATCACTGCCCGCAGGTTCGCCCGTGACCAATCTCAACCATCCCGAAACGCCCAAACCGGCCATTCGCAGCGTGCTGGTCGCGCTGATGATGGCGATCTTTCTCGGTGCGCTGGACCAGACCATCGTCGCCGTTTCCATGCCGGCCATCTCCGCCCAGTTCAAGGACGTCAGCCTGCTGGCCTGGGTGATTTCCGGCTACATGGTGGCGATGACCGTCGCGGTGCCGATCTACGGCAAGCTCGGTGACCTGTACGGGCGGCGCAAACTGATGCTGTTCGGCATGGGCCTGTTCACCCTCGCCTCGCTGTTCTGCGGCATGGCCCAGAGCATGGAGCAACTGGTGCTGGCGCGGATTTTCCAGGGCATCGGTGCCGGCGGGATGATTTCGGTGAGCCAGGCGATCATCGGCGATATCGTGCCGCCTCGGGAGCGCGGGCGCTATCAGGGCTATTTCAGCAGCATGTATGCGGTGGCCAGCGTCGCCGGTCCGGTGCTCGGCGGTTACATGACCGAGTACCTGTCGTGGCGCTGGGTGTTCCTGATCAACCTGCCGCTGGGCCTTGGCGCTTACTGGGTGGCGCGACGCAACCTGATCGGCCTGCCGATTCCCCAACGCAAACCAATCATCGATTACCTCGGCACGCTGCTGATGATCATCGGCCTGACGGCGCTGTTGCTGGCGATCACTCAGGTCGGCCAGGGCCATGCGTGGCGCAGCAGCGAAGTGCTCGGGCTGTTCGCTTGTGCGGTGGCGGTGCTTGCGGTGTTCGTCTGGCATGAGCGGCGCGCCCGGGAGCCGTTGCTGCCGATGCACCTGTTCACCAACCGCAGCGCCCTGCTGTGCTGGTGCACGATTTTCTTTTGCAGCTTCCAGGCGATTTCCCTGATCGTGCTGATGCCGCTGCGCTTTCAGAGCGTGACCGGCGCCGGGGCCGACAGCGCTGCGCTGCACTTGCTGCCGCTGGCGATGGGTTTGCCGATCGGCGCGTATTTCGCCGGACGTCGCACCTCGATCACCGGGCGCTACAAACCGCAGATTCTGACCGGTGCGCTGCTGATGCCGATCTCGATCCTTGGCATGGCCTTCAGCCCGCCTGATGCGACGCTGCTCAGCAGCCTGTTCATGCTGCTCAGCGGGATCGCCGGTGGCATGCAGTTCCCGACTTCGCTGGTGGGTACGCAGAACTCGGTCGAGCAAAAGGACATCGGCGTCGCCACCAGCACCACCAACCTCTTCCGCTCTTTGGGCGGCGCGGTGGGTGTGGCGTTGATGTCGGCACTGTTGCTGGCATTGTTGCAGGACTCCAGTTTCGCCCACCTGACCGGCAGCTCGCTGATGAGTGAAGGGCATTCCGGCAACGTGCTGCTCGATGGCCTGAACGCGGCGCCCGGCGATGCGCAGAATGCCTTGCGCGCTGAGCTGCTGGTGACGTTCCGGCATTTGCTGATGGTCAGTGCGGCGGTGTCTCTGCTCGGGCTGGCGGCGGCGATTGCGATGCCCAACCGGTTGCTGCGGGGCCGTGAGCACGGCGCCCGCTGACTGTAGAACACCGTATGACCTGTGGGAGCGAGCTTGCTCGCGATTGCGGTTGATCAGTCGACATTTGCGTCACTGCTACATTGCTATCGCGAGCAAGCTCGCTCCCACAGGGGAAGTGCATTCAAGCACTGTAATAACCGACCGCCACCAGGAAATTCCCGACCTTCTTCAGGTAGGCATGTTTGTTCTCGACCTTGCCGGTCACCGGATTTTTCCAGCGGTATTCATACTCGCCCTCATCCTGTTTGCCGATCAACGACAGAATCGGCTCGCCCACCGGTTTGCCTTCCGGGTCGTCGACCTTGGCGAAATCGGTGTTGATCAGCCGCAGGTTGGTGCCGTGGGCGACGTAGCGGTGGTTGTTGAGATTGACCACGAACACATACAGGTCGTCCTGCAGGTAACCGCCCTTGAGCGAGTTGATCGCGGACAGCGTGCCCTTCTCGTCCTTGGTCAAATCGCTGGCCGCTTTGTCGAGCAACGCTTTTGCCTGCTCCGCCGACGCCCGCGGCAAGTAATAACCCACCGCCAGAATCCGCTGACCGATGCGTTGATAGTAAACGTGCTTGCGCTCGACCTTGCCGTCGGACCAGTTCTGCCAGCGGTATTCGGCCTGCTGGATGCCGTTGCCTTCCGGCACTTTCAAGGCGTCCTTGAAGGACTTCTGCAAGTCCGGCCCGAGGACTTCGCTGACGTCGCGACCGATCAATGCCGACGAAGGCCCGCCGCTGGCGAGCATCACGCCCTTGGTGTCGACCACGAACACGTAACGGTCCTTGTCGACGAATTCGCCCTGGCGGCTGAACGCCGCGAACGCCTTGTCGCCGTTGTCGTGGTAATAGGCCAGCGCCTTTTCCAGCAAGGCGATGGCGGCCTTGCTGTCGTCTTTTTCCGTGGTGGCCGCATTGGCCTGACCGAAACTCAACAACAGCACCGCGCCGAGCCAGGCCAGCTTGTGCACAAACCCCATGACGCATCCCTCGTTCTTGTTGGTGTTTCAAGAGCGTAGACGGCCTGAAGGCATGTATGGATATTCAGAAAGCTTCTGAATGTTGCTGTGGCGAGGGCGTTCGCGCCCTCGCCACACAAGAGGCTTACGGACGGGCGTTGAGTTGCTGTTGCAGGTTCTGGATCTGCGCTTGCAGGGTGTTGATGTTGCGGGTCATCTGCGCTCGGAACGCATCGAACTCGGCGGTGTTGGTGCCGCCCTGCGCAGCGGCCGGACGGTTGTCCTGCTCGCTCTTGAGGATGACGATTTCCTGCTCCAGACGATCGATCGCCGGGTTCGACCCACCTTGTTTTTTCAAAGCCGTAATGTCGGCACCGAGGCTCTTGAACTGCGCATCGAATCCCTTCACCTGTGCATCAAAGCTCTTGAGCTGAGCATCGAGCTTGCTGGTGTCGGCCGGGGTGCTTTTCAGCGTGGCCAGTTCGGCGCTCAGGGCTTTGACCTGGGCCTGCAACTGAGTGTTGGCGTTCTGTTGTTCAGTGGTCTGGGCGGTCATCTGCGCCAGCCGCTTGTCCAGATCCGTCGCCTGCCCGGCCACGCCCTGCTGCTGTTTGCTCTGATCCTGAAGCGCGCTTTGCAGCTGTTTGATCTGCTGTTTCAGGGCTTCGCTGTCGGTGGTGACATTGGTCTGGCTGGCCACGACTTTGCCGGAAATGTCCTGCAGGCGCCCCGCCGCTTCCTCACTGATGCGCGCGAAACTTTCCTGGGTCGCCACCAGTTGCTGCTCCATCAGCGAGATCTGCTGGAAGCTCCACCAGGCAAGACCAATGAAGGCGAAGAACAATGCGCCGACCAGTGCCCACAACGGCCCGGTGCTGGCGCCCTTGACCTTGACCACCGGCGGCGTGCGCGAATGCACGGTGGTGCGGGCGGTGACCGGAAAATCGTCGTCATCGAGGGTGTCGGCGCGCAGGCTCGGTACATCGTCGAAATCGTCGTGGGCATCGTTACGCATGGACATTGAGGCAACCTTTGTGAAACGCGGTGATGGCAGATTGGCGCGAAGTATAAACCCCGCGGCCGCTGGGGTTGACCCTCAAGCCGTGACGCGGTTCAGTGCCGGCCGGCAGATTCGTATCAACGAATGTCCTGAGCCTTCCACCAGCCACAGAACTCATCGAGGGCCGTCCACAGACTGACTTTCGGATCGTAGTCCAGATAATGCCGGGCGCGACTGATGTCGAGGGTGAAATTTTTGTTCATCACCTGCATGCCCAGGCGCGACAGGGTCGGCTCGGGACGCCCGGGCCAGAGCTTGCACACCCCTTCGTTGAGCGCCGCCACGCTGTAGGCCAGACCGTAGGAACGGTACTTGGTGACCTGTGGGACTTCCATCTTGCGCATCACGTAATTGACCACATCCCACAGCGGCACCGGAGCGCCGTTGCTGATGTTGTAGGCTTTGCCCAACGCGGAGGCATCGGCCAGCAGACTGCTGAGCAATGCCTCGTTGAGGTTGTGTACGCTGGTGAAATCGACCTTGTTCAGACCGTTGCCGATGATTACCAGACGGCCCTTGCGCTGCATGTTCAGCAAGCGCGGGAAGATGCTCATGTCGCCGGCGCCGGTGACGAAGCGCGGGCGCAGGGCGAGGGTTTCGAGGCCGAATTCCTGGGCGCCGAAGACCTTTTGCTCGGCCAGGTATTTGGTCGCGGCGTAGTGATGCTTGAAGCGCTTGGGCACTTGCTCTTCGGTCAGGCCGAGATGGTCGCGACCGTCAAAGTAGATCGAGGGCGACGACAGATGCACCAGCCGCCGGACCCGTTGCTTCAGGCAGGCCTCGACCACGTTTTCGGTGACTTGCACGTTGCCCTGATGGAAGTCCTGATAACGGCCCCACAAACCGACCGCGCCGGCGCAATGCACCACGGCTTCGACATCGCTGCACAGCGCACGCACCAGATCCGGATCGCTCAAATCGCCTTGAACGAACTCGGCACCGCGACGCACCAGATGCTCGACGCCCTCGGCCCGGCGACCGTTGACCCGCACGTCCAGGCCCTGCTCCAGGGCGAAACGCGCAAAGCGTCCGCCAATGAAGCCGCTTGCGCCGGTGACCAGAATTTTCATGTAGAGCTCCAACAAAACCAGCTGCAAGCTTCGAGCTTCGAGCTGCAAGGTAAATACAGTACGCAAGCGCTTTACTTGGCGCTTGCAGCTTGACGCTCGTAGCTGCTTTCAGGCCACCAGCCATTGCGCCGACGAGCGCACCAATTGCTCGGTCAACAGCCCGAGCAACTGACCGCCATTGCGCCAATGATGCCAGTACAAGGGCACGTCGATCGGTTTATCTGGCAACAGTTCGCGCAGTACGCCGCGCTTCAGTTGCTCGCGCACCTGCAATTCCGGCACCAGTCCCCAGCCAAGCCCGGCTTCGGTCAGGCGGATGAAACCTTCGGACGACGGGCACAGGTGATGTTCGAAACCGCCATCGACGCCGAGGGAGGCGAGGTAACGATGCTGGAGAAAGTCGTCCGGGCCAAACACCAGCGCCGGGGTGCGCGGCAATTGTTCGGCCCGCACGCCGTCGGGAAAATGCCGCTCGATGAACGCCGGACTGGCCAGCGCCCGATAGCGCATCGCTCCGAGCAGCACGCTGCGCGCGCCTGCCACCGGACGCTCACTGGCGCACAGGCAACCGGCCACTTCACCGGCGCGCATGCGCTTGAGGCCGACGGTCTGGTCTTCGACGATCAGATCGAGCAATAGATGTTGTTCGGCGCAGAAGTCGCCCACCGCCTCGGCCCACCAGGTGGCGAGGCTGTCGGCATTCAGGGCGATGCGCAGGCGCTCCGGCAGGCCTTCTTCGTCCAGCGCCGGCACCAGCGTCTGCAAATCCCGTTCGAGCAGGCGCACCTGCTGCACATGGTTGAGCAGGCGCCGGCCAATTTCGGTTGGCGACGGCGGTGTCCCGCGTACCAGCACCGGTTGGCCGACCCGAGCTTCCAGCAGTTTGATCCTTTGGGAAATCGCCGATTGCGAAAGGCCCAACACCTGCGCCGCGCGTTCGAATCCGGCCTGCTCGACCACGGCGGCCAGAGCGGAAAGCAATTTGTAGTCGAACATCAGTTTTCCTAATGAGCGATCAGCACTATTGGTTTTTCTTATACCGCGTCAACCGGGAGAATAGCCAGCAAGCACTCTTTACCAAGGACCACCATCATGGCTGGCGAAACCTCATTGACCACCCTGCTGCGCAGCATGAGCCCGCAGCTCAATGCCGGCGAATACGTGTTCTGCACCTTGCGCGACGGCCAGTTGCCGAGCGGTCTGGAAATCGTCGGCAGTTTCCGCGAACAGGAAGGCCTGACGGTAATTCTCGAACGTTCCCACGCCGAGCGCGCCGGTTTCAGCTTCGACTACGTCGCAGCCTGGATCACCTTGAACGTGCATTCGGCGCTGGAAGCCGTCGGCCTGACCGCCGCATTCGCCACCGCACTGGGCAAGGCCGGCATCAGCTGCAACGTGATTGCCGGCTACTACCACGATCATTTGTTCGTCGGTCAGGCCGACGCCGAACGCGCCATGCAAGTGCTGCGCGATCTCGCAGCCAACGCGGAGTAACCGTCATGTGGCAAAGCTATACCAACGGTTTGCTGGTGGCGTTCGGACTGATCATGGCGATCGGCACCCAGAATGCTTTTGTCCTGGCACAGAGCCTGCGACGTGAACATCACCTGCCGGTCGCCGCGCTGTGCGTCGCCTGTGATGCATTGCTGGTGGCGGCAGGTGTGTTCGGTCTGGCCACGGTGCTGGCGCAAAACCCGACCTTACTGGCGGTCGCCCGCTGGGGCGGCGCGGTGTTCCTGATCTGGTACGGCAGCCAGGCATTGCGCCGGGCGTTTTCGAAACAGAGCCTGCAACAGGGTGAAAACCAGACCGTGCGCTCACTGCGGGCGGTGATGCTCAGTGCACTGGCGGTGACGCTGCTCAACCCGCACGTCTATCTCGACACCGTTTTGCTGATCGGCTCCCTCGGCGCGCAACAGTCGGTACCCGGCGCTTATGTGGTCGGCGCGGCGAGTGCTTCGCTGCTGTGGTTCTTCACCCTGGCGTTCGGCGCGGCATGGCTCGCGCCGTGGCTGGCACGGCCGAGTACGTGGCGGATTCTGGATCTGCTGGTGGCGGTGATGATGTTCACGGTGGCGGGGCAATTGATATTGGCTTCCTGAATTATTCCAAAAGGCTCTGGAACCTCTATCCCACACAGTTGTTGCGTGGTTAAGCCGCACCCCCGGTGCTATGATCCGAACCCTGCGCCGCAAAGAGTAAAAACTCGCCGGTGCATTTCTGGCCGCCCGTGATCGGCCTTGCGCTCACCGCAACAGACCTGATTAGGAGAATCATCATGGCTTTCGAATTGCCGCCGCTGCCTTACGCACACGATGCCCTGCAGCCGCACATTTCCAAGGAAACCCTGGAATTCCACCACGACAAGCACCACAACACCTATGTCGTGAACCTGAACAACCTGGTGCCAGGCACCGAGTTCGAAGGCAAGACCCTGGAAGAAATCGTCAAGACTTCCTCGGGCGGCATCTTCAACAACGCCGCTCAGGTCTGGAACCACACCTTCTACTGGAACTGCCTGGCGCCAAACGCCGGCGGTCAACCAACCGGCGCCCTGGCTGAAGCCATCAACGCGGCTTTCGGTTCGTTCGACAAGTTCAAGGAAGAGTTCAGCAAAACCTCGATCGGCACATTCGGTTCCGGCTGGGGCTGGCTGGTGAAAAAGGCTGACGGTTCCCTGGCCCTGGCCAGCACCATCGGCGCCGGCAACCCGCTGACCAGCGGCGACACCCCGCTGCTGACCTGCGACGTGTGGGAACACGCTTACTACATCGACTACCGTAACCTGCGTCCTAAGTACGTCGAGGCGTTCTGGAACCTGGTCAACTGGAAGTTCGTGGCCGAGCAGTTCGAAGGCAAGACCTTCACCGCTTAAGCTGCACGCCAGACAAAAAACCCGGCTATTGCCGGGTTTTTTTCTGCCCGCAGAAATCATCACGGGTGCGTCGCATCACCAACAGGGCCTTTTCCCACACGTAAAGCAGCCCTTCTCGCCTTGCCCCCAAGCCACGGCGAACTACCATCAAAAGAGGAAAAATTGTCCGACGCCCCTCAAGTTGGAGGCCAAAACTACCGACACAGTACAAATAGGGCAAATACTCCAGACAGCAGCATTTCGGCCAAGGCCACGGACAAATTTTCCGCGGCTCGATTGTCCCTTTGACTGCCAACACGGGATTGCCAATACTCATGGCAACTTGACGCTACCCGCACGGAACAAGGAATAACCCTTTGAAGCTGGAACTCAAGAACAGCTTGTCGGTGAAGTTGCTCCGGGTCGTGCTCCTGTCGGCATTGATCGTCGGCGTGGTCTTGAGCTGCGCGCAGATCGTTTTCGATGCCTATAAAACACGCCAGGCCGTCGCCGGCGATGCCGAACGCATCCTCGACATGTTCCGCGATCCCTCAACCCAGGCGGTCTACAGCCTGGACCGGGAAATGGGCATGCAGGTGATCGAAGGCCTGTTCCAGGACGACGCCGTGCGCCAGGCCTCCATTGGCCATCCCAACGAAGCGATGCTCGCGCAGAAATCCCGTGAGCTGCAGCATTCCAACAGTCGCTGGCTGACCGACCTGATCCTCGGCCAGGAACGCACGTTCACCACCCAACTGGTGGGACGCGGCCCCTACAGCGAATATTACGGCGACCTGAGCATTACCCTCGACACGGCCACCTACGGTCAGGGTTTCATCGTCAGCTCGGTGATCATCTTCATTTCCGGCGTGTTGCGCGCCCTGGCCATGGGGCTGGTGCTGTATCTGGTCTATCACTGGCTGCTGACCAAACCGCTGTCGCGCATCATCGAGCACCTCACCGAGATCAACCCGGACCGCCCCAGCGAACACAAGATTCCGCAGCTCAAGGGGCACGAGAAAAACGAACTGGGGATCTGGATCAACACCGCCAACCAGTTGCTCGAATCCATCGAACGCAATACCCACCTGCGCCACGAAGCGGAAAACAGCCTGCTGCGCATGGCCCAGTACGATTTCCTCACCGGCCTGCCGAACCGCCAGCAATTGCAGCAGCAACTGGACAAGATCCTGGTGGATGCCGGCAAGCTGCAGCGCCGGGTTGCGGTGTTGTGTGTCGGACTGGATGACTTCAAAGGCATCAACGAACAATTCAGCTACCAGACCGGCGACCAATTGCTGCTGGCACTCGCCGACCGCCTGCGCGCCCACAGCGGTCGCCTCGGCGCCCTCGCCCGTCTTGGCGGCGACCAGTTCGCGCTGGTGCAGGCCGATATCGAGCAACCCTACGAAGCGGCGGAACTGGCGCAAAGCATTCTTGATGACCTGGAAGCGCCGTTCGCCCTCGATCATCAGGAAATCCGTCTGCGCGCGACCATCGGCATCACCCTGTTCCCGGAGGATGGCGACAGCACGGAGAAGCTGTTGCAGAAAGCCGAGCAGACCATGACCCTGGCCAAGACCCGCTCGCGCAACCGTTATCAGTTTTATATCGCCAGCGTCGACAGCGAAATGCGCCGCCGTCGCGAACTGGAAAAAGACCTGCGCGACGCCTTGCTGCGCGATCAGTTCTACCTCGTCTATCAGCCGCAGATCAGTTACCGCGATCATCGCGTGGTCGGCGTCGAGGCATTGATCCGCTGGCAGCATCCGGAACACGGTCTGGTGCCGCCGGACCTGTTCATCCCGCTGGCCGAGCAGAACGGCACCATCATCGCCATCGGCGAATGGGTGCTGGATCAGGCCTGCAAGCAACTGCGCGACTGGCACGATCAGGGCTTCGTCGATCTGCGCATGGCGGTCAACCTGTCCACCGTGCAACTGCACCACGCCGAGCTGCCGCGGGTGGTCAACAACCTGTTGCAGATGTACCGCCTGCCACCGCGGAGCCTGGAGCTGGAAGTCACCGAAACCGGCCTGATGGAAGACATCAGCACCGCCGCCCAGCACCTGCTGAGCCTGCGCCGCTCCGGCGCCTTGATCGCCATCGACGACTTCGGCACCGGCTACTCCTCGCTGAGTTATCTCAAGAGTCTGCCGCTGGACAAGATCAAGATCGACAAGAGCTTCGTCCAGGACCTGCTGGACGACGACGATGACGCGACCATCGTTCGCGCCATCATTCAACTGGGCAAGAGCCTGGGCATGCAGGTGATCGCCGAGGGCGTGGAAACCGCCGAACAGGAAACCTACATCATCTCCGAAGGCTGCCACGAAGGTCAGGGCTACCACTACAGCAAACCGCTACCGGCGCGCGAGCTGAGCATTTATCTCAAGCAGGCCCAGCGCAGCAACGCGGCCATCCTCTGAAATCTCCCTGCGAAGCCCGGCAAACCCCTTGATCCGCCGGGCGTGCTCTACGCTATTGATCCAGCGCAACCCCCGCGCAAATAAGAAATATTTCCAGCTACAACCCTTTACACATAATGCGAAAGATTTGCATTATGTCGCAGCTTTTGCGCACCCCCGCGCCTGTCCACTCAATTACCGAAGCAGGATGTTCGCCATGATTCGTATGCCTCTGGCTACCGCCAGTCTGCTGGCCATCGCTATTTCCCTCGCCGGTTGCGGCGAAGGTAAAGACAAAGACAAGGCCGCCGCTCCTGCGCCGACCCCGGCTGCCAGCACCGCTGCACCGGCTGCGCCTGCTGCCGCCGGTAAAGTCGACGAGGCCGCCGGCAAAGCCGTTGTCTCGCACTACGCCGACATGGTCTTCGCCGTTTACAGCGATGCCGAATCCACCGCGAAAACCCTGCAAACCGCCATCGACGCGTTCCTCGCCAAGCCGAACGCCGACACCCTGAAAGCCGCCAAGGCTGCCTGGGTCGCCGCCCGCGTTCCTTACCTGCAGAGCGAAGTGTTCCGCTTCGGCAACACCATCATCGACGACTGGGAAGGTCAGGTGAACGCCTGGCCTCTGGACGAAGGCCTGATCGACTACGTCGACAAATCCTACGAACACGCACTGGGCAACCCGGGCGCCACCGCCAACATCATCGCCAACACCGAAGTACAGGTCGGCGAAGACAAGGTCGACGTCAAGGACATCACCCCGGAAAAACTCGCCAGCCTGAACGAGCTGGGCGGTTCCGAAGCCAACGTTGCCACCGGCTACCACGCCATCGAATTCCTGCTCTGGGGCCAGGACCTGAACGGCACCGGCCCTGGCGCCGGCAACCGTCCTGCGTCGGACTACCTGGAAGGCGCCGGCGCCACCGGCGGTCACAACGATCGTCGTCGTGCCTACCTGAAAGCCGTGACCCAGTTGCTGGTCAGCGACCTGGAAGAAATGGTCGGCAACTGGAAGCCGAACGTGGCCGACAACTACCGCGCCACCCTGGAAGCCGAACCGGCTGAAAGCGGCCTGCGCAAAATGCTGTTCGGCATGGGCAGTCTGTCCCTGGGCGAACTGGCCGGCGAGCGCATGAAAGTGTCCCTGGAAGCGAACTCCCCGGAAGACGAACAGGATTGCTTCAGCGACAACACCCACAACTCGCACTTCTACGATGCCAAGGGCATTCGTAACGTGTACCTGGGCGAGTACACCCGTGTCGACGGCACCAAAATGACCGGCGCCAGCCTGTCGTCGCTGGTGGCCAAAGTCGACCCGGCTGCCGACACCGCGCTGAAAGCCGATCTGGCCGCCACCGAAGCCAAGATCCAGGTCATGGTCGATCACGCCAACAAGGGTGAGCACTACGACCAGTTGATCGCGGCCGGCAACACCGCCGGCAACCAGATCGTGCGCGACGCCATCGCTTCGCTGGTCAAGCAGACCGGTTCGATCGAAGCCGCTGCCGGCAAGCTGGGCATCAGCGACCTGAACCCGGACAACGCCGATCACGAGTTCTGATCACAGCGTCCGCGTTAATAAAGGCGACCTTCGGGTCGCCTTTTTCGTTCTGGCTGACCTGACGCGCATCAAGCAAACGATAATTCCTCTTATTCAAACCCCCTCGCCCTGTTAGACTTTGCGCCTTTAAATTCGCCCCTCTTGCAGGAAGTCTGATGCCCTCGCTGCCTCTTCGCTTGTCCGCACTGTTTCTGGCCCTGGGCCTGAGTGCCTGCGATGACGCCCCGCGCTTCACCAAGGCCGAGCCGGGTGAGGCCCGTTCCGGCGGCGCGGCGACCGTGCGCAAGAGCGATCAGAACGCGTTTTCCCTGCCGTCGGCCAACCTGCCGCCTTCGCGGCGGGTGGACTTCAGCGTCGGCAACAGCTTCTTTCGCAGCCCGTGGGTGATCGCGCCATCGACCACCACGGCCCGCGATGGCCTCGGCCCGCTGTTCAACACCAACGCCTGCCAGAACTGCCATATCAAGGACGGCCGCGGCCATCCGCCGACGCCGGATGCGGCCAACGCGGTGTCGATGCTGGTACGCCTGTCGATTCCCGATGCGCCGGCCTATGCCAAGGTCATCGAGCAAGTGGGCGTGGTGCCGGAGCCAGTCTATGGCGGCCAGTTCCAGGACATGGCGGTCCCCGGCGTCGCGCCGGAAGGCAAGGTGCGGGTCGATTACACGCCGGTGCCGGTCCGCTTCAAGGACGGCACCGAGGTCGAGCTGCGTAAACCGGTCCTGCAGATCACCCAGCTCGGCTACGGCCCGATGCACCCGGACACACGTTTCTCGGCCCGCGTTGCACCGCCGATGATCGGCCTGGGCCTGCTCGAAGCGATCCCGGAAGAAGCGATCCTCGCCAACGCCGCCGCGCAGGCCAAAGAGAACAACGGCATCAACGGCCGGCCAAACCGGGTCTGGGACGATGAGCAGCAAAAGACCGTCATGGGGCGATTTGGCTGGAAAGCCGGCCAGCCGAACCTCAATCAACAAAATGTTCACGCGTTTTCTGGTGATATGGGCCTCACCACCAGCCTGAGACCGTTTGATGACTGCACCGACGCGCAAACCGCCTGCAAACAGGCACCGAACGGCAATGGCCCGGACGGCGAACCGGAAGTCAGCGACAACATCCTGCGCCTGGTGCTGTTCTACAGCCGCAACCTTGCCGTTCCCGCCCGCCGTGGGGTCAACGATGCGCAAGTGCTGGCCGGCAAGAATCTGTTCTTCCAGGCGGGTTGCCAGTCCTGTCACACACCGAAATACACCACCGCCGCCAACGCGGCCGAACCTGAACTGGCCAATCAAGTGATTCGCCCGTACAGCGATCTGCTGCTGCACGACATGGGCGAAGGCCTGGCGGACAACCGCACCGAATTCCAGGCCTCCGGCCGCGACTGGCGCACCCCGCCGCTGTGGGGTATCGGCCTGACGCAGGCGGTCAGCGGCCACACCCAGTTTCTGCATGACGGCCGCGCCCGCAACCTGCTCGAAGCCGTGCTCTGGCACGGCGGCGAAGCGAAGGCGGCGCAGCAACAGGTTTTGTCTTTCAACGCCGAGCAGCGTGCCGCGCTGCTGGCGTTCTTGAACTCACTTTAAACACTTAAAAGAATCGGGAGCCCGACATGTTCCGTCCCAAGCTGTTGTTCACCAGCCTTGCCGCACTGGCCCTCGGCGCGTGCTCGCCGCAGGATCCGCAAGCCGTCACCTCGGCGGCCATCGCCAAATCGGTGATCCTGCCGACCTACACCCGCTGGGTCGAAGCCGACAAGCAACTGGCCGTCAGCGCCCTCGCTTACTGCCAGGGCAAAGAGTCACTGGACACCGCCCGTGCCGACTTCCTGCACGCGCAGAAAGCCTGGGCCGAGTTGCAACCGCTGTTGATCGGCCCGCTGGCCGAAGGCAACCGTTCGTGGCAGGTGCAGTTCTGGCCGGACAAGAAAAACCTGGTCGGCCGTCAGGTCGAGCAACTGGTCACCGCGCAGCCGCAGATCGATGCCGCCGCACTGGCCAAGTCCAGCGTCGTGGTTCAAGGCCTGTCCGCTTACGAGTACATCCTGTTCGACGCCAAACCTGACGTCGCCAACGACGCGCAGAAAGCCAAGTACTGCCCACTGCTGGTGGCCATCGGCGAGCGTCAGAAACAACTGGCCGAAGAGATTCTCAGCAGCTGGAACAACACCGACGGCATGCTCGCGCAGATGAGCAAGTTCCCGAACCAGCGCTACGCCGACTCCCACGAAGCGATCGCCGATCTGCTGCGGGTACAGGTCACCGCCCTCGACACCCTGAAGAAAAAACTCGGCACGCCGATGGGCCGTCAGAGCAAGGGCGTGCCTCAGCCGTTCCAGGCCGATGCATGGCGCAGCCAGTCGTCGATGGAGTCGCTGGAAGCCAGCCTCGCAGCGGCCAAAACCGTCTGGGAAGGCGTCGACAACAAAGGCCTGCGCGGCCTGCTGCCGGCTGAGCAAAAACCGCTGGCGGACAAGATCGATGCAGCTTACGCGGCGTCGCTCAAACTGTTCGGCAGCACTCAGCGCTCGCTGACCGAAATGCTCAACGATGACGCCGGTCGCCAGCAGCTCAACGACATCTACGACAGCCTCAACGTCGTCCACCGCCTGCACGAAGGCGAGTTGGCCAAGGCGCTGGGCATCCAACTGGGCTTCAACGCCAACGACGGTGACTGATGAGGGCACGTGCCATGCTGCGACGCCAGGCTCTGACTTTAGGTAGTTTGCTGCTGGGAGCAGTGACACTGGGCGGCTGGACGCTGTTCAAACGCAAGGACCAAAGCCCGCTGCTGTTGTCGGCGCGGGACGACACCGACGGCAAGCATTACGCCGTCGGTTATCGGCTGGACGGCACCCAGGTGTTTGCCACCGAAGTCGGCCAGCGCTGCCACGACATCATCAATCACCCGACGCTGCCGATCGCGCTGTTCGTTGCCCGTCGGCCGGGCACCGAGAGCTACCTGATCGATCTGCGCAACGGTGCATTGCTGCAAACCGTGACGTCGCAGCCGAACCGGCATTTCTACGGCCACGCGGTGATCCACCACAGCGGCGACTACCTGTACGCCACCGAAAACGACACCACCGATCCGGGCCGTGGACTGCTCGGGGTGTACAAGTTCGAAGGCGAACGGCTGGTGCACAGCGGCGAGATTTCCACCCACGGTCTCGGCCCGCATCAGGTGTCGTGGATGCCCGACGGTGAAACCCTGGTGGTGGCTAACGGCGGGATCCGCACCGAGGCCGAAAGCCGGGTCGACATGAACCTCGACGCCATGGAGCCAAGCCTGGTGCTGATGCAGCGCGATGGCACCCTGCTGAGCAAGGAGACCCTCGCCCAGCAGATGAACAGCGTGCGGCACCTGGGGATCGCCAGCGACGGCACCATCGTCGCCGGCCAGCAATTCATGGGGCCTTCCCACGAGCGCTCGGAGCTGCTGGCGATCAAGCGACCGGGCCAGCCTTTCGTGGCGTTCCCGGTGCCGGAGCATCAGTTGCAGTCGATGGGTCATTACACCGCCAGCGTCGCCGTGCACAGCGACCTGCGTCTGGTGGCACTGACCGCACCGCGCGGCAACCGCTTCTTCATCTGGGACCTGGACAGCGGCGAAGTGCGCCTCGACGCACCGTTGCCCGACTGCGCCGGCGTCGGTGCGGTGAAGGACGGGTTTGTCGTGACCTCCGGTCAGGGACGTTGCCGCTACTACGATTGCCGTCAGGACGATCTGCTGGCCAAACCGCTGGATTTGCCCGCAGGGCTCTGGGACAACCATCTTCATCTGATGGCCTGAAATTCGCCGCCGACCGTTCGGTCGGCGGCACCGCTTTTCTCCACCTTCTTCCCTTACACCCGCTAAAAACTGGCAGTTGGAATCCCTGCCGTACTCGGGGTAATGTGCCCGCCTGTCTCGCCTGATTTTCTCCAAGGAACTGGAAATATGCTGCGTCGCCGCATGCTGATCATGTTGGGTGTTGTACTGCTGATCGTTCTGCTTCTCGCCGGTTACAAGGCCTTCTCGATCTATACGATGATCCAGGGCTTTTCCAAACCGAAGCCGCCGATCAGCGTCGCCGTGGCCACCGCCGTCGAGCGCCCGTGGCAGATGCGTCTGCCCACCGTCGGCACGCTGAAAGCGCTGCAAGGCGTCGACCTGAGCCTGGAGAACGCCGGCACCGTCACCGAGCTGAAGTTCGAATCGGGGCAGAAGGTCAAGGCCGGCCAGCCGTTGCTACAACTGGACAGCGCCGTCGAAGCCGCCTTCCTCGAAACCGCCAAGGCCGATCTCGGCCTCGCGCAGCTGGATTACGGTCGCGGCAGTCAACTCGTCGGCAGCAGCGCCATCTCCAAAGGCGAATTCGACCGGCTCTCGGCGCAGTTGCAAAAGAACAAGGCCACGGTCAATCAGCTCAATGCGGCGCTGGCGAAAAAACGCATCGTCGCGCCCTTCAGCGGCACCATCGGCATCCGCCTCGTCGACATCGGCGACTACCTCGCCAGCGGCACCAAGATCGCCACCCTGCAGGACCTGAGCAGCCTCTACGCCGATTTCTACGTGCCCGAACAATCGGTGCCGAAACTGGCTATCGGTCAACCGGTACAGATCACGGTCGCGGCGTATCCCGGCCAGCATTTCACCGGCGCCATCAGCGCCATCAACCCGATCGTCGAAAGCACCACTCGCAACATTCTGGTGCGCGCCACCCTGGCCAACCCCGATGGCAAGTTGCTGCCGGGCATGTTCACCAGCGTCGAAGTGCTGCTGCCGGATCCGCAGAAACACATCGTGGTCCCGGAAAGCGCGATCACCTACACCCTCTACGGCAACTCGACGTACGTGGTCACCCAGAAGAAAGCCGAAGATGGCACCGTCGAAAAAGACGACAAGGGCCAACCGGTGCTGATCGCCGAGCGTCGGTTCGTCGAGACCGGCGAACGCCGCGATGGCCAGGTGATGATCAACAAGGGCGTGCAGAGCGGCGAACAGGTGGTGACGGCCGGCCAGATCAAACTGGACAACGGCGCCCACATTGCCATCAGCGACGACAAGACCCTCGGCGAGCAGAACAGTCCGCCCCGCGCCGACTGATCAAGGAAACCCCATGGCTTTTACCGATCCGTTCATCCGCCGCCCGGTGCTCGCCACCGTGGTCAGCCTGCTGATTGTGCTGCTGGGCTTCCAGGCCTGGAGCAAGCTGCCGCTGCGCCAGTACCCGCAAATGGAAAACGCCCTGATCACGGTGACCACCGCGTACCCCGGGGCCAACGCCGAAACCATCCAGGGCTACATCACCCAGCCGATGCAACAGAGCCTGGCCAGCGCCGAGGGCATCGACTACATGACCTCGGTCAGTCGCCAGAACTTCTCGGTGATTTCGATCTACGCGCGCATCGGCTCCAACAGCGACCGCTTGTTCACCGAACTGCTGGCCAAGGCCAACGAGGTGAAGAACAAGTTGCCTCAGGACGCCGAAGATCCGGTGCTGAGCAAGGAAGCCGCCGACGCCTCGGCGCTGATGTACATCAGCTTCTTCAGCAAGGAGCTGAACAACCCGCAGATCACCGACTACCTCTCACGGGTGATCCAGCCGAAACTGGCGACCCTGCCGGGCATGGCCGAGGCAGAGATTCTCGGCAACCAGGTGTTCGCCATGCGCCTGTGGATCGACCCGGTGAAACTCGCCGGCTTCGGCCTCAGCGCCAGCGACGTGACCAACGCGGTGCGCCAGTACAACTTTCTCTCCGCCGCCGGCGAAGTGAAAGGCGAGTACGTGGTCACCAGCATCAACGCCAACACCGAACTGAAGTCCGCCGAAGCCTTCGGCAAGATCCCGCTCAAGGTCAGCGGTGACAGCCGGGTGCTGCTCAGCGATGTGGCACGGGTCGAGATGGGCGCGGAAAACTACAACTCGATCAGTTCATTCGGCGGAACGCCCTCGGTGTACATCGGGATCAAGGCCACGCCCGGGGCCAACCCGCTGGAAGTGATCAAGGAAGTACGCAAGATCATGCCGGAGCTGGAAGCCCAGCTGCCGCCCAACCTCAAGAGCGAAATCGCCTACGACGCCACGCTGTTCATCCAGGCGTCCATCGACGAAGTGGTGAAAACCCTGTTCGAAGCGGTGCTGATCGTGATCGTGGTGGTGTTCCTGTTCCTCGGTGCCCTGCGTTCAGTGGTGATTCCGGTGGTGACCATTCCGCTGTCGATGATCGGCGTGATGTTCTTCATGCAGATGATGGGCTACTCGATCAACCTGCTGACCCTGCTGGCGATGGTGCTCGCCATCGGGTTGGTGGTGGACGACGCGATTGTGGTGGTGGAAAACATCCACCGGCACATCGAGGAAGGCAAGACACCACTGGAGGCCGCGCTCGAAGGCGCACGGGAAATCGCCATGCCGGTGGTGTCGATGACCATCACCCTGGCGGCGGTGTATGCACCGATCGGTTTTCTCACCGGACTGACGGGGGCACTGTTCAAGGAGTTTGCGTTGACCCTGGCCGGGGCGGTGGTGATTTCCGGCGTCGTCGCCCTGACCCTGTCGCCGATGATGTGCGCCATGCTGCTGCGCCATGACGAAAATCCCACGGGCCTGGCCCACCGCCTCGACCGGATTTTCGACAGCCTCAAGCGTCGCTATCAGAGCATGCTGCACGGCACGCTCAATACCCGGCCGGTGGTGCTGGTGTTCGCGGTGATCGTGCTGTGCCTGATTCCGGTGCTGCTCAAGTTCACCAAATCGGAACTGGCACCGGACGAGGATCAGGGCATCATCTTCATGATGGCCAACGCCCCGCAACCGACCAACCTCGATTACCTGAACACCTACACCGACGAGTTCATCAAGATCTTCAAGGAGTTTCCGGAGTACTACTCCTCGTTCCAGATCAACGGCTATAACGGGGTGCAGAGCGGCATCGGCGGTTTCCTGCTCAAACCATGGAACGAGCGCAGCCGCACGCAAATGGAAATCCTCCCCGAGGTACAAGGCAGACTCGAGGGCATTCCAGGCCTGCAGATCTTCGGCTTCAACCTGCCGTCCCTGCCTGGCACCGGTGAAGGCCTGCCGTTCGAGTTTGTGATCAACACCGCCAACGACTACGAGCTGTTGCTGCAAGTGGCCGACCGGATCAAGAAGCGCGCCATGGAATCGGGCAAGTTCGCCTTCGTCGACCTCGACCTGGCTTTCGACAAACCCGAAGTGGTGGTCGACATCGACCGCGCCAAGGCTGCGCAGATGGGCGTGTCGATGCAGGATCTGGGCGGCACCCTCGCGACCTTGCTCGGCGAAGCCGAGATCAACCGGTTCACCATCGAAGGCCGCAGCTACAAGGTCATCGCCCAGGTCGAACGGGCCTACCGCGACAACCCGGACTGGCTGAACAATTACTACGTGAAAAACACCCAGGGCGAACTGCTGCCGCTGTCGACCCTGATCACCGTGACCGACCGCGCACGACCGCGACAGCTCAACCAGTTCCAGCAACTCAACGCGGCCAAGCTGTCCGGGTTCCCGCTGGTGAGCATGGGCGAAGCCATCGACAGCGTGTTGCAGATAGCCCGGGAAGAAGCCCCGGCCGGTTTTGCCTTCGATTACGGCGGCGCCTCCCGGCAGTTCGTCCAGGAAGGCAGCGCTCTGTGGGTGACGTTCGCCTTGGCGCTGGCGATCATTTTCCTGGTGCTGGCGGCGCAGTTCGAGAGCTTCCGCGATCCACTAGTGATTCTGGTGACCGTGCCGTTGTCGATCTGCGGAGCGCTGATTCCGCTGTTCCTCGGCTGGTCGAGCATGAACATCTACACCCAGGTCGGGCTGGTGACGCTGATCGGGCTGATCAGCAAGCACGGGATCCTGATCGTCGAGTTCGCCAACCAGTTACGCAAGGAGAAGGGCCTGACACCCCGCGAGGCAGTGGAGGAAGCGGCAGCGATTCGCCTGCGCCCGGTGTTGATGACCACGGCGGCGATGGTCTTCGGCATGGTGCCGCTGATCGTGGCCACCGGCGCCGGTGCGGTCAGCCGTTTCGACATCGGGACGGTGATTGCCACCGGGATGTCGATCGGGACGTTGTTCACGCTGTTTGTCCTGCCGTGCGTTTACACCGTGCTGGCGAAACCCGATCCCAAGGCATGACGCAGTAAAAAAAGCCATGACGCAATAAAAAAGGCCTCGCATCAGCGAGGCCTTTGGCTCTTCTAGAAAGAGATTTCAATCGATTCAACTCTGCGGCCTCATTCCTTGAGAGAGTCCGAACATGAACAGCAACAGATCATGGTCCGGCTGAGTGGCCACGGCGGCTTTCGCCACCCGTGGCATCGGGCAATGCGGATCGCTCGCCGAGGCCCCGATCACCTGCATGCGTGGCTGTTCCCAGGCCGCCACCGCCAATGATGCAACTGCCAAGGCTCCTACCAGAAACAAACCTCGTGCAATTTCTAGTTTCATCGCTATAAACCTTTGATAGCGCTGCCAAACGCCGTCTCATAAAAGTAGACGAGTTTTTTCCAGTCCGTTGCGCTGAACGACGAGTGGCGACGCAATTGCTTCATGTCATGGGCGGCTGAGCGATAAGCGGTCAATCGCTGACGGCACTTTTCCAGATCGATCAGGGCGACTTCGACCTTGACCGATTCACCTTCGCCCGTCACCCGCACAAATACGTGCTTGATGTAGATGCAGCTGTGCTGCCAACGGCCCTTGTGCATGCGCGCCAGGTTTTCGGCGAGGTCCTTGAGCACGCGCTCATAGACAGCTTCGCCATATTGCTCGCGACCGCCGCCGGCTTCCCAATGCTCAAGCTCCTGAAAGCCATCGAGGGATTTGGTCACCAACAGCGCTCGCCATTTGAATTGCGAATCGGGCTGGGCACCGCAGAACACGATTTCGGGGACTCGAACGCCGAGCTTGGCAACGCCCGTCAGCGCATCGAGCTCGCGCAACACGGTCGGCCGTCCGAACGGGTGCAGCCAGCTGCGATAGATATGTCCGGTCTGGCGTTTGGCATACAGCAGCTGGCCGTCACGTCCCATGATCCGTTGCACACCACTTTCGCCACCCCGGCGTACATTGGGTTCCTCGACCCATTCGCCACGCTGGTTCCAGTAGTAGTCGAAGCGATCCTCGGGAGCGACTTCCGCTTCTGCTGCAAATTGCACTGCCATCCTGTTACCTCTTGCGTAATACGTAGACTCGCCACATGGCATAGAGCGGAATAAAGTCCAGTTGTTCCTGGATCCGGAACCCCGCGTCTTCAAATTCCTTTTCAACTGTAGCGGCCGGTAACACAAACCGGTTCTGGTAACCTTCCTGCCCACGCGTGCGCTCGGCGCGCTTGCGTTTCCAGGACTTGAAATTGCCGTCGACCCACAGCGAAATGATCACGCTGTCGCGAGTGACGCGCTCGAATTCGCGCAGAATCGCCCGGCGGTGCTCGGCTTCGCCGATGTGATGCAGCAGTCGCATGCAAAAAATGCTGTCGACGGCGTTATCGGGCAAGGCAATGTCGAACGCAGATGTGTGCAAGGGTTGTACCCGTTTCACCACATCCGCCGGTTGTGCCTGCATGGCGGTCTTGATCATCGACTCGGAATTGTCCGCACCGATGATCACCCGGTTGGGTTTTTCCGCGAGCATCGGCCAGAAACGCCCCGCACCGCACGGCAGGTCGAGTACCAGCCCCGGCTCACCGACCAGGGTCAGCGCCTTGCGGGCCATCTGCTGATCCCGCCAGTTGGACAAACGACGTCCCAGACCGTCCTGGTGCTTGCGCAGGTATTTCTGCGCATGTTTATCGTCGTACTTTTCGGAAAAATCGAGCTTGATCGGGCCGGCCATCACCAGGACTCCTGAATTACTGATGACGCCACCTTAAGCAGCGGCGTGTCAGCGTCAGGTCATCCCTTTGTGAAAAAAACGTCATGTAAATCGGCAATCTATTTCAAGGTTATACAGGAATTAGACAGGTTGGCGGGAGTACCCTCGTCGACCGGCTAATCTTCAGCGCTTGCCCAGATCGACCTCGAAACGGCAGCCATTGGGCTCCATCGTGCTCAACGTGACGCTCCAGCCCTGGTTCTCGCAGATGCGTTGAACCAGTGAAAGACCCAACCCCAGCCCTTCGCCGCGTTTTTCGTTTCCGCGTACAAAAGGCTGGAACATCGCCTCGCGTTTTTCCTCGGGAATGCCTACGCCCGAATCCTCGACCACGAAACCGTTCTCGTTGAGCGTCAGGCGAATGAACCCCTGCTCGGTGTAGTGCAAGGCATTGCGCAGCAAGTTGCCCATCACCGCATTGAGCAGCGTCGCGTTATAACAGGTGTCGGGCGGATTGCCCGGCTCGAAAATCAGCTGCAAGCCCTTGGATTCGATGGGTTCTCGCCACAGGCAAAGCAAACTGTCGGCCACTTGCGAGAGGTTATGCTGGGGCGCCGCGCCTGCGTCTTCACGCTGGGCGCGAGCGAGCATCAGGAAGGTCTGCACCAGCTCACGCATCTCTTCACTGGCCCGCGCAATGCGCTGAACCTGGGCCTTGCCGCGCTGATCGATGCCCGGATTTTCCAGCAGCAGTTCACAGGAGCTGGCCAATACCATCAGCGGTGTACGCAATTCGTGGCTGACGTCGCTGGTGAACAGGCGCTCCCGCGTCAGCGCCTGACGCAGGCGCCCAAGCGTGGCATCGAACGCCACTGCCAGTTCGCCCACCTCGTCAGCCGCATAGTCCGGCGCCAGTGGAGGTGCCAGCCCGAGCAACTGGTCGCGATGGCGCACCTGGCGGGCAAGACGCACCACCGGGGCCATCACTTTGCGCGCCAGCACCCAGCCAAGGAACACCGCCAGCGCCAGACTGAGCACGAAGCCCACCAGCACCACGGCGAACAGCACGCGCTCGCGTTCTTCAAAATCGCTTTGATCCTGCAGCAGCACGTAGCGGCGACCGTCGACCACCTCGACCATCGCGTGGTACGACAGCTGCTCGCGAAAGACTTCATGGAACCCCGAATCCAGGTGTCGCAGGTCCTTGGGCAGCTCGAAGTCGCCCGGCCCGCCGCTGAAGTAGAACAGTTGATCCGGCTCCGGCCGATGGCTCCAGTCCGAGACGTTGTCCATCAGCAGCAGGCGTTGCAGATCCCCGCCCAACCCGGCGGAAATCAGTTTTTCCTCGACCAGGTGCACGGTCGCGACGATGCCCATGGCAAACGCCCCGGCCACCAGCGCACTCATCAGCGCAAAGGCGATGATGATCCGCTGGGCAAGGCTTTGCTTAAACTCCATCGCGGCCCTCGGCCAGGCGGTAACCCACGCCGTGCACGGTGTGCAGCAGTGGCTTGGCGAATGGTTTGTCGATCACCTGGCGCAATTGGTGGACATGGCTGCGCAGGCTGTCGCTGTCCGGACAGTCATCGCCCCACAGCGCTTCTTCGAGAATTTCCCGACGCAAAACATGCGGGCTCTTTTGCATCAGCACCGCCAGCAGTTTGAGGCCGACCGGATTGAGCTTGAGCAGTTTGCCTTCGCGGGTCACTTCTAGGGTATCGAGGTCGTAGCTCAGATCGCCGACCTGCAGGGCCCGACGACCGCCGCCCTGGGTGCGACGCATCACCGCTTCGACCCGCGCCGCCAGTTCCGACAGCGCGAACGGCTTGACCAGATAATCGTCGGCTCCGGACTTGAAGCCCTGCAAGCGGTCATCGAGCTGATCGCGAGCGGTGAGCATGATTACCGGCGTATCGCGACGGGCGTCTTCGCGCAGGCGCTTGCACAGGGTGTAGCCGTCGATGCCTGGCAGCATGATGTCGAGCACGATCAGGTCGTAATGCTCGGTGGCGGCCAGATGCAGGCCCGACAGACCGTCCTGGGCGCAATCGACGGTATAGCCTTTGAGCCCCAGGTAATCGGCCAGATTGGCCAGGATATCGCGGTTGTCTTCGACCAATAGAATTCGCATGGGCACCTCCTACGTACACAGTAGCGGCCGTCTTGGCCCGCGCAGCTTACGGCCAAGTGTGGCTCACGGCTAGGCACCGAGTGGGTTGATTTGACTTAATTGCACGGATCGCCGGACTTGACGAGTTTTTCACGAGCGACCGACAAATCGCCGACAGAACCGGGCGCAGACTCACACGGTTGTGCTTCTTTGAAGACCTTACCGATGAAGGAATTGCCATGGTTTCGATCTCTGCCCGCCCTGCTTCAAGGCCTTTGAATGTATGGCTTTGCCTGGGCATTCCCGCCGTCGCGGCGGTCATTCTGGTGTTGCTGGAGCTGACCGACCTGGACATGGATCTGGCCCGGCTGTTTTACGATCCGGTCGCGGGCGACTTCATCGGCCGCCACAGTTACTTTCTCGAAGACATCCTCCACGACCGCGCCAAACAAGTGGTGATCGCCTTTTCGGTGTTATCCATCCTCGGGTTCATCGGTGCTTTTTTCATCGAACGGCTCAAACCATTCAAGCGTGAACTGGGTTGCCTGGTGTTGTCGCTGGGTCTGGCCACCTCGTTTGTCACGCCGGTGAAAGCCGTGACGGCGGTGCAATGCCCATGGAGCCTCGAACAGTTCGGTGGCCACGAAACCTACAGCAAACTGCTGGATCATCGCCCGCCGACCGACAAGCCCGGTCGTTGCTGGCCGGGTGGTCATGCGGCCACCGGTTTCACCTTGTTTGCGCTGTTCTTCGTGCTGCGTGACCGCCGCCCGCGGCTGGCCCGTCAGGCATTCATCTTTGCCTTTGCGCTGGGTTCGGTGTTTTCGATCAGCCGGATGATGCAGGGTGCGCACTTCTTCTCCCACAACGTGTGGACGGCGATCTTCTGCTGGCTGATCTGTCTGGGTTCGTATTACTGGATTCTGTATCGCCCGGCAGTCAAGGCTGAAACAAACACGCAGGCCAGTCCGGTCAACGCCTGAAACCCTGAAACGCGGGCAATAAAAAACCCCGTCTGCTTTCGCAGACGGGGTTTTTCGTTACAGGGTGAGGCTGGCTTACATCATGCCGCCCATGCCACCCATGCCGCCCATGTCTGGCATACCGCCGCCAGCTGCACCTTCTTTCTTCGGTGCGTCAGCAACAGCAGCTTCGGTGGTCAGTATCAGACCGCCGATGGAGGCTGCAGCTTGCAGAGCCGAACGGGTTACCTTGGTTGGGTCCAGGATGCCCATTTCGATCATGTCGCCGTATTCGCCGGTAGCAGCGTTGTAGCCGAAGCTGCCTTCGCCGTTCTTGACCTTGTCGACAACCACGCTTGGCTCGTCGCCGGAGTTGGCAACGATCTGGCGCAGCGGCGCTTCAACAGCGCGACGCAGTACAGCGATACCGACGTTCTGGTCAGCGTTGTCGCCTTTCAGTTCGGTCAGGGCTTCCAGAGCGCGGATCAGCGCAACGCCACCGCCAGGTACCACGCCTTCTTCAACGGCTGCGCGGGTTGCGTGCAGGGCGTCTTCAACGCGGGCTTTCTTCTCTTTCATTTCAACTTCGGAACCGGCGCCAACCTTGATCACTGCAACGCCGCCGGACAGCTTGGCCAGACGTTCTTGCAGTTTTTCACGGTCGTAGTCCGAGGAAGTCTCGGCAACCTGGGCACGGATCTGAGCGATACGGGCTTCGATGTCGCCTTGAACGCCAGCACCGTCAACGATGATGGTGTTTTCCTTGGACAGGGTCACGCGCTTGGCGCTACCCAGGTGTTCCAGGGTGGTGCTTTCCAGGCTCAGGCCGATCTCTTCGGAGATAACGGTACCGCCGGTCAGAACAGCGATGTCCTGCAGCATGGCCTTGCGACGGTCGCCGAAGCCTGGAGCCTTGACGGCTGCGACTTTAACGATGCCACGCATGTTGTTCACGACCAGAGTCGCCAGGGCTTCGCCTTCAACGTCTTCGGCAACGATCAGCAGTGGACGGCCGGCTTTGGCAACGGCTTCCAGCACTGGCAGCATTTCGCGGATGTTCGAGATCTTCTTGTCGACCAGCAGGATCAGCGCGCCTTCCAGCTCGGCAACCATGGTGTCCGGCTTGTTGACGAAGTACGGGGACAGGTAGCCACGGTCGAACTGCATGCCTTCTACAACCGACAGTTCGTTTTCCAGGCCCGAGCCTTCTTCAACGGTGATCACGCCTTCTTTACCGACTTTTTCCATGGCTTCGGCAATGATGTCGCCGATGGAGTTGTCGGAGTTGGCGGAGATGGTGCCTACCTGAGCGATAGCCTTGGTGTCGGCGCATGGCTTGGACAGGGCTTTCAGTTCTTTGACGATCGCGATGGTCGCTTTGTCGATACCGCGCTTCAGGTCCATCGGGTTCATGCCGGCAGCGACGGCTTTCAGGCCTTCGTTGACGATCGACTGAGCCAGAACGGTAGCGGTGGTAGTACCGTCACCAGCGTCATCGTTGGCACGGGAGGCAACGTCTTTGACCAGCTGCGCGCCCATGTTTTCGAAACGGTCTTCGAGTTCGATTTCCTTGGCGACGGAAACGCCGTCCTTGGTGATGGTCGGAGCGCCGAAGCTCTTCTCGAGAATCACGTTACGGCCTTTCGGGCCCAGGGTCGCTTTTACCGCGTCAGCCAGGACGTTTACGCCAACCAGCATTTTCTTGCGGGCGGAATCGCCGAATTTAACTTCTTTAGCAGCCATGATCGATATTCCTTAAATACTTTGTAGTAGCGGGAAAATGAACGGGGGTAATCAGCCTTCGATAACGGCGAGGATTTCGTTCTCGCTCATTACCAGCAGGTCTTCGCCGTCGACTTTCACAGTGTTGCTGCCGGAGTACGGACCGAACACAACCTTGTCGCCTACCTTCACGGACAGTGCGCGCACTTCACCGCTTTCCAGTGCCTTGCCCGGGCCTACAGCCAGAATCTCACCGTGGTTGGCTTTTTCAGCAGCCGAACCTGGCAGGACGATACCGCCAGCGGTTTTCTTTTCTTCTTCGCTGCGACGGATGACGACGCGGTCATGCAGAGGACGAAGCTTCATTGTCGATCTCTCCTAATTGTGGTTTTCATCGGCCGGTGTAGTCCCGGCGGGTTTAACGAATCCGGCCTGCGCCGGTTGCGGCTCGTCGAGCGAACCGCGGAAGTCTGTCCGGTTCAAATACCGGAAACCTTTCGGTGACCGATACATAAGGGCGCATAAGCTTATTACAAGGGCGGGGGCTAAAAAATTTTCACGCACATTGCATGAATTCGCCCCACAAACGAACACGGCACCCGAAGGTGCCGTGTCGACGTAGAAGTTACTTGGTGTCGCGGTGTTCGAATTCGCCTTCGATCACATCACCTTCGCGGCCAAGAGGCTGGCGCGGTGCAGGACCGCCGCGAGGTTGCAGGTCATCGGCGAACGCTCGCTGGCGCATGGCCTGTTCTTCGGCACGCTGGCGCATCTTGTTGGCGACCAGTCGACGACTGAACGGCAACAGCAGCACCAGACCGACCACGTCGCTGATAAAGCCCGGCAGGATCAACAGACCACCGGCCAGGGCCAGCATCAGGCCTTCCAGCATGGTTTGCGCAGGCAGTTCGCCGCGGTTCAGGCTTTCACGGGCACGCAGTGCGGTGGCCAGCCCGGCGACGCGCAGCACAAACACGCCGAACATCGAGCCGAGAATGATCAGCAGCAGGGCCGGGAAAAATCCGATCGATCCTGCCACTTTGACGAATACGAACAGCTCCAACACCGGGAACAGCAGAAAGAGCAACAAAAAAGGGCGCATCAAAGTTTCCTCAACGCAAGAAATGCCTTGCAGTAAGCCTTAGATGACGTCGCCCTTTCGTGAATTCAAGCGTCGGCCACCGCATTTTTTGGCCAGACCTCGGCGTGAGCCAGAGAAACCAAGGCCTCGCGCACTTGTATCGGCGTATGACAAGGCGCTTGAAACGGCAGCCAGTACAGCGCCTGACCGATGCGCAGGTGCATGCCTTCGGTGTCGATCCCGGCCAGTTGCGCCGGTACGGTTTTCGGCAGACCGGCGAGGTCGACGTAATGGGCGATGGCCTTGGCGTGGTCACTGTTCATGTGCTCGACCATGCTGATTTCGGCCTTGCCGGCGAACGGGTTGGCCAGGGTCAGGTGATCGACCCAGTGGATCGCGCCAAAACCGCCGATGTAGCGATGGCGCACCGGATTGAGCACCCAGAAATCGAAATCGTGGGCCTTGTGGTAATTCTGCGAATCGGGGAAATAGCGGTAGTAACGCTCGGCGGCAGCTTCGATGGCGGCAGCGTCTTCGAGTTTTTCCGCCTCGGCCAGATAGGTCAGGCGACCAACGGCTTGCACATCGTCAGCCTCGCGCTCGCCCACCAGCAGCGAACATTTCGGATCTTTCTGCAGATTGTGAGTGTGCTGGGCGATGCGGCTGATCAGGATCAGCGGCCGGCCCTGGTCGTCCAGGCAGTAGGGAACCACAGAGCCGAATGGAAAACCGGGCATTGATTTGGAGTGGGTCGACAGCACGCCACGGTATTCCTTGAGAAGCAATTCTCGGGCATTCTTAGCCGCTTCAACGCTCAATTTATGACTCCTTAAATAGAATCCGTCGACAAAACGGACAGGCGCATGGGTTTTGTCCCACTCGCCATCGGGCAGTTCTCATGTGCAACAGGCTGCTGGCCGGTGCAGATCGAGAGGCTACCTGTAAGGACCACTCTGACCTGCTCTCGGGGGCATGCGAATGCAACTCAACGACAAAGTAATCATTATCACTGGCGGTTGCCAAGGCTTGGGCCGCTCGATGGCCGAGTATTTCGCGGGCAAGGGCGCGAAGCTGGCGCTGGTCGACCTGAACCAGGAAAAACTCGACGACGCGGTCGCGGCCTGCAAGGCCAAGGGTGTCGAGGCGCGCAGCTACCTGTGCAACGTCGCCAACGAAGAGCAGGTGACGCACATGGTTGCCCAGGTCGCCGAAGACTTTGGCGCGATCCACGGCCTGATCAACAACGCCGGGATCCTGCGCGACGGCCTGCTGCTCAAGGTCAAGGACGGCGAGATGACCAAGATGAGCCTGGCCCAATGGCAGGCGGTGATCGACGTCAACCTGACCGGCGTGTTCCTCTGCACCCGTGAAGTGGCGGCAAAAATGGTCGAGCTGAAAAACAGCGGCGCGATCATCAACATCTCGTCGATCTCCCGCGCGGGCAACGTCGGCCAGACCAACTACTCCGCCGCCAAGGCCGGTGTGGCGGCAGCGACCGTGACCTGGGCCAAGGAACTGGCGCGCTACGGCATTCGCGTGGCGGGCATCGCACCGGGCTTCATCGAAACCGAAATGACCCTGGGCATGAAGCCGGAAGCGCTGGAAAAAATGACCTCGGGCATTCCGCTCAAGCGCATGGGCAAGCCGGAAGAGATCGCCCACTCGGCGGCGTACATCTTCGAGAACGACTACTACACCGGCCGGATTCTGGAGATGGATGGCGGGTTGCGCATCTGACCTCTGTCGCGTAATGAAAAACGCCCCGGTGCACAGGCACCGGGGCGTTTTTGTTTAAACCACAGCCATCAATCGTCGCTGATGGTGATGTTCGGCATCGCCGGCGAAGCCGCTTCCTGCAACACGATCCGCGCGCCGACGTGGCGGGCCAGCTCCTGGTAAACCATGGCGATCTGGCTGTCCGGCTCGGAAATCACCGTTGGCTTGCCGCCATCGGCCTGTTCGCGGATCAGCATCGACAGCGGCAACGAAGCCAGCAGCTCGACGCCGAACTGGGTCGCCAGCTTCTCGCCACCGCCCTCACCGAACAGATGCTCGGCGTGTCCGCAGTTCGAGCAGATGTGCACGGCCATGTTTTCCACCACGCCCAGTACCGGAATGTTGACCTTGCGGAACATCTCCACGCCTTTACGCGCGTCCAGCAGCGCCAGATCCTGCGGTGTCGTGACAATCACAGCACCGGCCACCGGGACTTTCTGCGCCAGGGTCAGCTGGATGTCGCCGGTGCCTGGCGGCATGTCGATCACCAGATAATCCAGGTCGCCCCAAGCGGTTTGCGTGACCAGCTGCAGCAGCGCGCCGGAGACCATCGGCCCGCGCCAGACCATCGGCGTGTTGTCGTCGGTCAGGAACGCCATCGACATCACTTCCACGCCATGGGCCTGCAACGGCACGAACCACTTCTGATCCTTGATCTGCGGTCGGGTGCCCTCGGGAATGCCGAACATGATGCCCTGACTCGGGCCGTAGATATCGGCGTCGAGAATCCCGACCTTCGCACCTTCGCGAGCCAGCGCCAGCGCCAGGTTGGCGGCGGTGGTGGATTTGCCCACACCGCCCTTGCCCGATGCCACGGCGACCACGTTCTTGACGTTGGCCAGCCCTGGGATCTGTGCCTGGGCCTTGTGCGCGGCGATCACGCTGTTGACTTCAACCTTGGCCGACACCACGCCGTCGAGGTTTTCGATGGCCAGTTGCAGCAATTGCGCCCAGCCGCTCTTGAACAGACCGGCGGCATAACCGATTTCCAGTTGCACGCTGACGCGATCGCCGGTGATTTCGATGTTGCGCACGCAACCGGCGCTGACCGGATCCTGGTTCAGGTAAGGGTCGGTGTATTGGCTGAGGACGGCTTCCACCGCTGCGCGAGTGACGGCACTCATGGGCAACTCCGATAACAAGACTGGGAAAAGATGGCGGGTATCCTACCCCTTCTGTCCTCCGGACGGCATGCCCGGCAACGATTTGCAGAGGTGAAATATCTTTCCCGGCGCTTTATAGTGGCCGACCTCCGTTTCATCAAGTAGCGAAGCCCCACATGTCCGAACCACGCAAGATTCTCGTCACCAGCGCCCTGCCCTACGCCAACGGTTCGATCCACCTTGGCCATATGCTGGAATACATCCAGACCGATATGTGGGTGCGCTTCCAGAAGCATCGTGGCAATCAGTGCATTTATGTCTGCGCCGACGACGCCCACGGTTCGGCGATCATGCTGCGCGCGGAAAAGGAAGGCATCACCCCGGAACAACTGATCGCCAACGTCCAGGCCGAACACAGCGCCGACTTTGCCGAGTTCCTGGTGGACTTCGACAACTTCCACTCCACTCACGCCGAAGAAAACCGTGAGCTGTCGAGCCAGATCTACCTGAAGCTGCGTGACGCCGGGCACATCGCCCAACGTTCGATCACCCAGTATTTCGACCCGGAAAAGAAAATGTTCCTGGCCGACCGCTTCATCAAGGGCACCTGTCCGAAATGCGGCACCGAAGACCAGTACGGCGACAACTGCGAAAAATGCGGTGCAACCTACGCGCCGACCGACCTGAAGGATCCGAAGTCGGCGATCTCCGGCGCCACCCCGGTGCTCAAGGATTCCCAGCACTTCTTCTTCAAGCTGCCGGACTTCCAGGAAATGCTGCAGGCCTGGACCCGCAGCGGCACCCTGCAAGACGCCGTGGCCAACAAGATCGCCGAATGGCTGGACGCCGGCCTGCAACAGTGGGACATCTCCCGCGATGCGCCGTACTTCGGCTTCGAGATCCCGGGCGAGCCAGGCAAGTACTTCTACGTGTGGCTGGACGCGCCGATCGGCTACATGGCCAGCTTCAAGAACCTCTGCAACCGTACGCCGGAGCTGGACTTCGACGCGTTCTGGGGCAAGGACTCCACCGCCGAACTGTACCACTTCATCGGCAAGGACATCGTCAACTTCCACGCCCTGTTCTGGCCGGCGATGCTCGAAGGCGCGGGTTTCCGCAAGCCGACCGGGATCAACGTGCACGGTTACCTGACCGTCAACGGTCAGAAGATGTCCAAATCCCGCGGCACCTTCATCAAGGCCCGTACCTACCTGGATCACCTGTCGCCGGAATACCTGCGCTACTACTACGCGGCCAAACTCGGCCGTGGCGTGGACGACCTCGACCTGAACCTCGAAGACTTCGTGCAGAAGGTCAACTCCGACCTGGTCGGCAAAGTGGTCAACATCGCCAGCCGTTGCGCCGGTTTCATCCAGAAGGGCAACGCCGGTCTGCTGGTGGACACCAACGCCGCGCCGGAACTGACCGAAGCGTTCCTGGCTGCTGCGCCGAGCATCGCCGACGCCTATGAGGCCCGCGACTTCGCCCGTGCCATGCGCGAAACCATGGCGTTGGCCGACCGCGCCAATGCCTGGATCGCCGACAAGGCGCCATGGTCGCTGAACAAGCAGGAAGGCAAGCAGGATGAAGTCCAGGCGGTCTGCGCCACGGCGATCAACCTGTTCCGTCAGTTGGTGATCTTCCTCAAGCCGGTGCTGCCGCTGCTGGCTGCCGATGCCGAGGCGTTCCTCAACGTCGCCCCGCTGACCTGGAACGACCACACCACCCTGCTGGCCAACCACCAGCTGAACGAATTCAAACCGTTGATGACCCGCATCGACCCGGTAAAAGTGCAAGCCATGACCGACGCCTCGAAAGAAGACCTGACCGCCAGCCAGACCGACACCGGCGCCGCCGCGCCTGTCGGCAACGGCGAACTGGCCAAGGATCCGCTGTCGCCGGAAATCGACTTCGACACCTTTGCCGCCGTCGACCTGCGTGTGGCGCTGATCGTCAAGGCCGAACACGTCGAAGGCGCGGACAAGCTGCTGCGTCTGACCCTCGACATCGGTGACGAGCAACGCAACGTGTTCTCGGGGATCAAGAGCGCCTACCCGGATCCGTCCAAGCTCGACGGTCGCCTGACCATGATGATCGCCAACCTCAAGCCACGGAAAATGAAGTTCGGCATCTCCGAAGGCATGGTGATGGCGGCCGGCCCTGGCGGTGAAGAAATCTACCTGCTGAGCCCGGACAGCGGCGCCAAGCCGGGTCAGCGCATCAAGTAAGGTTCTGCCCTGACAGATCCCACAGGCGTGCTCCGTGCGCCTGTGGGATTTTTCATATCTGGCCCGCCCTCCACGGCTGCCGGATAATGCCTAACCTTAAGTGACACCCCCCGTTGCCACCGGCAGAACCATGACCGAACTCGTGCTTACGCTCTTCAGTGCTGCGCTGATCAACAACTTTGTGTTGCACTGGCCGCTGGGCGTCGATCCGCTGCTGGCCGGCGAACGCCGTCAGGTACATGCGCTGGGGCTGGCAACGTTGTGCCTGATGCTGATTGTCGGCGTGGCGGGTTATGCGATCTGGCATTGGCTACTGGTGCCGTTGCAACTGGAATTCCTGCGGCTGTTTGTATTCCTGCCGCTGAGCGTCCTGCTGATCACGCCGTTGCTGAAGTTGCTGACGCGTTGGCGACCCGATATGCCGTTCGACGGTTTGTGGCCGCTGCTGCTGGGCAATGCCGGTGTGCTGGGGCTGACGCTGATCAACGCGCAAGCGGACAAAGGCCTGTTTCATGCGACAGCGCTGAGCCTTGGCGCCGGTCTGGGTTTCTGGCTGGTGTTGAGCCTGTTCAGCGATTTGCGTGAGCGCACGGCCGACAACGATATTCCCCTGCCCTTTCGTGGCCTGCCGATCCTGTTGATCGGCGCCGGACTGATGGCCGTGGCTTTTCTCGGATTCAGTGGACTGATCAAAACATGAGTCTGATTCAACGCATCGATGCCCTGCTGCCGCAGACCCAATGCGGCAAGTGCGGCCATCCCGGATGCAAACCCTACGCTGAAGGCATTGCCGACGGCGAGCCGATCAACAAGTGCCCGCCGGGTGGCGACGAAACCATCGCGGCGCTGGCCGAACTGTTGAAAATCCCGGTGCTGGAGCTGGACATCAGTCGTGGTTCGGCGCCGCCGCAAGTGGCCTACATCCGCGAAGCCGAATGCATCGGCTGCACCAAGTGCATTCAGGCCTGCCCGATCGACGCCATTGTCGGCGCAGCGAAGCTGATGCACACCGTCATCATCGACGAATGCACCGGTTGCGATCTGTGCGTGGCGCCCTGCCCGGTCGATTGCATCGAGATGCACCCGCTGCCTTTGGGCACACTGCCGGTGGTAGGCGGTCTGGCCGCCAGCCTTGAAGAACAACAGGCCCGCGCGGCCAAACGCGATCACGCCCGACAACGCTTTGAACGGCGCAATGCTCGCCTGCAACGCGAAGAACAGCAGAAGCAGGCCGAGCGCGAGGCCCGGGCACAGCGCGCGGCACAGGTCGAAGTCGCCGCCACCACGCTCGATCCGGTGCAGGCGGCGCTGGAGCGGGTGCGCGCGCAAAAGGCCGCGACCGCCGATGCTGCGCTGAAAAAAGCCAAGATCGACGTGGCCATGAGCCGGGCGCAATTGAACAAGTCGCTCAAGGCGTTCGGTCATCCGCCGACCTTCGATCAGCAATCGCAATTGATCCTCCTGCAACAGCAGTTCGAGGCGGCCGAACAGGCACTGGCGAAGCTGGAAAACAGCGCGGCACCTGCGCCGGTCGTGGCCGCCCCGGCAAAGGACGCCGATCTGAAGCGGGCGAAAATCCAGTTGGCGATGCGCCGCGCCGAGCTGAAAAAGGCGCAAACCGCAGTAGCCCCGCCAGCCGAGATCGCCTTACTGGAGCAAGCGCTGCGTGACGCCGAACAGGCGTTGCACAACGCCGAAGCGGCCAGCGATCAACCGGCGCCCGAGCTTGTGCGTGTCGAGAAACGTCCGATCGACGACCACCTTCGTAAACTGAAAACCGAATTGGCCTACGCTCGCGCCGACCTGAACAAACTGCAACGGCGCGACGGCACGCCCGCCGATATCCTCGAAAAGGCCCGCGCCCGCCTGCAAGACGCAGAGCGCCAGGTACAAGCCCATGTCACCCATTGAAACCGGAGACGAGCGCCTGCAACAGGCGATGAAGCTGGTTTTGCTGGCGACATTGCCGGGATGGCTGGCGTTGTTCTGGTTTTATGGTTGGGGCGTGTTGATCAACCTGATTCTGTCCGTTGTCACAGCTTTGGGCGTTGAAGCCGCCGTGACTTATCTGCGCCGGCAACCGCTGCGGGCCAACTTGAGCGATGGCAGCGCGGTGGTCAGCGCGACGTTGCTGGCAATTGCCCTGCCGCCTTATTGCCCGTGGTGGCTGACGGCCACGGCAATCGCCTCGGGCCTGCTGCTGGGCAAACATCTGTACGGTGGTGTGGGCCGAAACCCGTTCAATCCGGCCATGCTCGGCTTCGCGCTGGCCATGGTGATGTTTCCTCAGCCGATGACCCACGGGCCGGGCCATGGCATGGATCTGGCGGCGGCTTTTGGCCAGGTGTTCAATCTGGGCGCGCAACCGGATGCCTGGGTTCAGGCCACCGCGCTGGACAGTCTGCGCATCAATAAAAGCCTGACCATGGACGAACTGTTTGCCGGCAATCCGGCATTCGGGCGCTTTGGCGGGCACGGCGTTGAATGGATGAACCTGGCGTTCCTCGCCGGTGGGTTGTTCCTGTTGCAGCGTCGAGTGTTTGGCTGGCATGCGCCGGTCGGCATGCTCGCCAGCCTGTTCGTGATCAGCCTGCTGTGCTGGAACGGTTCGGGATCCGACTCCCACGGCTCGCCACTGTTTCACCTGCTGAGCGGCGCGACGATGCTGGGGGCATTTTTCATCGTCACTGAACCGGTATCGGGGGCAAAAAGTCCGCTCGCCCGCCTGCTGTTCGGCGTCGGCGTGGGCTTGCTGACTTACGTGATTCGCACGTGGGGTGGTTACCCGGATGGCGTGGCGTTCGCGGTGCTGTTGATGAACCTGTGCGTGCCGGCGCTGGAGCGCTTCGCGATGGCCCGTCAGGCGCAGGTGGCGCCATGAACCGGACGAGCAGCCTGATCACACTGGCGTTGATTACTGCGTTGGGCATCGGCGTGACGTGGTTGGTGCAACGCAGCAACGCACCTCAGATCGCCGCCGAACAGCGTCTGCTTGAAAGTCGCAAGCTGTTGGACGTGCTGCCGGTCGACGCTTACGACAATCAGCCGCTTGAACAACCTCTGGCGCTGACCGACATCAACCTGAGCCACAGTCTGTTGCTGGGCGGTTATCGGGCGAGCAAAGGCGGCCAACCCGTGGCAGTCCTGTTGCGCAGCCAGGCCCAAGGTTATGCCGGCAATATCGAGTTGCTGATTGCCATCGACGCTAACGGCCGATTGCTCGGTGTAAAAACCCTCGAGCAAAACGAAACACCTTCGCTGGGTGGACATATCGGCGACTGGCCAAATAGCTGGCTTCAGACCTTTAGCGGAAAATCGAGCAACCAACCGACGGACGCCGGATGGGCCTTGAAGAAGGATCAGGGGCAATTCGACCAGATCGCGGGCGCAACCATTACCTCTCGCGCGGCCATCAATGCCATCCACGATGCCCTGCGTTACTTTGATGAACACCGGACGACCCTGCTCGGGAGCACGCCATGAATACGTCAGCGACTCTGGCGAACTCAATGATGCTGGTGTTGTTGATCGGTGCCACCGACTCTGTGGCGGGCGCGCTGGCGACTCTGTTGATATTTGCGGTTGTCGTGGGCATTTACGGTTTGTGCATGGCACCGCTGCGCTCGCGCCTGAGCAACGAGAGCCTGTTGCCGGTCAGCCTGGTACTGGCCGCGACCCTGGCCGGCAGCGCCGATATTGTTCTGCAACGCGGTGCGCTGCAGTGGCATCAACTGATCAGTCTTTATGCCGGGCTGATCGGCTTGCAGTGCGTCGTGCTGGAGCACAATGGATTTTTTCGCCGGTCTGTCCGTAATCGACTGAAACTGTGCGGCCTGTTTGCCGCACTGATGATTGTGCTCGCGGTGTTGCGTGAGCTGATCGGTCAGGGCAGCATCGGCCATCATTTGTCGGAACACTGGCAAGGTTTGATTCTGTTTGGCGACGGCCTGCATTTCGCGACGCTGGCGCCCGGCGCCTTCATATTGCTTGGACTGTTACTGGCCGCCCGTCAGGCCTGGGCTCGCCCCTCCGACCTACCCGAGGAAACGCATCACCCATGAATGCCGCAAAACGTCTGGAGATCTTCCGCAGGCTTCACGAGGACAACCCCGAACCCAAGACCGAACTGGCCTACTCGTCGCCTTTCGAACTGTTGATCGCGGTGATTCTGTCCGCGCAATCAACGGACGTCGGGGTAAACAAGGCGACGGCCAAGCTGTTCCCGGTGGCGAACACGCCGGCAGCCATTCACGCCTTGGGCGTCGAAGGGTTGTCCGAGTACATCAAGACTATCGGCCTCTACAACAGCAAGGCCAAAAACGTGATCGAGACCTGCCGCCTGCTGGTCGAGTTGCACAATGGCGAAGTCCCGCAGACGCGCGAAGAACTGGAAGCCTTGCCCGGCGTTGGCCGCAAGACCGCCAACGTGGTGCTAAACACCGCGTTCCGCCAGTTGACCATGGCGGTGGACACCCACATTTTCCGGGTCAGCAACCGCACCGGGATTGCACCGGGTAAAAATGTGGTCGAGGTGGAAAAGAAGCTGATGAAATTTGTGCCAAAGGAATACCTGCTCGACTCCCACCACTGGCTCATTCTTCACGGACGCTACGTGTGTCTGGCGCGCAAACCCCGTTGCGGCAGCTGTCGGATCGAAGATCTGTGCGATTACAAGCACAAAACTTCCGACGATTGAGCGGCTATGGGTTTTATTGATTTATCGATTGAAAAAATCTTTTTTACCATCTGCTGGAATATCGATATAAGGAGCGCCAAAGGCAGTCTTAGCCTGGAGTCGACCTTATGAGCACCAGCAAAGAGCAATTAGAAGCGGATGACGATTTTATCGCCACGGAGGCCGATGATGCCGAACCTGTGGTTGAAGTCGCCAAGACCAACTTGAGCAAACGCCGAACCATCGACAACCTGCTCGAGGAGCGCCGACTGCAGAAGCAATTGGCCGATTACGATTTTGATCTCTGACATTTGAAAGCCTCCTGAAACGGAGGCTTTTCTCTTTATGTCACACGCTGATTCCGATCCGCCCATGATCCGTCAGCCACTGAAACCCTCAGACAAGGCCGTTTCGTTGCGCCAGTTCAATCAGATCCACCAGCGAGCGCGCATTGAGTTTCAATAACAACCGAGTCTTGTAGGTACTCACGGTCTTGTTGCTGAGGAACATTCCGTCGGCAATCTCCTTGTTGGTCTTGCCGCGCGCCAATTGCTGCAACACCATCATCTCGCGCCCGGACAGGCGATCAACCATGTCCGCCTCGCTGGCATTCCCCAGGCTGGTTCGCACGGTGTGCAACGCCTGGTTCGGAAAATAGCTGTACCCAGACAGTACCGCCTTGATTGCACTCAGCAACTCCGTCAGATCCTGTTGCTTGCAAACATATCCCGCCGCCCCCGACTGCATGCACCGCATGGAGAAGTGTCCCGGTGACTGGGACGTCAGCACGAGCACTTTCAACGGCATTGCACTTGTTGTAAGGCGCGCGATGACTTCCAGTCCATCCAGTTTCGGTATGCCGATATCCAGAATGACGATATCCGGCATCTGGTCACGAGCCAGTTGTAACGCATCTACGCCATTATCGGTTTCTGCAATGACTTCGTAGCCATGACGTTCCATCAGCATACGTACCGCAAGACGAATGACGGGGTGATCATCCACGATCAGCACTTTATTCATGGGCAAGTCCAGTTTCGCTGTTCGAATTTTTAGAACCGGCACAATAACGTAGTCATTTCCTACATGGCATAGAGAAGTTCCTCTACACGGGTAGCGAGAGACGCCTCCTACAGCCAATAAAGACTATTCCTACAGAAATGACTCACCCACACAAAAACATAAAATTTTTTCAGTACGACGAACGCCTGCCACCCTGCTTAAGAGAGCGCCCGCAAATCCAAAAAGAAAAAAAAACACGAGTTATTATCGAGCACAAAAAAAACAGCAGATACAACTTATCGGTATCGCAAACACGAGAATTAATATAAACACAAAAAACACACCTCAGACTGACCCAGTCATTTCACACCCACCCAACCCAAGACAACGAGAAAGACTAAAACCATGAGTAAATAACATGCTAAAACTCAACAAGAAGATACCCAACCCGATCAGCGTTATCGCCATCTTTGCATTTATATCAGAGACTTCCGCTGCCGTTTCCCTGCCATTCCTCAATAACAATGAACGGGAAATCTACGTCTGGTTTCTGATCACCTTTCCTTTCTACCTGCTGCTTCTATTTTTCATCACACTCAACTTTAACTATCGCGCACTATATGCACCTTCGGATTTTGATAATGACAAGAATTTCCTGAAGGCTTTCGAGGAAACAACTACCCACCCACCAGAAATACCCTGCGAACACGTCAATAGCGGGTCATACCCAATAAAACTACCGAAACCGTTGAGCGAGGTGTACATCATTGATGCTCGACAGAAAAACACGACTCTGAAAATAGAGGAGCTACTGGAAAAAATCCCACACCCAAACAAGCATTCGCCCCGATTATTCCTTTTTTTAACTGACGCGGTGTCGGACATTTTACTCAATGAACATGTCGCCAGATCAGCAAAACAGGCGAAAACGCCACAAGGAACAACGTACTTTAGTATTTACAACACCCAGTCATCTAACATTTCCGTATTGGGAAAGTTTTAAAAAATAGAACGCGGAGCGCGACATCCATGCAATGCAAGATCTACAGCCGATGAAGACGGGAACGCTGTCCGATATCAATCAGGTCGAAAAAGAAACACCAAAAAAAACGGCCTTGTCATTAAGACAAGGCCGTTTTTTCACATCAGTCCCGATGGACTCAGAACAGCTTGCGGCCCTTGTTGGCAGCAATGCGCATGCGTAGCGCGTTGAGCTTGATGAAGCCCGCCGCGTCGGCCTGGTTGTAGGCGCCGCCGTCTTCTTCGAAGGTCGCGATGTTGGCGTCGAACAGCGAATCGTCGGACTTGCGGCCGGTCACGATCACGTTGCCCTTGTACAGCTTCAGGCGCACTACGCCGTTCACGTTGACCTGGGAGGCGTCGATCATCTGTTGCAGCATCAGACGCTCAGGGCTCCACCAGTAACCGGTGTAGATCAGGCTGGCGTACTTCGGCATCAGCTCGTCTTTGAGGTGAGCGACTTCGCGGTCCAGGGTGATCGATTCGATGGCGCGGTGAGCGCGCAGCATGATGGTGCCGCCCGGGGTTTCGTAGCAGCCACGTGACTTCATGCCGACGTAACGGTTCTCGACGATGTCCAGACGGCCGATGCCGTGCTCGCCACCGATCTTGTTCAGCGTCGCCAGCACGGTGGCCGGGGTCATTTCAACGCCGTCCAGCGCAACGATGTCGCCGTTGCGGTAGGTCAGTTCCAGATATTGCGGGGTGTCGGGAGCCTTCTCCGGAGAGACGGTCCAGCGCCACATGTCTTCTTCGTGCTCGGTCCAGGTGTCTTCCAGCACGCCGCCTTCATAGGAGATGTGCAGCAGGTTGGCGTCCATCGAGTACGGGGATTTCTTCTTGCCATGACGCTCGATCGGGATCGCGTGCTTCTCGGCGTAGTCCATCAGCTTCTCGCGGGACAGCAGGTCCCACTCGCGCCAAGGGGCGATCACTTTCACGCCTGGCTTGAGTGCGTAGGCACCCAGTTCGAAACGGACCTGGTCGTTGCCCTTGCCGGTCGCGCCGTGGGAAATGGCGTCGGCGCCGGTTTCGTTGGCGATTTCGATCAGACGCTTGGCGATCAGCGGACGCGCGATGGAAGTACCCAGCAGGTACTCGCCTTCGTAAACGGTGTTGGCACGGAACATCGGGAACACGAAGTCACGCACGAATTCTTCGCGCAGGTCGTCGATGTAGATTTCTTTGACGCCCATGGCCTGCGCCTTGGCGCGAGCCGGCTCGACTTCTTCGCCCTGACCCAGGTCAGCGGTGAAGGTCACGACTTCACAGTTATAAGTATCCTGCAGCCACTTGAGGATCACCGAAGTGTCCAGGCCGCCGGAATACGCCAGAACGACCTTGTTTACGTCCGCCATGCCATCACTCCACGGGGTTCTACGGAAAGCCGAGGAGTCTACCGCTCAAACGCGATAATTTACAGAGGCGCGACAGCTTAAGACGACAAAGCGACAGAATCTGTCGAGAGGGCGACGATGACCGGCAGGTCAGGAAGTCGCCGCAGTGTTGGCAGGCGTGCTGGCCTGAGGTGCCGGAGCAGTCGTCGGTGCCACCCGCGCCAGGTGTACGTTGACCCGACGGTTCTTGGCCCGGTTGGCGGCATTGGTGTTCGGCACCAGAGGATAACGCTCACCATGGAAACGCACGGTGATCTGCGATTCCTGGATGCCATTGGCCTTGAAGAAGTCGACCACCGCCAGCGCGCGGCGACGCGACAGTTCGCGATTGGTCAGGCGATTGCCGCTGTTGTCGGAATGGCCGTCGAGTTCGATGTGATTGACCGTCGGATCGGCCTTCATATACTCGAGCATCACTTGCAGCTTGGCCTTGGCGGCGGCGTCCAGTTCGATGCCTTCGCCGGGGAAGCCGATCTGCGATTGTTTGACCTGATCGAAATTCTGCGGGAGCAGTTTCGCCACGCAGGTCTGATAGTCATTGAACGCCTTGCTGAACTTGACCGGCAACAGGCGCACTTCCGACACCCGACCATCGCCCGATGCCCGGCGTACCACCGGGCTGCGACCGTCCATCAGCCCGCTGATCAGTTGCCCGGCCTGGGACTGAGAACTGTTGAACAGCACGTTGCCGCTGCCCAGTCGAACCGTGCCCAGATTGATGTCGCCACGTCCCGGCTGCCACGGCGCAGCCGCTGCCAGCAGGGTCGCCGAACCGCCGCCGAGCATGGCGTTGTAGGCGTTCAGGCGGAAGGTCGCCTGCTCGCCGGCCTTGCGCACGAATTGCCCCGAGCCGAAGTCGGTGATCGGCTGCGTCAGGCGGCACTCGAACTTGTCGCCCTCGACCGTCCACTCAATGTTCTCCAGACGGGTCTGGTAGGTCAGTGCCATCGCGGGAAGGCTGGCAAACACACTGAGCAAGGCTAAATATCGCTGGCGCACGGGAGGCTCCATTGGCTTCTACAACAAAAAAGACCGAGACATACATCTTTACGGCATACCTATGGGATATCGGACGCTCGTCGCAAAACTTGATAGCGAGTGCCTGCAAGAGTCTTTTCCGGTAGCATTCGCCTCAGTTTGACCCGCCTGGAATCCCCTCATGTCCGACCGCCTGACCCTGCTGCGTCCCGACGACTGGCACATTCATCTTCGCGATGGTGCCGTGTTGACCAATACCGTTGCGGATGTCGCGCGCACCTTTGGTCGCGCCATCATCATGCCCAACCTGGTACCTCCGGTGCGCAACGCCGCTGAAGCCGACGGCTATCGCCAGCGGATTCTCGCTGCCCGCCCGGCCGGCAGTCGTTTCGAGCCGCTGATGGTGCTGTACCTCACCGACCGCACCCAGCCCGAAGAAATCCGTGAGGCCAAGGCCAGCGGTTTCGTGCACGCCGCCAAGCTGTACCCGGCCGGCGCCACCACCAACTCCGATTCCGGGGTCACCAGCATCGACAAGATTTTCCCGGCGCTGGAAGCCATGGCCGAAGTCGGCATGCCGCTGTTGATCCACGGTGAAGTCACCCGTGGCGACGTCGATGTGTTCGACCGCGAAAAAATCTTCATCGACGAGCACATGCGTCGCGTGGTCGAGCGTTTCCCGACGCTGAAAGTGGTGTTCGAACACATCACCACCGGCGACGCCGTGCAGTTCGTCAACGAGGCTTCGGCCAACGTCGGCGCGACCATCACCGCGCATCACCTGCTCTACAACCGCAACCACATGCTGGTGGGCGGGATCCGGCCGCACTTCTACTGCCTGCCGATCCTCAAGCGTAATACCCATCAGGAAGCTTTGCTCGACGCGGCCACCAGTGGCAGCGCGAAGTTCTTCCTGGGTACCGACTCGGCGCCGCACGCCCAGCACGCCAAGGAAGCCGCCTGCGGCTGCGCCGGCTGCTACACCGCGTACGCCGCCATCGAGCTGTATGCCGAAGCCTTCGAACAGCGCAATGCGCTGGACAAGCTCGAAGCCTTCGCCAGCCTCAACGGCCCGCGTTTCTACGGCCTGCCGGCGAACACCGATCGCATCACCCTGGTTCGTGACGAATGGACCGCCCCGACCAGCCTGCCTTTCGGCGAGCTGACCGTTATCCCGCTGCGCGCCGGTGAAAAACTGCGCTGGCGCCTGCTGGAGGAACACGCGTGAGTGAAGACCATTTCGACGACGAACTGGACGGTCAAGGTGGCGGCGGTTCGCGCCATCCAATGGCAGCACGCTTTCGCGGCTACCTGCCGGTTGTCGTCGACGTAGAAACCGGTGGTTTCAACTCGGCCACCGACGCTCTGCTGGAGATTGCCGCGACCACCATCGCCATGGATGAAAAGGGTTTCGTCTACCCGGATCACACCTACTTCTTCCGCGTCGAGCCGTTCGAAGGCGCCAACGTTGAAGCGGCGGCGCTGGAGTTCACCGGGATCAAGCTCGATCACCCGTTGCGCATGGCCGTCAGCGAAGAAACAGCGCTGACCGACATCTTCCGTGGCGTACGCAAGGCCTTGAAGGCCAACGGCTGCAAGCGGGCGATTCTGGTTGGCCACAACAGCAGCTTCGACCTGGGCTTCCTCAACGCCGCCGTCGCGCGGCTGGACATGAAGCGCAACCCGTTCCACCCATTCTCCAGCTTCGACACTGCGACCCTCGCCGGTCTGGCTTACGGTCAAACCGTATTGGCCAAGGCCTGTCAGGCAGCCGACATCGACTTCGATGGCCGTGAAGCGCACTCCGCGCGCTACGACACCGAGAAGACGGCCGAGCTGTTCTGCGGCATCGTCAACCGGTGGAAACAGATGGGCGGTTGGGAAGACTTCGACGACTGATACTCGTCGGGTTTCTTCCATTCATGAAAAAACCGGCCACATGGGCCGGTTTTTTTGTACCTCGACGTTGCGCCTTACAGGGCAGCAGCGTTCTCGGTCAGGTAAGCCGCAACGCCTTCTGGCGAAGCGTTCATGCCTTTGTCGCCTTTTTTCCAGTTGGCAGGGCAGACTTCGCCGTGCTCTTCGTGGAATTGCAGAGCGTCGACCAGACGGATCAGCTCTTCCATGTTACGGCCCAGCGGCAGGTCGTTGACGATCTGCGAGCGGACAACGCCTTTGTCGTCGATCAGGAACGCGCCACGGAAAGCCACGCCGCCTTCGGATTCAACGTCGTAGGCCTTGGCGATGTCGTGCTTCATGTCGGCAGCCATGGTGTATTTCACCTGGCCGATGCCGCCATTGTTGACCGGGGTGTTGCGCCAGGCGTTGTGGGTGAAGTGCGAGTCGATCGACACGGCGATCACTTCTACGTTGCGTGCCTTGAAGTCGGCCATGCGGTTGTCCAGAGCGATCAGCTCGGACGGGCAGACGAAGGTGAAGTCCAGCGGGTAGAAGAACACCAGGCCGTATTTGCCTTTGATGGCCGAGGACAGGGTGAAGCTGTCAACGATCTCGCCATTGCCGAGTACGGCCGGGACGGTGAAGTCAGGGGCTTGTTTGCCTACGAGTACGCTCATTGATATCTCCTGGTGTAGAAACTTGAAGTTCAGGGTTCGGGCCAGCCTGCCACCCTCAGGCGACAGCCCTGTGACACGAACCCCCTTCGCAAGGGCCGACCATCATACACTGCGTTTTTCGACTGTCCTCAAAGGTTTTTCGCGAAATCCCGGCTGGCATCCGGCCATGTACCACCGTTCGTCAGTCACAGGCGTTGGCGATGAAAACCACTGGGAAAGCACTTTGACAATCATTCTCGTTAACATTAAGATCCATCGCAATTGAGTCACAACCAGCGACGGTTCTCACTTATGTATGTTTGCCTCTGCACTGGCGTCACCGACGGACAGATCCGCGAAGCGATCTATGAAGGTTGCTGCAGCTATAAAGAAGTCCGCCAGGCCACCGGCGTAGCCAGCCAATGCGGCAAATGTGCGTGCCTGGCGAAGGAAGTGGTTCGCGAAACCCTGACCAAGCTGCAAACCGCCCAGGCTGCGATCCCCTACCCGGCAGAATTTACCGCCGCATAATTACCCCGATTTCGAAGAACCGGACTTAAGTCCGGTTTTTTTATGCCTGAAAATCAACTGCTTAGCGCCCAGACGCGGAACACAAACATTCTTATTCCGATTAATTTTCATTTATTATTCAATAACTTAGGTTTGACACTTATAAATACCAAGCTCAAACTCTGCCTTATATACCGTTACTTAGGGCAGGACTCCCATCATGAAAGGCGACGTAACAGTCATCCAGCATCTCAACAAGATCCTTGCCAATGAGCTGGTCGCGATCAATCAGTACTTCCTGCATGCACGCATGTATGAAGATTGGGGCCTGAACAAGCTCGGCAAACACGAGTACCACGAATCCATCGACGAGATGAAGCACGCGGACAAGCTGATCAAGCGCATCCTGTTCCTCGAAGGCCTGCCGAACGTGCAGGATCTGGGCAAGCTGCACATCGGCGAGCACACCAAGGAAATGCTGGAGTGCGACCTGCGTATCGAGAAGACCGGCCACGCCGATCTGAAGGCCGCCATCGCCCACTGCGAATCCGTCGGTGACTTCGGCAGCCGCGAACTGCTCGAAGACATCCTCGAATCCGAGGAAGAACACATCGACTGGCTGGAAACCCAACTGGGCCTGATCGATAAAGTCGGTCTTGAGAACTATCTGCAATCGCAGATGGGCGAAGACGAGTAATTAGCCAGCGCTAAACTCGAGACACTAAAAAGCCCCGCCCTCTTTCAAGAGGCGGGGCTTTTTATTGCCCGGATTTCAGACTGGCTGAAACCCGGGCAGAAGCCAATCAGGCTTCGGACTTGGCCGCAGCAGCCTTGGCGGATGCTTCCTTGACCAGAGTCTGCAGCTCACCGTTGGCGAACATTTCAGCCATGATGTCGCTGCCGCCGACCAGTTCACCGCCGACCCACAGTTGCGGGAAAGTCGGCCAGTTGGCGTACTTTGGCAGGTTGGCACGGATTTCCGGGTTCTGCAGGATGTCGACGTAGGCGAACTTCTCGCCACAGCCCATCACAGCCTGCGCAGCTTTCGCGGAGAAGCCACACTGCGGGGCATTCGGCGAGCCTTTCATGTAAAGCAGAATGGTGTTGTTGGCAATCTGCTCTTTAATCGTTTCGATGATATCCATGGAGCACCTCGGCTGAACTTTCCGACTCATGGGTCGGCACGGTGGCGCATTGTAACGGAATCCCGAGCGCGCTGCTCGGTCTCCCCGACAGACATGCTCAAGCCGCCGCCACCGTCACCGGCACGCCATTGAGCGCCGCGTTGCCTGACAGCTCGTCGAGCTGGCATTCATCGGTCAGGTCATTGGCACTGGAGCCCGGCTGACCGCTGGCAATCGCCATCTGCACGCCCGGCCGGGCATGGCCCCATCCATGCGGCAGGCTGACCACGCCCTTCATCATGTCCGCACTGCCCAGCACTTCGACCTCGATCTGCCCGACCCGTGAACTCACGCGCACAAGCTGACCATCACTGAGCCCGCGACTGGCGAGATCGTCCGGGTTCATCAACAGCTGATGACGCGGCTTGCCCTTCACCAGTCGATGGTAATTGTGCATCCACGAATTGTTGCTGCGCACATGACGGCGGCCGATCATCAACAGCTCATCGGCGGCCGGTGCCTGCAAAGCGGCGAAACGCGCGAGGTCAGCGAGGATTTCCGGCGGCGCCGCCTGAACTCGTTGATTGGCGCTCTTCAATCGCGGTGTCAGGTTGGGTTTCAGCGCTCCCAGATCAACGCCGTGAGGATGATCGAACAGCGTCGCCAGCGACAATTTCTGCTCGGATGCATCGCCATACAAACCCATGCGCAACCCCATGTCGATCATCTTCGCCGGCGGCATCGTTGGCTTCAGCTCCTTGCCGGTCTTCGCGGCAAAGGCCTTGGCCAGGCCGACGAAAATTTCCCAGTCGTGCAGCGCCCCTTCGGGTTTGGCGAGGATCGCCCGATTGAACCGGGTGACGTTGCGCACCGCGAACAGGTTGAAGGTGGTGTCGTAGTGATCGTTCTCCAGCGCCGAAGTCGACGGCAGGATCAGGTCGGCGTAACGCGTGGTTTCGTTGATGTACAGATCGACGCTGACCATGAACTCCAGCCCGTCCAACGCCTGCTCCAGTTGCCGGCCGTTGGGTGTGGACAACACCGGGTTGCCGGCCACGGTAATCAGCGCGCGGATCTGCCCCTCGCCTTCTGTGAGCATTTCTTCGGCCAGCGCCGAGACCGGCAACTCGCCGCCGTACTCAGGACGCCCGGACACGCGGCTCTGCCATTTATTGAAGTGTCCACCCGAAGTCGACGCCACCAGATCCACCGCCGGCTCGGTGCACAAGGCACCGCCGACGCGGTCGAGGTTGCCGGTGACCAGATTGATCAACTGCACGACCCAATGGCACAGCGTGCCGAAGGCTTGAGTGGAAACACCCATCCGACCGTAGCAAACGGCGCTTGGTGCAGCGGCGAAGTCCCGGGCCAGCTGGCGGATCTGTTCGGCAGGAACCGCGCACAACGGGCTCATGGCTTCAGCGGTGAACCCCGCCACCGCTGCGCGGACCTCGTCCAGACCGTCCACCGGCAAATGACTGACCGACGTCAGCCCTTCGCTGAACAACGTGTTGAGCACACCAAACAACAACGCCGCATCGCCACCGGGGCGCACGAACAAATGCTGATCGGCCATCGCCGCCGTCTCGCTGCGCCGTGGATCGACCACCACCACTTTGCCGCCTCGGGCCTGGATCGCCTTAAGACGCTTCTCGACATCCGGCACAGTCATGATGCTGCCGTTGGACGCCAGCGGATTGCCGCCCAGGATCAACATGAAGTCGGTGTGATCGATATCCGGGATCGGCAGCAGCAGGCCATGGCCGTACATCAGGTAGCTGGTCAGGTGATGGGGCAGTTGATCGACCGACGTCGCCGAATAGCGGTTGCGGGTTTTCAACAGGCCGAGGAAGTAATTGCTGTGGGTCATCAGCCCATAGTTGTGGACACTGGGGTTGCCCTGATACACAGCGACCGCGTTCTGCCCATGACGCTCCTGAATCGCCGAGAGTTTTTCGGCGACCAGTTCGAACGCTTCGTCCCACTCGATCGGCAGCCATTCGCTGCCGACCCGGCGCATCGGCTGGCGCAGGCGATCCGGATCGTTCTGGATATCTTGCAGCGCGACGGCCTTGGGGCAGATGTGTCCACGACTGAACGTGTCCAGCGCATCGCCCTTGATCGAGGTGATCTGCACCTGACCGTCGGTTTCGGTGGTTTCGATGGTCAAGCCGCAAATGGCTTCACACAGGTGGCAGGCACGGTGATGGAGAGTCTTGGTCATGGCCAGTCTCTGTCTTGTTCTGGGCAGGCAATCACGCCTGCGGGAACAAAACTATGGCCCGCGACCCGGTGCAGCGCCAGCGACGTTCGTCTTGTGAATCGGCGGCCATCAGGCCCGCCGATAGACGCGTCAGTTCGCCGGAAGCTGGGGCGGTGCGGCCAGCTGGATTTCCTGGATGGTCTCGATCTGCTCGTGGGCGACGTGGACGCCGGTGAGTTCGCCGATCAGTCGCCAATGCTCGTCGAGCCCGGCGCTGATGGTCGCCATGCGGTCGATCATCTGCCGGCTGGCGGCCTTGACCACGTCGTCATCGCTGCGCAGCAGTTCGAAGGACATCGAGGTCATCGAGGCGGTAAGGTGGGTCAATGAGCGTGCCGTGTGGCCCAGCAGTTCCATTAACAGTTTTTCTTTCGATTCCATGCGGAGGCTTCCTGCGTCGCTCGTGATTTATTTATAACCCAGCACTTTGCTTTAGCAAATGTTTCAACCTGCGCATCCGACCAAGCGAACCAGTGGCTCATCGGTCGCAAACCGACCAGGGCTGTGCCATCCCCGCCGCGCCTGATTGCCAAGCCCGGTGGGGCCAGTGTACAAATGCCTCGCTGCCCTCTCGAAAACTGACCGGAAATCACAGTGTTCGCACTGTTCTCACTCCGGCACATTTCTGCAAAAACCGTAGCCTATTGGAAAAACGCGACATTTAGTGTCAATATCGCGCCTTCCCCTATTTCGTCGCCCCCGTGCGGCTTACGCCGCAGGTCTCGCCCGTTGTTCCGATAAACAAGGCTTTGAGCATCTGCGGTTTGTAGCAAAAAGGTAGTCAATGATGAGCGCAAGGCACTTTCTCTCCCTGATGGATTGCACGCCCGAAGAGCTGGTCAGCGTGATCCGTCGAGGCGTTGAGCTCAAGGACCTGCGTAACCGCGGCGTACTGTTCGAGCCTCTGAAAAACCGCGTCCTGGGGATGATCTTCGAGAAATCCTCGACCCGTACCCGGATCTCCTTCGAGGCCGGCATGATCCAGCTCGGTGGCCAGGCGATCTTCCTGTCGCCGCGCGACACCCAGCTGGGCCGTGGCGAGCCGATCGGCGACTGCGCCATCGTCATGTCGAGCATGCTCGACGCAGTGATGATCCGTACCTTTGCCCACAGCACCCTGACCGAATTCGCCGCCAACTCCCGCGTGCCAGTGATCAACGGCCTGTCCGATGACCTGCACCCGTGTCAGTTGCTGGCCGACATGCAGACCTTCCTCGAACACCGCGGCTCGATCCAGGGCAAGACCGTGGCCTGGATCGGCGACGGCAACAACATGTGCAACAGCTATATAGAAGCGGCGATCCAGTTCGACTTCCAGTTGCGCGTGGCCTGCCCGGAAGGCTATGAGCCAAACCCTGAATTCGTGGCCAAGGCCGGTGATCGCGTAACCATCGTCCGCGACCCGAAAGACGCCGTGCGCGGCGCGCATCTGGTGAGCACCGACGTCTGGACCTCCATGGGTCAGGAAGAGGAAACCGCCAAGCGCCTCAAACTGTTCGCGCCGTTTCAGGTCAACCGCGCCCTGCTCGACCTGGCTGCCGATGACGTGCTATTCATGCACTGCCTGCCCGCTCACCGCGGTGAGGAAATCAGCCTCGACCTGCTCGATGATCCGCGCTCCGTCGCCTGGGATCAGGCAGAAAACCGTCTCCACGCACAGAAGGCCCTGCTCGAGTTCCTCGTCGAACCGGCATATCACCACGCATGAGTCATGAATTACTGCTGAACCTGCGCAACCTCGCTTGCGGCTATCAAGATCAACGTGTGGTGCAGAACCTCAATCTGCACCTCAACGCCGGCGACATCGGTTGCCTGCTAGGCTCCTCGGGCTGCGGCAAGACCACCACCCTGCGTGCGATTGCCGGTTTCGAACCGGTGCACGAAGGGGAAATTTCTCTCGGCGGTGAGGTCATCTCCAGCGCCGGTTTTACCCTCGCCCCGGAAAAACGCCGGATCGGCATGGTGTTCCAGGACTACGCGCTGTTCCCGCACCTGAGTGTCGCGGACAACATCGCCTTCGGTATCCGCAAGCACCCGAACAAGGAGCGCGTCACCGAAGAGCTGCTGGAACTGGTCAACCTGAAGAACCTCGGCAAGCGCTTCCCCCACGAACTGTCCGGCGGCCAGCAGCAACGTGTCGCCCTCGCCCGCGCCCTGGCGCCGGAGCCGCAACTGTTGCTGCTCGACGAGCCGTTCTCCAACCTCGATGGCGAGTTGCGCCGCAAGCTCAGCCATGAAGTGCGCGACATCCTCAAAGCCCGTGGCACCAGCGCGATTCTGGTGACCCACGACCAGGAAGAAGCCTTCGCCGTCAGCGACCACGTCGGCGTGTTCAAGGAAGGCCGGCTGGAGCAGTGGGACACGCCGTACAACCTCTATCACGAGCCGGCGACGCCGTACGTGGCCAGTTTTATCGGTCAGGGTTACTTCATTCGCGGCCAATTGGGCAGCCCGGAATCGGTGCAGACCGAACTCGGCGAACTGCGCGGCAATCGCGCCTACACCTGGCCGATCGGTGGCGCGGTGGATGTGCTGCTGCGTCCGGACGACATCGTTTACGCGCCGGACAGTGCGCTGAAAGCGCGGATCGTCGGCAAGACCTTCCTCGGCGCCTCGACCCTGTATCGCCTGCAACTGCCGACCGGCGCACAGCTGGAATCGATCTTCCCGAGCCATGCCGACCATCAGGTAGGGGCAGATGTCGGGATTCGGGTGGCAGCGGAACATCTGGTGCTGTTCCAGGCCTCCGGCAGCACCGCTGCACAGATTCCGGCGGTGGAAAACGGCGTTCGCCGTTACAGCACCGCGCACTGATCTGCACACAAATAATAAGGGAGCTTGATGGCTCCCTTGTTTTTTGGCTTCAGCCCAGCATCAATGTGCCGCTGGCCACCAGCGTCGCATTCCCGCCGATCTTCACCCGCTCGCCTTCCAGCTGACAGAACAGTTCACCACCCCGCGCCGAACGCTGGCATGCAGTGAGGCTGGATTTGCCCAGACGTTTCGACCAGTACGGAATCAGGCTGCAATGTGTCGAGCCGGTCACCGGGTCTTCATTGATGCCGATGGCCGGGGCGAAATAGCGCGAGACAAAATCATGCTGATTGCCCCGGGCGGTGACGATCGCACCCAGCCAAGGCAGCTTGGCGAGGGCGACCATGTCCGGCTGGCAATCAAGCACCGCCTGCTCGGACTCCAGCACCACGAACAGCTCGTTGGAACTCAGAACATCCACCGCCTGAACATTCAGCGCCCGTTCGATCTCCACGGTGACGCCTTTCTCCACCGCTTCGATGGCCGGGAAATCCAGCCACAACCTGCCACCCTCGCGGCTGACGCTCAACGGCCCGGACTTACAGGTGAAGTCCAGACGCTCGGCGCTTTCCTTATAGATCTCGAACAGTACATAGGCGCTGGCCAGGGTCGCGTGACCACACAGCGGCACCTCGGTGGTCGGCGTGAACCAGCGGATGTGCCACGCCTGCCCTTCGCGCACCAGAAACGCGGTTTCCGCCAGATTGTGCTCGGCGGCGATCTTCTGCATCAGTTCGTCCGCGAGCCACGCGTCGAGCCGATAGACCATTGCCGGATTGCCACTGAACGGTCGATCACTGAACGCGTCGACCTGATGAAACTCGAGCTGCATAACCTTCTCCCTGTGTCAGTCGAACGAGCATGCAGCGCCGGCCGGATCAGCGCCAGTGACAGTGCCGGCCAATTTTCTTCATACAGACTTCAAGGGCGACCGATGTCGGCAAATTTCGCCTGAGTGTGTTCCGCCAATACCGCCGGCGCCAGTTCCACTTCCAGCCCGCGCCGACCGGCGCTGACATAAATGGTCGCAAAAGGTTGGGCCGAGTTATCGATGAAGGTACGCAGGCGTTTTTTCTGCCCCAGCGGGCTGATGCCGCCCAGCAGGTAACCAGTGGAACGCTGCGCGGCGGCCGGGTCGGCCATCTCGACTTTTTTCACGCCGGCGGCATGGGCAAGCCCCTTGAGGTCGAGACTTCCGACGACCGGCACCACCGCCACCAGCAACTCACCCTTCTCACTCGCCGCGAGCAGCGTCTTGAACACCTGCGCCGGATCGAGCCCCAGTTTTTCCGCGGCCTCCAGGCCATACGACGCGGCCTTGGGGTCATGTTCGTAACTGTGCACGCGATGTTCGGCACGAACTTTTTTCAACAAGTCCAACGCAGGGGTCATGGCAGCTCCGGGCTCGGCAGTGGCAAAAAATCCTGCGGCGGATTTTAGGCCATCGCTGTGCAAAAGGCTCTACCACGCGCCACGTTTCCCGGGGTTTGCAGGCCGATAACAATCGTGCGAGACGGGTGACCCGCAGGATCATTCACGTGACTGATAGTTTATTTGTGACTGACGGTTCACTTTCGACCTTTGACAGGTTTGTTTCTTGTCTATATTTTTTCGAATCTGAATAATGTAAGAATTATCGTCATCGCAGCACCCAGCAGTAAACCGGGAACAGGATGGGGATCCTGCCTCGGCGAAAATCGCGCCTTGCCCTGTCGGCAACGCGCCAGACAACAACAAAAACCGAGGTTTTCAATGACAACTGCGTTACAGCAACCTTCGCTCTCGAGCCAGTGCCTGGCCGAGTTTCTGGGTACTGCACTTCTGATCTTTTTCGGTACGGGTTGTGTCGCCGCGCTCAAGGTCGCGGGCGCCAGCTTCGGTCTGTGGGAAATCAGCATCATCTGGGGCGTCGGCGTCAGCATGGCGATCTACCTCACCGCCGGCGTTTCCGGCGCGCACCTGAACCCTGCCGTCAGTATTGCCCTGAGCATTTTCGCCGACTTCGAAAAGCGAAAACTGCCGTTCTACATTCTGGCCCAGGTCGCCGGCGCCTTTTGCGGCGCTCTGTTGGTTTACACGCTGTACAGCAACCTGTTCTTCGATTTCGAACAAACTCACCATATGGTTCGTGGCACTGAAGCCAGCCTCGAACTGGCGTCGGTGTTCTCCACCTTCCCGAACCCTGCGCTGTCGACTGCCCAGGCGTTCCTGGTCGAGGTGATCATCACCGCGATCCTGATGGGCGTGATCATGTCCCTGACCGACGACAACAACGGCCTGCCGAAAGGCCCGCTGGCGCCGCTGCTGATCGGTCTGCTGATTGCCGTGATCGGCAGTTCGATGGGCCCGCTGACCGGTTTCGCGATGAACCCGGCCCGGGACTTCGGTCCGAAACTGATGACTTTCTTCGCCGGCTGGGGTGAAATTTCCTTCACCGGCGCACGTGAAATCCCGTACTTCCTGATTCCGATTTTTGCACCGATTGTCGGTGCCTGCCTCGGCGCTGCCGGGTATCGCGGGCTGATTGCCCGTCACCTGACCGGCGCCACACCTGCTACAAAGGATGCAGAACCGGCCATTGACGGCAAACCAAGAACTTCTTGAAACAGTCGGCGCGGGCTCCTGCCCTTTAGAGCCCGCGCCACGGCCCACTCTCCCTTATTTCGTCCAAGGCAATCGACATGACCGACATTCAGAATAAGAACTACATCATTGCCCTCGATCAGGGTACGACCAGCTCCCGCGCGATCATTTTCGACCGCGACGCGAACGTGGTCTGCACCGCACAACGCGAATTCGCCCAGCATTACCCGCAAGCCGGTTGGGTCGAACACGATCCGATGGAAATCTTCGCCACCCAGAGCGCGGTGATGGTCGAAGCGCTGGCCCAGGCCGGTCTGCATCACGATCAGGTCGCTGCCATCGGCATCACCAACCAGCGTGAAACCACCGTGGTCTGGGACAAGACCACCGGCCGCCCGGTGTACAACGCGATCGTCTGGCAATGCCGCCGCAGCACCGAGATCTGCCAGCAGCTCAAGCGCGACGGTCATGAAGACTACATCCGCGACACCACAGGTCTGGTCACCGACCCGTACTTCTCCGGCACCAAACTGAAGTGGATCCTCGACAACGTCGAAGGCAGCCGCGAGCGCGCGCGCAACGGCGAACTGCTGTTCGGCACTGTCGATAGCTGGCTGATCTGGAAATTCACCGGTGGCAAGGTCCACGTCACCGACTACACCAACGCCTCGCGCACCATGCTCTTCAACATCCACACGCTGGAGTGGGACGCGAAGATGCTGGAGATCCTCGACATCCCGCGCGAGATGCTGCCGGAAGTCAAAGCCTCCTCGGAAATCTACGGTCGCACCAAAAGCGGCATCGCCATCGGCGGTATCGCCGGCGACCAGCAGGCCGCGCTGTTCGGCCAGATGTGCGTCGAGCCGGGCCAGGCGAAAAACACCTACGGCACCGGTTGCTTCCTGCTGATGAACACCGGCGACAAAGCGGTGAAATCCCAGCACGGCATGCTGACCACCATCGCTTGCGGCCCACGCGGCGAAGTGGCTTACGCACTGGAAGGCGCTGTGTTCAACGGCGGTTCGACCGTGCAGTGGCTGCGCGATGAACTGAAAATCGTCAACGACGCCCACGACACCGAATACTTCGCCAATAAAGTGAAGGACAGCAACGGCGTCTATCTGGTGCCAGCCTTCACCGGCCTCGGCGCTCCCTACTGGGACCCGTATGCCCGTGGCGCCCTGTTCGGCCTGACCCGTGGCGTGCGTGTGGATCACATCATCCGCGCCGCACTGGAATCGATTGCCTACCAGACCCGCGACGTCCTCGACGCCATGCAACAGGACTCCGGCGAACGCCTCAAGGCCCTGCGTGTGGACGGCGGTGCTGTAGCGAACAATTTCCTCATGCAGTTCCAGGCCGACATCCTCGGCACTCAGGTCGAGCGTCCGAAAATGCGCGAAACCACGGCGCTCGGCGCAGCTTATCTGGCAGGCCTGGCGTGCGGTTTCTGGGGCAGCCTGGAAGAACTGCGCGGCAAGGCCGTGATCGAACGCGAGTTCGAACCGAGCCTGGACGAAGCGGCAAAAGAGAAACTGTATAAAGGCTGGAAAAAAGCCGTCAGCCGCACCCGCGACTGGGAACGTGAAGACGCTGAATAAGCCAAGCTGAGTACTCGTAACCTGTTGTAACTGGTAGGGAGCGGATTCCTGCGGCATCATGGGCAAATTTTGCACGGCAGCCCAAAGGAAGCCCCATGAATCTGCCTCCCCGTCAGCAGCAAATCCTCGAGCTGGTCCGCGAACGCGGCTATGTGAGCATCGAGGAAATGGCCACGCTGTTCGTTGTTACCCCGCAAACCATCCGCCGCGATATCAATCAACTGGCGGAAGCCAATCTGCTGCGTCGCTACCACGGCGGCGCCGCCTATGATTCCAGCGTCGAAAACACCGCCTACGCGATGCGCGCCGATCAGATGCGCGATGAAAAGCAACGCATCGGCGAAGCCATCGCCGCGCAGATTCCCGATCACGCCTCGCTGTTCATCAACATCGGCACGACGACCGAATCGATTGCCCGCGCCCTGCTCAATCACAGCCATCTGAAGATCATCACCAACAACCTGCACGTCGCCTCGATGCTCAGCGCCAAGGATGATTTCGATGTGCTGCTGACTGGCGGCAACGTGCGTCGCGACGGCGGTGTGGTGGGTCAGGCAAGCGTGGACTTCATCAACCAGTTCAAGGTCGACTTTGCGCTGGTGGGCATCAGCGGTATCGACGAAGACGGCAGCCTGCTCGACTTCGATTACCAGGAAGTGCGGGTGTCCCAGGCGATCATCGCCAATGCCCGGCAGGTGATCCTGGCGGCGGACTCCAGCAAGTTCGGCCGTAATGCGATGATCCGCCTCGGCCCGATCAGTCTGATCGATTGCCTGGTGACCGATCAGCAGCCGGTGCCAGCCCTGGCGCAACTGCTGAGCCAGCACAAGATTCGTCTGGAAGTCGTTTAACCCCCCTCCCGCATATAACTCCCTCCCGGTGAATTCTCGTTCCCACGCTCTGCGTGGGAATGCCGCCGGGGACGCTCTGCGTCCCATTCAGAAGCCGACGCAGAGCGTCAATGTATGCACTCCCACGCAGAGCGTGGGAACGATCAGTCCGCTCTGCGTGCAACGATCAGTGCTCTAACGCGCATCTTATGTTCGAAAATTTTCTTTTACCCGTCCTTCGATGAGTTTTTTCAATCGAAGTCGACTGGCTGCGCGCGTCTTTATGGGCTACCATTTTCGCAAATGAACATTCATGTTCGATTTCCAAGACAGAAAATCAAAAGAGCCCGAGGCCAGCCGATGTCCACATCTACCTTGCGTACGCCCCCTATCTCCGAGATCTACGACATCGCCGTCATCGGCGGCGGGATCAATGGCGTGGGGATCGCAGCGGATGCCGCCGGTCGCGGTCTTTCGGTGTTCCTTTGCGAAAAGGACGATCTGGCCAGCCACACCTCGTCGGCCAGCAGCAAGCTGATCCACGGTGGCCTGCGCTACCTCGAACATTACGAATTCCGTCTGGTGCGCGAAGCCCTGGCCGAACGCGAAGTGCTGCTGGCCAAGGCCCCGCACATCGTCAAGCCGATGCGTTTCGTGCTGCCGCACCGCCCGCACCTGCGTCCGGCGTGGATGATCCGTGCGGGCCTGTTCCTTTATGACCACCTCGGCAAGCGCGAAAAACTCGCAGGCTCGAAAAGCCTGAAGTTCGGCGCCGACAGCGCACTGAAAAGTGAAATCAGCAAAGGCTTCGAATACTCCGACTGCTGGGTCGACGACGCCCGCCTCGTGGTTCTGAACGCCATGGCCGCCCGCGAGAAAGGCGCGCACATTCACACCCAGACCCGTTGCGTCAGCGCCCGCCGCGCCAAGGGCCTGTGGCACCTGAACCTGGAACGCGCCGACGGCAGCCTGTTTTCGATCACCGCCAAAGCGCTGGTGAACGCCGCCGGCCCGTGGGTCGCCAAGTTCATCCGTGACGACCTGAAGATGGAGTCGCCGTACGGCATCCGTCTGATCCAGGGCAGCCACATCATCGTGCCGAAACTGTACGAAGGCGATCACGCGCACATCCTGCAAAACGAAGATCAGCGCATCGTTTTCACCATTCCGTACCTGAACAACCTGACCCTGATCGGCACCACCGACCGCGAATACACCGGCGATCCGGCCAAAGTGGCGATCACCGACGGCGAAACCGATTACCTGCTGAAAGTGGTCAACGCTCACTTCAAGAAGCAGATCAGCCGTGACGACATCCTGCACACCTACTCGGGCGTACGTCCGCTGTGCAACGACGAGTCCGACAACCCTTCGGCCGTGACCCGCGACTACACTCTGGCGCTGTCCGGCAGCACCGAAGAAGCGCCGCTGCTGTCGGTGTTCGGCGGCAAGCTGACCACCTATCGCAAGCTCGCCGAGTCAGCGATGGCGCAGCTGATGCCGTACTTCACCCAGATGCGCCCGAGCTGGACGGCCACCGCCACCCTGCCCGGCGGCGAGGACATGACCACGCCACAGGCCCTGAGCGCGCTGATCCGCGACAAGTTTGACTTCGTGCCGACCGAAATTGCACGCCGCTGGGCCACCACCTACGGCAGCCGCACCTGGCGCATGCTCGAAGGCGTCGACACCCTGGCCGACATGGGTGAACACATCGGTGGCGGGCTCTACACCCGTGAAGTCGATTACCTGTGCACTGAAGAGTGGGCCACCACGGCGCACGACATCCTGTGGCGTCGCAGCAAACTGGGCCTGTTCACCACGTCGAACGAGCAAGAGCGACTGGCGGCATACCTGAACAAGGTCGAGCAGAACCGCAGCAAGATCGAAGCGGCCTGATCCGTTCGTCGCTGAACAAAAAGCCCCTGAATCGAAAGATTCAGGGGCTTTTTGCATTCAGGCTGAAACAAGGCGCAATGAGGACGTTCGGTTTTCCGAACGCGACCTGACGGTCAATTCGGTTAACCGGATCAGATTGACGGAAAAACACCATCACAAAACTTTAATAACGTTATAAATCAATGAATTAACCTGTACTGACTGGTCTGGCACGACTCATGCTCTACACTCCTTCGACGAATGCCTGTTGCGCCAACACAACAGGAGCCGTCAGGCATTCGAAGTACAAAGGGCCCGCTCAACCGGCTCCATAAAAAAAACAATGTCGAGGAAAATTTGATGCGCATCGTTCCCCATATCCTGGGCGCAGCCATTGCTGCCGCTCTGATCAGCACACCAGTTTTCGCTGCCGAACTCACCGGCACCCTTAAGAAGATCAAAGAGTCCGGCGTCATCACCCTGGGCCACCGTGACGCTTCCATTCCTTTCTCCTACATCGCTGACGCTTCCGGCAAGCCGGTCGGCTACTCCCACGATATCCAGCTGGCCATCGTCGAAGCGATCAAGAAAGACCTGGACCTGCCAAACCTGCAGGTCAAATACAACCTCGTGACTTCGCAAACCCGTATCCCGCTGGTGCAGAACGGCACCGTGGACGTCGAGTGCGGCTCCACCACCAACAACGTCGAGCGTCAGCAACAGGTCGACTTCTCCGTCGGCATCTTCGAAATCGGTACCCGTCTGCTGTCCAAGGCTGACTCCAAGTACAAGGATTTCGACGATCTGAAAGGCAAGAACGTCGTGACCACCGCCGGCACCACTTCCGAGCGCATCCTCAAGGCGATGAACGCCGACAAGCAGATGGGCATGAACGTGATCTCCGCCAAGGACCACGGTGAATCCTTCCAGATGCTGGAATCGGGTCGTGCCGTTGCGTTCATGATGGACGACGCCCTGCTGGCCGGCGAAGCCGCCAAGGCCAAGAAAGCCTCCGACTGGGCTGTAACCGGCACGCCACAGTCGTACGAAATCTATGGCTGCATGATGCGCAAGGGCGATGCGCCGTTCAAAAAGGCTGTCGACGACGCCATCAAGGCGACCTACGCCTCGGGCGAGATCAACAAGATCTACGAAAAATGGTTCATGCAGCCGATTCCGCCAAAAGGCCTGAACCTGAACTTCCCGATGAGCGACGAGCTCAAGGCCCTGATCGCCAATCCGACCGACAAAGCGGCTGACGACAAGAAATCCTGATTTCTGACTAACCTTATCCCCTGAGGAGGCGCCTGCCTTTTCAGGGGATGGTCACTCCCTGCTGGCATTTTCTGGAAACACTCGAACCGGTGGCTGTCGAGCCGATCGCGTGTGCCTGATTTTCACAATCAGGGCGGGAACGGAGCTTCCCCAGGCGGGCACTTGTACATCGATCGAATCGAGGGGAGACCCTAATGAATTACAACTGGGACTGGGGCGTGTTCTTCAAGTCCACCGGCGTGGGCAGCGAGACCTATCTCGACTGGTTCATTTCCGGTCTGGGCTGGACCATCGCCATCGCCATCGTGGCCTGGATCATCGCCCTGATACTCGGCTCGCTGCTGGGCATCATGCGCACCGTGCCGAACCGCATCGTGTCGGGCATCGCGACCTGCTACGTCGAACTGTTCCGTAACGTGCCGCTGCTGGTTCAGCTGTTCATCTGGTACTTCCTGGTGCCCGATCTGCTGCCGCCGGATCTGCAGGAGTGGTACAAGCAGGACCTGAACCCGACCACTTCGGCCTACCTGAGCGTTGTCGTCTGCCTGGGCCTGTTCACCGCCGCCCGTGTCTGCGAACAGGTTCGCACCGGTATCCAGGCGCTGCCACGCGGCCAGGAATCCGCTGCCCGCGCCATGGGTTTCAAGCTGCCGCAGATCTACTGGAACGTGCTGCTGCCTCAGGCCTACCGGATCATCATTCCGCCGCTCACCTCGGAATTCCTGAACGTGTTCAAGAACTCCTCCGTGGCGTCCCTGATCGGTCTGATGGAGCTGCTGGCGCAAACCAAACAGACCGCCGAATTCTCGGCCAACCTGTTTGAAGCGTTCACCCTGGCGACCCTGATCTATTTCACCCTCAACATGAGCCTGATGCTGCTGATGCGCATGGTCGAGAAGAAAGTCGCCGTGCCCGGCCTGATCTCCGTGGGGGGTAAATAATGGAATTCGATTTCAGTGGCATCGTTCCGGCCATTCCCGGCCTGTGGAACGGCATGCTGATGACCCTCAAGCTGATGGCGCTGGGCGTGGTCGGCGGGATCATCCTCGGCACCATCCTCGCGTTGATGCGCCTGTCCCACAGCAAACTGCTGTCGAGCATCGCCGGCGCGTACGTCAACTATTTCCGTTCGATCCCGCTGCTGCTGGTGATCACCTGGTTCTACCTGGCAGTGCCGTTCGTGCTGCGCTGGATCACCGGCGAAGACACCCCGATCGGCGCGTTCACCTCGTGCATCGTGGCGTTCATGATGTTCGAAGCGGCGTACTTCTGCGAAATCGTCCGGGCCGGCGTGCAGTCGATCCCGAAAGGCCAGATGGGCGCGGCGCAGGCACTGGGCATGACCTACGGCCAGATGATGCGCCTGATCATCCTGCCCCAGGCGTTCCGCAAGATGACCCCGCTGCTGCTGCAGCAGAGCATCATCCTGTTCCAGGACACCTCGCTGGTCTACACCGTGGGCCTGGTGGACTTCCTCAACGCCTCGCGCGCCAGTGGCGACATCATTGGCCGCTCGAATGAGTTCCTGATCTTCGCAGGTCTCGTGTACTTCACCATCAGCTTTGCCGCCTCGGTGCTGGTCAAGCGTCTGCAAAAAAGGTTCGCCGTATGATCTCTATCAAGAACATCAACAAGTGGTATGGGGACTTCCAGGTGCTGACCGATTGCAGCACCGAGGTCAAAAAGGGTGAAGTGATCGTGGTCTGCGGTCCGTCCGGTTCGGGCAAGTCGACCCTGATCAAGTGCGTCAACGCACTGGAGCCGTTCCAGAAAGGTGACATCGTGGTCGACGGCACGTCGATTGCCGATCCGAAGACCAACCTGCCGAAACTGCGCTCGCGCGTCGGCATGGTGTTCCAGCACTTCGAACTGTTCCCGCACCTGACCATCACCGAAAACCTGACCATCGCGCAGATCAAGGTGCTGGGCCGCAGCAAGGAAGAGGCGACCAAGAAAGGCCTGCAACTGCTCGAGCGCGTCGGCCTGTCGGCTCATGCCCACAAACATCCGGGCCAGTTGTCCGGCGGTCAGCAACAGCGTGTGGCGATCGCCCGTGCGCTGGCGATGGACCCGATCGTCATGCTGTTCGACGAACCGACCTCGGCGCTCGACCCGGAAATGGTCAACGAAGTGCTCGACGTGATGGTGCAGCTGGCCCACGAAGGCATGACCATGATGTGCGTGACCCATGAAATGGGCTTCGCCCGTAAAGTGGCCGACCGCGTGATCTTCATGGACGCCGGCAAGATCATCGAAGACTGCAAGAAAGAAGAGTTCTTTGGCGACATCAGCCAACGCTCCGAACGCGCGCAGCATTTCCTCGAGAAAATCCTGCAGCACTAAAAACGGCTGCATTCCCCGACATCCTCTGTCGGGGAATGCAGGTGGTTGACCCAAGGCATCTGTGATGAAATGCGACCCCACTCTCTATCGCGCCACGCCGCCATCACTTGCCGTGAAACCCCGTCTGATCCGCCACCTGTTCCTGCCGCCGCTGGTCATCGCCCTGATGGTCGGACTGGGTTACATCGGCTTCTGGACCAGTGAACATTTCGGCATCCGCAGCCTCGGCGAAAACGGCCAGCGCCAGCTGGAACTGCACGCCCGCGCGGTCGAAAGCGAGATCAGCAAATACACCTACCTGCCCAGCCTGCTGGAACTCGAATCGAGCGTTTCGCAGTTGCTGGACGACCCGACCCCGGAACACCGGCAAACGGTCAACGATTACCTTGAAGGCCTGAACCGGCGCAGCCGCAGTCGGGCCATCTACGTCATGGACACCACCGGCCGCGTCATGGCCACCAGCAACTGGCGCGACGTCGACAGTTATCTCGGTGAAGACCTGTCGTTCCGCGCCTACTTCCAGAACGCCATTCGCGGCCAGCCCGGACGCTTCTACGGGATCGGCAGCACCAACGGCGAACCCGGTTATTACCTGGCCCACGGCCTCGAAGAACACGGCAAGATCATCGGCGTCGCGGTGGTCAAGGTGCGCCTGGAAGCCTTGGAAGAACGCTGGCAACGGGCGCGCCTCGAAGCCTTCGTCAGCGATGAAAACGGCATCATCATTCTCTCCAGCGATCCGGCCCGGCGCCTGAAATCGGTCATTCCGCTGAGCGACGAGACCAAGGAAAAACTCGCCCGCAGCCTGCAGTACTACTGGTTTCCGCTGAACGAACTGCAACCGCTGGCCCGCGAAACCCTGTCCGAAGGTGTGGAGAAACTCACCTTCCCGGCCAACAGCGAAGTGCCGAGCCAACAGGATGGCGATGAGGAAAACATCAGCTATCTGGCGCAAACCCGACCGCTGAGCGATACCCCGTGGAATTTCACTCTGCTCACGCCGTTGCAGGATCTGCGGCGCGAGGCGATCAATCAGGGGATTCTGGTGGCAGTCGCCTTTGCGCTCGTGGCATTCCTGCTGATCGCCTGGAACGAACGGCGCAAGGTCATCGCCACCCGCCTCGCCGCCCGTGAAGCCCTGCAGGAAGCCAACAATCAGCTGGAGCGTCGGATTACCGAACGCACCGCCGACCTGCGCGCCAGCAACGACCGGCTCAAGAGCCAGATCCGCGAACGGCGTCAGGCCGAGGAGACTTTGCGCCGTGCCCAGGACGAACTGGTGCAGGCCGGCAAACTCGCGGCGATCGGCCAGATGTCCACCAGCATCGCCCACGAACTGAACCAGCCGCTGGCGGCGATGCGCACACTGTCGGGCAACACCATCCGCTTCCTTGAACGCGGCCAGCTCGATGTCGCCAGCACCAACCTCAAGACCATCAACGACCTGATCGACCGCATGGGCCGGATCACCGCCAGCCTGCGCTCCTTCGCCCGGCGCGGTGACGACAAGGGTCGCGCCAGCCTTGGCAAAGCGGTGGATGCCGCGCTGCAAGTGCTCGGCGCCCGCGTCGAAAGTGCCTCCCTGCAACTGCATCGCCAGTTCGACGACGTGCAGGTGCAGATCGACCAGACGCGCCTGGAACAGATTCTGGTCAACCTGATCGGCAACGCCCTCGACGCCATGCAGGCGCAATCGCTGCCGGAGCTGTGGCTGGAAGGCGAAGAATTCAACGGCAAATATCGCCTGCGGGTGCGCGACAACGGTCACGGCATCGACGCCGAAGCCCGCAAGCATCTGTTCGAACCGTTCTTCACCACCAAGCCCGGCGAACAGGGCCTGGGCCTCGGCCTGACCCTGTCGGCCAGTCTGGCGGCCGCCACCGGCGGGCATCTGGGTGTCGAACACCCGGCCAGCGGTGGTACCACTTTCGTCCTCAGTTTACCGTTGGTAAGCCCTACTCCTGCCGAGCCAATATGAACAACGACCTCAGTGTATTGATCGTCGAAGACGACCCCCATGTCCTGCTCGGCTGCCAGCAGGCGCTGACGCTGGAAGACATTCCCTGCATCGGCGTGGGCAGTGCCGAAGAAGCGCTGGAGCAGGTCGGTGACAACTTCGCCGGGATCGTCATCAGCGACATTCGCCTGCCGGGCATCGACGGCCTGGAACTGCTGACCCGGCTCAAGCAACGCGACCGCAGCCTGCCGGTGGTGCTGATCACCGGACACGGCGACATCTCCATGGCCGTCGGCGCGATGCAGAAAGGCGCCTACGACTTCATGGAGAAACCGTTCTCCCCAGAACGACTGGTGGACGTGGCCCGCCGAGCCCTCGAACAACGCAGCCTGAATCGCGAAGTCTCGTCCCTGCGCCGGCAACTGGCCGAACGCGATTCCCTTGAAGGTCGGATCATCGGCCGTTCGCCAGCCATGCAGAACCTGCGCGAACTGATCGCCAACGTCGCCGACACCTCGGCTAATGTGCTGATCGAAGGCGAAACCGGTACCGGCAAGGAACTGGTCGCCCGTTGCCTGCATGATTTCAGCCGCCGTCACAGCAAACAGTTCGTTGCGCTGAACTGCGGCGGGCTGCCGGAAAACCTGTTCGAAAGCGAAATCTTCGGTCACGAGGCCAACGCCTTCACCGGCGCCGGCAAGCGGCGGATCGGCAAGATCGAACACGCCGACGGCGGCACGCTGTTCCTCGATGAAGTGGAAAGCATGCCGCTGCCGTTGCAGATCAAACTGCTGCGGGTGTTGCAGGAGCGCACTCTCGAACGCCTCGGCTCGAACCAGAGCGTGGCGGTGGATTGCCGGGTGATCGCAGCCACCAAGTCCGACCTCGACGAATCGAGCAAGGCCGGGGAATTTCGCAGTGACCTGTACTACCGCCTCAACGTGGTAACGCTGGAACTGCCGCCGCTACGCGAGCGCCGCGAAGACATCCTGCAACTGTTCGAACACTTCACCCAGCAATCGGCCCTGCGTTTCGACCGCGCACTGCCGGAGCTGGACAACCAGACGTTGTCGAGCCTGATGAGCCACGACTGGCCGGGCAACGTGCGCGAGCTGCGCAACGTCGCCGAGCGTTTTGCCCTCGGTTTGCCGGCGTTCAAGAAAACCGGCGCGGGTAGCGCAGGCCAGGGCCTGGCGTTCGCCGAAGCGGTGGAAGCGTTCGAACGCAACCTGCTCAGCGACGCCCTGCAACGCAGCGGCGGCAACCTGACCCAGGCCAGCCTGGAACTGGGCATGGCCAAGACCACGCTGTTCGACAAAGTGAAAAAATACGGCCTGAGCCATTAAGCGAGAACGACGTGGATCTGATTTTCAAGGCAATGCTCGGTGCGGCCGTGGTGGTGATCCTCGCCATGCTGGCCAAGACCAAAAACTACTACATCGCAGGGCTGGTGCCGCTGTTCCCGACCTTCGCCCTGATCGCCCATTACATCGTCGGCAAGGGCCGTTCGATCGACGACCTGAAGACCACCATCGTTTTCGGCATGTGGTCGATCATTCCGTACTTCGTCTATCTGGCGACCTTGTACGTGATGGTCGACCGCATGCGCCTAGAGGCTTCGCTGGCGGTCGCGGCGGTGGCGTGGCTGATGGCGGCGACGGTGCTGGTGTCGGTGTGGGTGCGGCTTCACGCCTGAATCAGACGTAGGTATCGGTGCACCGCTCGTCTGAAAATCACGATGACCTGTTAGATCTGACAGTAGACGGACCTCATCGGTAGCTGCTCAATCTCCCTATACGCAGGGGACTGCAGCGCTACCTTACTTGAGGCAAAAACATGGTCAGCCTATCGAGCAACACTAACGCTTCGACTCAGCAACTTGTCTTTTCAACGGATCACGACCCCTTGCGCATAATGGCGGATGTCCCGCCGTTCATTCCGGGGGCGAAAGCGCTGGCAAATAACGTCTACGGCGTGAATCGAAACATGGTGAATAGCGATCGACGGGGACTATTGGGTTACTTTTTCCCGTACTCGGACATGGACAGTCTGGACTTCATACAGTTACTCATCGGGACACCTCCCAGACCTGTCGGCGCCCCCATTTCGGTAGGATCAAACGTCGACAAACCGGTACCGTTTTACCTGCCGTCTGATCTTCTGAATCAGTTGTTTTCCTCCCCCATCCCCATGCCTGATGCGTTGCCGTTGGTGTTCAAAGTCACACGTCCGAGCGGAAATACAAATACCTCTCCGCCCCTGTCTCTGCTGTTCAAACCCTTCGGTCCCGGTGAAGAAGATACACGGCCCGACAAGCCCAACAACCAGGGACTGGCACGGCCAATTCCCTCGGAGACGGTAATTGACAAACCCGTGCTGGACAATGGCATGACCGTCACTGTGCCGCAGTACCGGTATCAGGCAATCGGCGACACGGTTTATCTGATGGTTGGCCCGCTTGGCCTGAGCGTAACGGTCACCGCTTTGGGGGAGGTATTTTTTGACTTGCTTCCCGAATTCCTGGCCAGGCTGCCCAACACCGACAAGGTGGCGCTCAGTTATGAACTCGAAGACCGGGTGCACAACGCCAGTGGATGGTCAAGCGCAGTCATGCTGTCCCTGAAGCCTACCGCTGTGCTTCTCCCGCCCCCCCAGGTAGATGAAACGGATGCTGCAAACAATCTCGACTACAGCAGCCTAGCCGGCGCTGCGGCAACAGTTCTTTTGACGGACCAATTCAGCATTGGCGATAACGTACTACTCACCATTGTCCTGTTTACTTCCCGGGGTGACCGGGTCGAACATGTGATCGAAAGGACGATGGAGGCCAACAGCCGGCTTTTGCAAATACCGTTGCCAAACGAGCTCATTCGAAACGTCATCAAAGGTCTGTTTACGCTCAGCTACACGAAAAAACGCGGCACGATCACTCAGAGCTCCAAGTCCGCTACCGTTACCGTCAGCGCAAGCAAATCCGAAAACCCCGCCGCTGCCCCGACCATTACCGAACAGAAAGGAGACGAACTACCTGCGGACACCACGCTGGCGCATGTCGTGATCCCCAAATACTGGCCTTTGGCCAACGATGCAAAGATGACAATGTTCTGGCAGATAACCGGATCAGACGGGGTGGTGAACATGTATATGTTCAGACAATTCATTGTCGATGCAACCCAGGAGGTTGTCTTCACAGTGCCAGCCGACTACACCAAACGGTTCGCAAGCAAGCGATTGATCGTTGCCTACGAAATCGAAAATCCGGGAACGCCCTCAGTGCAGTCCGAGCTGTTGCTGCTTCAGATCGGTGCCTTACAAACGCAGACGCCTACAATTACCGCAACAATCAACACTCAGACAAACCAGCCTGTACTCAATGGGGGTACCACGACGGCAGTCAGTGTGACCGTGAGCGGCAGCTCGTCGGAAGACGAAAACCTGCAGATTCTGAACGGAAGCACACCGCTCGGTAATACGACAGCAAGATCGACCGGCAAATGGGACTTCACCTTTGTAGTCGCTGCACCAAATACTTATCAAATAATGGCCAAAGCGCTGTCCGGGACCAACCCACTCTCGAACACGTGGACGTTCAAAGTTGTCGCGCCTTTGAGCCTGGGCCAGAATCACTCACAGAATGCACAAGGCTGTTACAACTTCCGGGGAGTCAATCCACAATCACCACTGGCGCAAGGCATTTACCATCGATCCGCCACAGGAGGCACCCCACCATTCCGGTACTACTCTTCAAATCCGTCGGTCGCCTGGATAGATATAAACACCGGAAGAGTGCATGCGACGGGCAACGGGACAGCAATAATCTGGGTTTATGACAGTGCAGGTGGCACTGCGTTTTACGCCATCACTTTTTACAATGTTCAACGACTCGAATTCGGTTACACCACCTGGACCCCACCGGACCAACCCAACCTGGCAAACTACGGATTGACGCTAGGGGAGCTGGAAGTCGTCAGGAGAACGTACCGCGGCCCGGCGGGTACCGCGACCCAAAGAATGGGTTTGCCAAACGAACTGTATTGGTCAAAAGAAAATGTTCTTTACAACCCCGATGGTTCCTGGAGTCCGAACGCTTGGGCGATGTGGCTTTCCAGTATGGGTTCTGACTTGGGCATCTCAGCTTACGGAGAACGACGAGCCTGGCTTTATAAGATCGCAGGATGATTGGAAAGACGACAAACGCGCGGATCGGAGAAGCCTTGGCGACTGACACCCCCGAGGCTTCGTCCTACTCTCCCTACAACAAATTCCCTTCCGCCACCGGTTCGATCTGCGCCCAGTGCGACGTGTCTTCGCGGTGCTCGCGCAGATACGGCAACACCGCCGCCAGCAACGGCTCCTTGAACGCTTCCTGAAAACGGTGCGCCAGCCCCGGAATCAGCCGCAGCTGACTACCACGAATGTGTGCCGCCAGATGTACGCCGTGCATCACCGGCAACAAAGGATCCGCCGTGCCATGCACTACCAGCGTCGGGACGCGTAGTTGATTGAGCAACGCCACCCGGCTCGGTTCGGCGAGGATCGCCATGATCTGGCGCTTCACGCCTTCGGGATTGAACGCTCGGTCATAGGACAGCGCCGCTTGATGCAGCAACGCCTCGCGATCATCGCTGACTGAAGGACTGCCCAGCGCCGCCAGCAGATCGGCCTGTTGCTCAAGCGCGATCTGGCGATTGGGCGCGCCACGTCGTGCCAGCAACTGCACCAACGCCGCGCTCGGCGCCGGCAACCCTTCGGCGCCGGAGCTGGTCATGATCAGCGTCAGGCTCTCGACCCGTTGCGGCGCCATGGCCGCCATGTGCTGGGCGATCATCCCGCCCATGCTCGCGCCGAGCACGTGGAATTGCTCGACGTGCAACGCATCCATCAGGCCCAGCGCATCATCGGCCATGTCGGTCAGGCTGTAAGGCGCCGCCACCGGCAGGCCGAGCTTGTAGCGCAGTACCTCAAAAGTCAGGTTGGCTTCCACCGGCGTCTGGCGCCAGGTCGACAGACCGACATCGCGGTTGTCATAACGGATCACCCGAAAGCCTTGCTGACACAGCGCAACCACCACATCATCCGGCCAGTGGATCAACTGCCCACCCAGGCCCATCACCAGCAACAGCGCCGGATCCGACGCACGACCGATGCTCTGGTAGGCCAGGCTCACCTGCTCCAGATCGACCCGTTCGGTCGGTACATTGACGTCGCAACGCGACGCCGCATTGGACGCCGGAACGAAAAAAACCGCGGCCAACAACGCCGCGATTGCAAAAAATCCCTTGAACATGAAAAACACCGAAACGCAGAACCCCAGTAGAGCGCGAGTCTGATGAAGTTTGTTCAAGCGCGCTGCCACAGTTCGATGACAGTTTGATGAAGAGTGCCGAGCGGTCGACACTCTTCATCCGGTGCTGCCGTTACGCCAACTGACTGCGCAACTGCCGCGCCGCTGCCACCATGTTCACCAGCGCCGCTTCGGTCTCGGGCCAGGCGCGGGTTTTCAGGCCGCAGTCCGGGTTGACCCACAGACGCTGCGCCGGGATGCGCTTCACGGCTTTGCTCATCAACTTGACCATCTCGGCAGTGTCCGGCACCCGCGGCGAGTGGATGTCGTAAACACCCGGGCCGATGTCGTTCGGGTAGTCGAACGCTTCGAAGGCTTCGAGCAATTCCATGTCCGAGCGCGAGGTTTCGATGGTGATGACGTCGGCGTCCATGTCGGCGATCGCCTTGATCACGTCATTGAATTCGCTGTAGCACATGTGGGTGTGGATCTGGGTTTCATCCTTCACGCCCGACGCTGTCAGACGGAACGCTTCCACCGCCCAGTCGAGGTATTCCTGCCATTGTTCACGGCGCAATGGCAAGCCTTCGCGGAAGGCCGCCTCGTCGATCTGCACGATCTTGATTCCGGCGTTTTCCAGATCCACCACTTCGTCCCGCAGGGCCAGCGCCAGTTGTTGCGCCTGGACTTTGCGCGACACATCTTCACGGGGGAACGACCACATCAGCATGGTCACGGGACCGGTCAGCATGCCTTTCATCACCTTGTCCGTCAGGCTCTGGGCGTAGGTGATCCAGTCAACGGTCATGGCATTAGGACGGGACAGGTCGCCATAAATCACCGCCGGTTTCACGCAACGGGACCCGTAGCTCTGGACCCAGCCGAAGCGGGTAAACAGGTAACCGTCGAGCTGCTCGGCGAAGTACTCGACCATGTCGTTGCGCTCGGCTTCACCGTGCACCAATACATCAAGGCCCAGACGTTCCTGCACCTGTACCGCGTGGCGGATTTCGCTGCGCATGGCGTCGTGGTAATCGTTGGCCGACAGCTTGCCCTGCTTGAACGCCTGACGGGCCAGACGGATCGAGCCGGTCTGCGGGAACGAGCCAATGGTGGTGGTCGGGAACGTCGGCAATTTCAAACGCGCCTGTTGCGCGGCGATGCGTTTGGCGAACGGCGAATGACGCTGGCTGTCGCTGGCATTGATCGCCTCGATGCGCGCCTGCACGGCGGCCTTGTGAATACGCGGTGAACGGGCGCGACTTTCTTGAATCGCGCGGCTTTCGGCCAGTGCGCTTTGCACTTTCGGCGCTTGTGGATCGTTCAGCGCATCACGCAACACCGAGATTTCGCTGCACTTCTGCACGGCGAATGCCAGCCAGCTTTTCAGTTCCGGATCGAGCTTGTCTTCACGCTCGACATCCACCGGACTGTGCAGTAGTGAGCAGGAACTGCTGACCCACAGGTTGTCGCCAAAGCGCTCCTGCGCCGGTTGCAGTTGCGCCAGCGCCTGCTCCAGTTCGCAGCGCCAGACGTTGCGTCCGTTGACCAGACCGACCGAAAGAATCTTGTAGGTCGGCAGGCGATCGAGCACCTGACCCAGTTGATCCGGTGCACGCACGGCGTCGATATGCAGGCCTTGCACCGGCAGGCCGACGGCCAGACCGAGGTTGTCTTGCAGACCGCTGAAATAGGTCGCCACCAGTTTCTTCAGCGGCGAGTACTGAAGGATGTGATAGGCGCGTTCGAAGGCGCTTTTCCAGGCTTGCGGCAGGTCGAGGGTGAGGATCGGCTCATCGATCTGCACCCACTCCACGCCCTGTGCGGCGAGGCGACCGAGGATTTCGTTGTACACCGGCAACAGGCGCTCAAGCAGATCAAGCTTGTCGAAGTCGTTGCCTTTCGCCTTGCCCAGCCACAGGTAAGTCAGCGGGCCGATGATCACCGGTTTGACGTTGTGACCGAGGGCTTTGGCTTCTTCGACTTCATCGAACAACTGCTCCCAGCTCAGCTTGAATTGCTGGCCTGCGCTGAATTCCGGGACCAGGTAGTGGTAGTTGGTGTCGAACCACTTGGTCAGCTCTTGGGCGTATTGAGTCTTGCCGTGCTCGCCGCCGCAGCAGGACGTGGCGCCACGGGCCATGGCGAACAGGGTGTCGAGGGTCGGCAGGCCGCACTCGTCACGCACACCGTCGAAGCGCTCGGGGATCACACCGAAGGTCAGCGAGTGGGTCAGCACCTGGTCGTACCAGGCGAAGTCGCCGACCGGCAGCAGGTCGATGCCGGCATCCTTCTGCAGTTGCCAGTGTCTGGCACGCAGCTCGCGGCCGACCTGATTCAAAGCGGCCTGATCGAGATCGCCTTTCCAACAGGCTTCGAGGGCTTTTTTCAGTTCACGGTCGGCGCCGATGCGCGGGAAACCCAGGGTGTGTGCCACGGCCATGTCGAGTGTTCTCCATTGCGTAAAAGATGGCGCCATTGTCGACAGCCAGGGCAACATGAGACAAACTCAACCTTTTCGTGTTGATCACAAATTTTCCTCATGGAGCCTGCGGTGCTTGAGATCCGTCACCTGAAAACCCTGCATGCCCTGCGCGAAGCCGACAGCCTGGTCGATGCAGCCGACCGCCTGCACCTGACCCAGTCGGCGCTGTCCCACCAGTTCAAGGAACTGGAAGAGCGCATGGGCATGCCATTGTTCGTGCGCAAGACCAAACCGGTGCGCTTCACCAGCGCCGGCCTGCGCCTTCTGCAACTGGCCGACGCGACCCTGCCGCTGCTGCGCGCCGCCGAGCGTGATATCGGGCGTCTGGCCGGGGGCACCGCCGGGCGTCTGCACATGGCGATCGAATGCCACAGCTGCTTCCAGTGGCTGATGCCGACCATCGATCAGTTCCGCGATGCGTGGCCGGAAGTCGAACTCGACCTCGCTTCGGGTTTCTCGTTTGCCCCGCTGCCAGCGCTGGCCCGGGGTGATCTGGATCTGGTGGTGACGTCCGACCCGCTGGAAATCGCCGGCATCACCTACGTGCCGCTGTTCACCTACGAGGCGATGTTGGCGGTCGCCAACCAGCACGCACTGGCAAGCAAACCGTACATCGTCCCCGAAGACCTGCTGACCGAAACCCTGATCACTTATCCGGTGGAACGTGACCGCCTCGATATCTTCACCCGCTTCCTCGAACCGGCCGACATCGAGCCGGCGCAGGTGCGCACCTCGGAACTGACGGTGATGATGATGCAACTGGTGGCCAGCGGTCGTGGCGTGTGCGGCATGCCGCACTGGGCGCTGCATGAATACAGCTCGCGCGGTTACGTGAAGGGCAAGCGGCTGGGCGAGAAAGGTCTGTTCGCGACGCTGTACGCGGCGATCCGCGCCGACATGCTGGACGCGCCGTACATGCGCGATTTCCTGCTGACGGCCAAGGACACTTCGTTCTCGACCCTGGATGGGGTCAGCGCGGTTCGTTGAGGCTGGCGGTCGGCACAGAAGGCGGGCACCACATGTGGATCTTGTCGAAGTAGTCCTCGCCGACCCGCACCGCCATCGGCTCCAGGCCGAACTGGATGAAGCCGCAGCGCTGGTACAGCTGGAACGCCGCATCATTGCCGGCGGTGACGGTCAATTGAATGACTTTCAGCGCAGGATGCTGCTGTGCTTCACCCAGCACCGCTTCCATCAATTTCAGCCCCAGCCCGCGCTGACGAAAGTCGGCGGACACATACATGCCGAAGACCGTTGCCTTGTGCCGGGCCTTTTCCCGAGGCTCGAACGCCAGGCCGACGATGCCCGCCAGCCGGCCGTCTTCGAACGCGCCGAACACCGCGTCGAACTTGCTGGTCAGGCGTGATTCCCACCAGCTCAAAGGCATTACCGCGCGCTCGCGCACGCTGGAGGTGAACGCCTGCGGATGCCGGTCATAGGCTTCCAGCATCAGTTCGCGATAAGCCAGTGCATGACTGGCGTCCAGCCGTTCGATCCACATGTTCAGGCGGCCTTGCGCTGTTCAAGCATCAGCCGCACGGCCAGGCCGCCCAGCACGAAGCCCATGAAATAACGCTGCGCCGCCAGCCAGGTCGGGTTGTTGACGAACCACGACGCGATGCCAGCGGCGAACAGCGCGATCAGCAGGTTGACGCAGAAGCTGACGCTGATCTGGGTCAGGCCGAGGATGATGCTCTGGGTGAACACCGAGCCATGCTCTGGCGAAATGAATTGCGGAAATACCGAGAGGTAGAACACCGCGATTTTCGGGTTCAGCGCGCTGGTGAGAAAGCCCATGGTGATCAGTTTGCGCGACGAATCCGCCGGCAGTTGCTGCGCCTCGAATGGCGAACGGGCGCCGGGTTTCACCGCCTGCCAGGCCAGCCACAGCAGGTACAGCGCACCGGCCCACTTCAACACTTCATAGGCCATCGGCACCGCGAGAAACACCGCGGTCAAACCGGCGGCTGCCGCGAACAGATGCACAAAGAAACCCGCCACCACGCCGAGCAGCGAGGTCACCCCGGCACGGCGTCCCTGACAGATCGACCGCGAGATCAGGTAGATCATGTTCGGCCCCGGCGTCAGTACCATCAGCAGTGCAGCGGCGGCAAAAATCAGCAGGTCTTGAAGCGGGATCATGACGAAGTCCTTTACACGAATGATCAGGCGATCGCGGTCAGCGAGGCTCGATAAAACGGCAGGATCAGGTCACGTGTCAATGGGGCGAGAATTACATTGCCGTCGGTGGCCGGGTCGATCCAGATCACCTCTTCGATCTCGGCAGCCGGCAACACTTGAGCATCGATGGTCAACTGAAAGATCTCGGCCTGCACGACGAATCCCGGCTCGTTGGCGGCGGGCGCCGAGAACTGGCCGAGAAAGCTCGCCTGCGCCGGATCGATCACCAGCCCAAGCTCTTCTTCCAGCTCACGGGCCAATGCATGCACCGGCAGTTCATGCGGTTCGATCTTGCCGCCCGGTTGCATGAACGCCGTAGTGCCGCGCTTGCGCACCAGCAGGGTCTGGCCGTCGGGGTTGAGCAGCAATGCGGCAGCAATGCGAATGATGGAATTATTTGTGGTCGACATGAACGGAAAGCCTTTGACTCAAAAAACGGCAAGCATCACACGCCCGCCGTTCATGAGCAAAGACTCGGCCGGAACCTCAGGTCGCTTCCTGGAAATCCATCTCCGGCGGCTGCCGGCGGAAACCACCCGTAAGCACCGCCAGGTACACCACGCCAATCGCCAGCCAGCTCAGGCCCAGATACACCGCCAGGTGATCGAGGCTGACCATCAGCCACAAGTCCGCCGCCAGGCCGATGAACGGAAAGATCAGGAACAGGATCAACTCGCGCAGGCCTTTTTTCTCGCCGCCGATCCAATAGTGAAAAATCACCGACAGGTTGACCAGGCTGAACGCCAGGAACGCGCCGAAGTTGATGAACGAGGTCGAGGTGGTCACGTCGAGTTTCAGCGCCAGCAAGGCCACCACCGCACACAGCAGGATGCTGTTGACCGGGGTGCCGAAGCGCTCGTGCAAGGTGCCGAAGAATGACTTGGGCAGAACACCGTCACGGCCCATCGCAAACAGCAGCCGCGAACCGCTGGCCTGCGCCGACAGGCCCGAGGCGAACTGGCCGACGATCAGGCCGATCAGGAAGATCGACACGAACAGATCACCGCCGATGTTGCGTGCAATTTCGTAGGCCGCCGAGTCGACGCTGTCGAACTGGAACGACGGATGGGCGATCTGCACGAAGTACGAGACGCCGACGAAAATCAGCCCGCCTATCAGGGTAATCAGCATGATCGCCCGAGGGATGGTGCGACGTGGATCGCGGGTTTCTTCGGTGAGCGTGCTGACCGCATCGAAACCAAGGAACGAGTAACAGGCGATGGCGGCGCCGCTCATGATCAGCGGCATCTGCATGTCGCCGTTGAAGAACGGTTTGATCGACCACAGCGGCGTGCTGGCATCGCCGCCAACGTAATGCACGCACAACGCGACGAAGGCGATCAGCACCAGGAACTGCACCAGCATCAGCAAGGCGTTGATGCCGTTGGCCAGTTTCAGGCCGATGATGTTGATCGCGCTGGTGATGCCGATGAATGCCAGTACCCAGACCCACTGCGGGATCGACGGGAACGCCGAAGCCAGATACGCGGCGCCGATCAGCCAGATCGCCATCGGCAGAAACAGATAATCGAGCAGCACCGCCCAACCGGCGATGAAGCCGAGTTTCGGGCTGATGGCCTTGCGCACGTAGCTGTAGGCCGAGCCGGCCACCGGGAACGCGGCGGCCATTCGGCCATAACTCATGGCGGTGAAGAACATCGCCACCAGCGCCGCCAGATACGCGGCGGGCACCATGCCGGCGGTGGACTGGGCGAGGATGCCGAACGTGCCGAGAACAATGATCGGCGTCATGTAGGCGATGCCGAACAGCACCACCGACCCTAGTGAAAGGGTGCGTTGCAAACGAGCCATGGGCGACTTACTCCGGATTTTATTGGATTTATGGCAGAGGCCGAGTTCGGCGAAGGTTTTGGGTGTTGCTTGTTTTTTTGTTCGAATGGAGATCCTTACCCCCTCACCCCAGCCCTCTCCCCCAAGGGGGCGAGGGGAAAGGGAGCAGATCTCCATGCTTTTCAGATCCTGAGTTCGACTCGATCCCTCAGGTCGATGTACTTCGAGTGAACACCTCGGTCAGTCCCCTCTCCCTCCGGGAGAGGGTTAGGGTGAGGGCTGGGGTTCAACGGTGTGGAATAAGCAACTCCCGAACACCACCATCCCGCTCCACCACCTCCCCCGGCAACCTCAACCGCTGATCATCCAGATACCGATAGTCCTTGCGCGCCAGCTCCAACTGGCCGAAATCCAGCTCAACGCTGAACCGTCCTTCCTCACGCCCGGCCTCGAACAGCACCGTGCCCAGCGGGTCCACCAGCGCACTGCCGCCGGCAAACATCAACCCGTCATCCCCGGCTTCCACACGGTTGACCATCAGCGCAAACGCCTGGTTTTCCTGAGCCCGGGCCATGATCGCGGTACGGTGGGTCGGACCGTATGGGTCCATGTTGCCGTTGGTCACGATCAGCAATTCGGCGCCCAGTTGCGCCAGGGCCCGGGCCGATTCCGGGAATTCGATGTCGTAGCAGATCAGCAGACCGACCCGCACGCCGTTCCACAGGCACGTGGCGTAACGGTCACCGGCCTCGAACACACCGCGATCCGAGGCCCAGAGGTGGGTCTTGCGGTATTTCAGGGCGATGCCTTCGGGGGTAATCAGCAGCGTGGTGTTGTAGAAGCGGCCGTTGTCGTTCTCGGCCATGCCGATCACCACGGCGAGGTTGCGTTCACGGGCGGCGACCTGCACGGCGCTGACGGTCGGGCCGTCCAGCGGTTCGGCGATCTGCGCCACGGTGTCGGCGGTCGGGAAGCCCATCAGGTGGGTCTCGGGGAACACGATCAATTGCGTGTCGACGGCGCAGGCCGCAATCGCCGCGAGGGCGCGTTCGAGGTTGTACGCCGTGTCTTTGTCACGGCCCGCCAGCTGGGCGAGTTCGACTTTCATGGGGAGTCCTTGTTATGAGCGCCGGGCGCCGAAAGATTGCCCGGCGGCTGTCTGTGGGCCAGTATGCTTCGCATTCGACCGGCCAGGGAATTACGCGGCCGGGGTAACCCGATAGGGGTAGAGGCATGACTCTTTCGTTTGACGACATCACCTGGCACCGCGCCGTCGGGCAGTTGATCGACGCCCTCGACAAGCCGAACTTCTGGGCGCAACTGGTGCGCCTGCTTGACCAGTACGTGCCGTTCGATAGCTGGGTGGCGCTGCTGTTCAGCGCCGACCGCCACCCGCAGGTGTTCGCCGAATGCCCCGGCGCCGACGGCAGTCCCGACCAGCTGTTTCAGGATTATCTGCGCGGTCTTTATCTGCTCGACCCGTTCTACATCGCCTGCCGTGAGCAGTCGCGCACCGGTTTGTATCGCCTGTCGGAGGTCGCGCCGGAGCACTTCGAACTGACCGAGTATTACCAGCGATACTTTCGTCTGAATGTGGTGGCCGACGAAATCCAGTTCAATTGCCAACTCGAAGGCGACCGCACGTTGTGCCTGTCGCTGGGCAGCCAGCAACGCTTCACCGGCGAGCAGATTGCCCTGCTGTCGCTGATCCAGCCGTGGGTGCTCGGCCTGTTGCGCCAGCGCCTGCCCTATGAAATCAACGAAACCGTGGCATTGGCCCCGGCGCCTGCGCAACCGGACTGGCGGGTACAGCTCGAAGCATCGGTGCAGCAACTCAAGGGCGCGCAACTGACCGCCCGGGAACTGGACGTCGGGCGCCTGATGCTCAGCGGTTGCTCCAGTAAAGAAATCGCCCGTAAGCTGGAAATCTCTGTTGAAACCGTGAAAGTCCATAAGAAACACATGTACAGCAAGCTGGGGATCAAATCCCAGTCGGAGCTGTTTTCGATCTTTCTGCAGGCGCAGAACGCCTGACTGCCGCAAAAAACCGTCCGAACCAAGGAAACCGTATGAGCCTGTCACTCCTGAGCCGCTACGCCTTCTTTGCCGTCTGCGTGATTTTCACCCTCGCCAGCCTGCCCTTTCTCGAACACGACTGGCTGTGGCCGATCACCGCCGTTACCGGCGTATTGAGCCTGATCGGTCTGTTCGACCTGATGCAGAGCCCGCACGCGGTGCGCCGCAATTATCCGATCCTCGGCAACATCCGTTATCTGGTCGAAGGCATCCGCCCGGAGATCCGCCAGTACCTGCTCGAATCCGACAGCGACGCCCTGCCCTTCTCCCGCGCCCAGCGTTCGCTGGTGTACTCGCGAGCGAAGAATGAAACCGCCGACAAACCGTTCGGCACCCTGATCGACGTCTATCAATCCGGTTTCGAATTCATCGGCCACTCGATGCGCCCGGCGCCGTTGAGCGACCCGAGCAGTTTCCGCGTCACCGTCGGCGGCCCGCAGTGCACCCAGCCGTACTCGGCGTCGGTGTTCAACATCTCGGCCATGAGCTTTGGCTCGCTCAGCGCCAACGCGATCCGCGCGCTGAACCAGGGTGCCAAACTCGGCAATTTCGCCCACGACACCGGCGAAGGCAGCATCAGCCCCTATCACCGCGAACACGGCGGCGACCTGACCTGGGAACTGGGTAGCGGCTACTTCGGCTGCCGCACCAGCGACGGCCGCTTCGACCCGGAACGCTTCGCCGCCCAGGCGCAGACTCCGCAAGTGCGGATGATCGAAATCAAGATGAGCCAGGGCGCCAAACCCGGCCACGGCGGGATTCTGCCCAAGCACAAGGTCACCCAGGAAATCGCCGACACCCGCGGCATCCTGATGGGCGAAGACTGCATCTCGCCGTCGCGCCACAGCGCGTTCTCCACGCCGATCGAGATGATGCATTTCATCCAGCAGCTGCGTGAACTGTCCGGCGGCAAACCGGTGGGCTTCAAGTTCTGCCTCGGCCATCCGTGGGAGTTCATGGGCATCGCCAAGGCCATGCTGGAAACCGGCATCCTGCCGGACTTCATCGTGGTCGACGGCAAAGAAGGCGGCACCGGCGCCGCGCCGGTGGAGTTCACCGACCACATCGGCGTGCCGATGCGCGAAGGCCTGCTGTTCGTGCACAACACCCTGGTCGGCCTGAACCTGCGGGACAAGATCAAGCTCGGCGCCAGCGGCAAGATCGTCAGTGCGTTCGACATCGCCAGCGTGCTGGCCATCGGCGCCGACTGGGCCAACTCCGCGCGCGGCTTCATGTTCGCCATCGGCTGCATCCAGTCGCAAAGCTGCCACACCAACAAATGCCCGACCGGCGTCGCCACCCAGGACACCCTGCGCCAGCGCGCGCTGGTGGTGCCGGACAAGGCCCAGCGGGTCTATAACTTCCACCGCAATACGCTCAAGGCCTTGGCGGAAATGCTCGCCGCCGCCGGACTCGATCATCCGTCGCAACTGTCGGCCAAGCATCTGGTGCGGCGCATGTCGGCGACCGAAATCAAACTGTTCTCGCAGTTGCACGTGTTCCTGAAACCAGGGGAATTGCTCACCGGGGAAGTGAACGGCGAGTTCTATTCGCGGATGTGGCAGATGGCGCGGGCGGACAGTTTCGAACCGCAGGAAATCGCGGCGGCCTAGACTCTGAACGGTCACCATTGCAGCAAGCGGCCATGGGACGGTTCCTTCATCACGATGAAGCCGTAGTCGCCAATCAGGTAGAGGCGGTAATAGAGGCTGTCCACCAAAGGTGGATAGCCCATCAGACCGACGTGGGTCGCGTTGCGCCGTTCGCGCTCGGCGACCACGTTGGTGATGCCGGCCGAGGGCAGGTTTTCGGCGAGCATGAAGTAGTCGATGTTCAGCAGGTAGTGCAGCACCGGCAACTGTTTGAACGTACCCACCGCCCCCGCCAGCCAGCGGTCGGAGTACGTCACCGAGATATAAATCCGTTTGGCTTCGCGCAGTTCGCGATGGGACGAGATGTCGTGGCTCAGGCTATAGAGCGCATTGCTGGCGAAGGCTTTCTCCATCGTCAGCGCCCGGCCATAAGCGAAGGACAACGACAGCATGGCCAGAAGCGGAATCGCCAACACCAAAGGCAACCGTTGATGCAGCGGCATCAACCCCAGCCAGGCCAGATAGAACAGCAACATCAGCAGCACACCGAATCCCATCAGGGTGCGCGCGCCTTCGTTGAAGTCGCGAAACAGCAGCGTCATGCCCGGCACCAGCAGCACAATCAACGGCAACGCCAGCAGACAGCTGAAGCTCAAGAGCAAACCCTTGGCGCGGGACATGTTGCGCTCGCGAATCTGCCGCCCCAACTGCACGGCGCCGAACACGGCGCACAGCACCAGCACAATAAAAATCGCCGTGTAGCCGCCGTGAAACAGCAGCGCAACTTTCTCTATCACCCGACCGATATTGATGCCGATCTGCAGCAACGGATCAGCGCTCGCATTCAGCAACTGCGTGCGCCCGTGGTCCGTGAACGGATAGGCCGTGACGCTGTAGATCGACACCGCCAGCAGCAGCTGCGCCAGCCTCCAGCCTGACTGGCACCAGAGCGCTGACCACGGCATTCGCCCGTGAACATTCCTGAGCAATTCAAGGCAACACAGCCCGAGAAACACATTGAGGCTGATCTGATACAACCCGATCGCCAGCGCCAGCAACGCCGACGGCACCAGCCATCGCTGAATGCGCGAAGCGCCGCAAAACGTGATCGCGTAAATCACCGCGACCAGACTCAGGGCCATGCCGGCCCCGTCGTATTGATAGGACAGGTTCTGCAACAGAAACGGGTTGTACCAGAGCGGCAACGGCACCAGACAACAGGCCAGCGTCGGTTCGGGAAAATAGTGGAAGGTCAGCCGGGTCAAAGCGAACGACATCGCTACGGCGGCAAGCAACAGCGGCAGAGGAAAAATATTCGGCGCAGCGTCGGTGAAGGTCAGCGCCTGATACAACCAGTCCATGAACAACCGCCCCTGCCCGGCCCAAGCGTTGCCGGCGGCCAGCGTGCGCCAGTTATCGTCGATGTAGGGGAAGTCGGCAAGAATCAGCGGCAGGATGTACAGCAGCGTGGCGAGCAGGAAGAACAGCACGACCTGACGGCGGCCGAGTTCTCGTACGAGAAAATCGCTCATCCTCATACCTGCGCCTCTGTTCACGGCTGCGCTGGAAACAACGTAGCTAAACCTTCGAACATGACTCTGGATCAGAAGTCGTTTTTTGCGCTGATTTCAGACCAGCGGCATCAACCTCGCACCGACGAAAAAGCCCCGGACTTTCGACCGGGGCTTTCGAGTTTCAGCAACAACGAATTACGAAGCCGAACGCACCGCGCCCTGGGACGCATCGCTTGGTTGCAGCTTGAACACGTAGAACAAAACGGTCAGCAGCACCAGGAACGCCGGGCCTACATAAAGTGCCACGCGAGTGTCCGGGAAGTACGCCATCAGACCGACTACCAGCACCAGGAACGCCAGCGCAAGATACGAGCTGATCGGGAACAGCCACATCTTGTACTTCAGGCCGGCCCGTTCAGTGGCGCTCAGGCCTTTGCGGAATTTCAGCTGGGCCAGCAGGATCATCACCCAGGTCCAGATCGCGCCGAAGGTGGCAATCGAGGTCACCCAGACGAAGACTTTTTCAGGCACCAGATAGTTGAGCAGCACGCCCAGCAGCAGCGCGAAGATCGACAGCAGCAATGCGCGACGCGGTACACCGTTGCTCGAGGTGCGAGCGAAACCGGCCGGCGCCTGGCCGTTCTGCGCCAGGCTGTAGAGCATGCGTCCGGTGCTGAAGATGCCGCCATTGCACGACGACAGCGCTGCGGTAATCACCACGAAGTTGATGATGCCGGCGGCGGTCTTGATGCCCAGACGTTCAAAGGTCATCACGAACGGACTGCCCTGGGTGCCGATTTCATTCCACGGGTAGATCGACAGGATCACGAACAGCGCGCCGACGTAGAACAGCAGGATCCGCCAGAACACCGAGCCGATCGCATTCGGGATGGTCTTCTGCGGGTTCTTCGCTTCACCGGCGGTCAGGCCGATCATTTCCACGCCGAGGTAGGCGAACATCACCATCTGCAGCGACATCAACACGCCCGTCACGCCGTTGGGCATGAAGCCGCCGTGGGCCCACAGGTTGGAAATCCCCAGCGCCACGCCGTCGTTGCCGAAACCGAAAGCAATGATGCCGATGCCGCCAAGCACCATGGCAATGATGGTGACGATCTTGATCAGGGCGAACCAGAACTCGAATTCACCGAAGGCCTTCACCGCGATCAGGTTGATCGAGCCCATGCTGACCAGCGCCGCCAGCGCCCAGATCCAGCGCGGGACATCGGGGAACCAGATGCCCATGTACACCGCCACCGCGGTGATTTCGGCGACGCAGGTCACCAGCCACAGGAACCAGTAGTTCCAGCCGGTCAGAAAGCCCGCCAGCGGGCCGAGGTAATCCTGTGCGTAACGGCTGAAGGAGCCGGCGACCGGGTTGTGTACGGCCATTTCGCCGAGGGCGCGCATGATCACCAGGATCGCCAGACCGCCGATGATGTAAGACAGCATGATCGCCGGGCCGGCCATTTCGATGGCCTTGGCCGAACCGAGAAACAGACCGACACCGATGCAGGCGCCGAGCGCCATCAGGCGAATATGCCGTTCACCGAGTTCGCGTTTGAGCGGACCGCCTTGAGCGGTTTCGCCATGGGGCGGGTGATTGCCGACTGGCATGGGGGACTTCCTCGTCTTGTTATTGGATGTGACCACCGAGTGTTCAAGCGTCGGCCGATAAGCCTGCGCCTGGGTAAATACCGGCCCTGCTTCGTGGGCAGAACCGTCCCGCAGAAGCAACCTGCGGGATCAGCGGGGCGTGCAGTATAAAAAGCTTGCGACAGGTTTTTTCACTCTATAAGGCATCTGATTCAGACGTAAACCTCGTCAATTCACAGGTTTACGAGACAAACCATCCTGCATTTCGAGGATTATTCACCGCGCAAATGGGCGCCGAGTATTGCACAGCAATGGTGCAACGTCATGCCGCAACCGGGTTTGAAGATTTGTTCAGATGAAGCCGGCCACCGTTCTTCACAATTTTTTCACCGACGCCAACCACCGACTAAGCTTCAGTCAAGTCCGATCAATCTGCGTGAATGGATCAATCGACTATGGGCGCTTTGTGGCAAACCGATTCGAGTGAAAAAGTGGTTCCGACTGAACGTGTGGATGAAGCGCCTGTACCTGAAAAACCCCGTCGTAACCGGCATGGGTGGAAGGCTTTCTGGCTCCTGTTGGTGATCATTGCGATTGTCGTGGGCCTGGCTGCGATGAAGGAAATGCGCACCTCGCGTTTTCAGTCCCGGGAGGTCAGCCAGTACGCCGCCAAACTCAAGTACGAATTGCAACCGGGGCCCAGCGAAGCGATCCGCTATCCGGGCAACGGGCCATTCGACCTGCGTCTGGGCTACAGCTCGCTGGACGAATTCCTGCCGCGGCTGATCAAGCGCAACTACGTCATCACCGAGCAGACGCGCTTCTCCCCGGCCCTGCTCAACTACACCGACAAGGGCCTGTTCGTGCCCTACTCCGAAAAGATCCAGGCCGGGCTGTCGATCACCGATTGCCGCGCCGCGCCGCTGTATCAGTACAACTATCCGCAGCAGCTGTACGCAAGCTTCGACTCGATCCCGCCGGTGGTGGTCAACAGCCTGCTGTTCATCGAAAACCGCTTCCTGCTCGACCCCAGGCAACCGCTGGCCAACCCGGCGGTGGACTGGCCGCGCTTCGGCATGGCCGCGTGGTCGCAGGTTGCCAAGTTGCTGCACTTGCCAGGGCAGTCGGCCGGCGGCAGTACCCTGGCCACCCAGCTTGAGAAATACCGCCATTCACCCGATGGCCTGACGGTGTCCGGTGCGGAGAAGATCCGCCAGATGATTTCCGCCAGCGTGCGCGCCTATCAGGGCGGCCCGGACACCTTGCCGGCGCGACAGAACATCATTCGCGATTACCTGAACAGCGTGCCGCTGTCGGCAGTGCCGGGGCATGGCGAAGTGCACGGCATGGCCGAGGGTCTGCGGGTCTGGTATGGCGCCGATTTCAACGAGGCCAACCGCAAACTATCCAGCTCAGCGACCGATCCGCAGTCCATGGCGGACAAAGGTCTGGCCCTGCGCGAAATGCTCTCGCTGATGGTCGCCCAGCGCCGTCCTTCGCATTACCTGACCAAGGGCCGTGAAGAACTGGTCGAACTGACCAACAGCCACTTGCGCCTGCTCAAGCAGAACGGCGTGATCGACGCGGCCCTGGCCGATGCCGCGCTGGCCAGCACCATCAGCTATCGCGATTGGCAGACCCAGCCGACGATCCAGCCGATCGAAACCAACAAGGGCATCAGTGTCGCCCGCAGCCGGTTGGCATCGATGCTCAACCGTCCGCTGTACGACCTCGACCGTCTTGATCTGTCTGCTACCAGCACCTTGCAAGGCGAGCTGCAAACTCAGGCTACCGCCTACCTGAAAAAACTCGCCGACCCGGCCTACGCCACCGAAGTCGGCCTGATGGGCGAACGCCTGCTGACGCCCACCAGCACCACCCAGGTGCGTTACAGCTTCACCCTGTTCGAACTGACCCCGGACGGTTCACGTGTGCGGGTGCAGACCGACAGCACCGACCAGCCGTTCGACATCAACGAAGGCAGCAAACTGGAACTGGGCTCCACGGCCAAGATGCGAGTGCTGACCACCTACCTGCAAATCATCGCGGAGCTGCATGACAAATACGGCGCCATGACCGTGCCGGAACTGAAGAAAGTCGAGGTGCCGGATCAGGATCGCCTGAGCCAGTGGGTGATCGATTACCTGATCCAGAACAAGGATCACGACCTGTCGAAAATGCTCGGTGCCGCCCTCGACCGCAAATATTCGGCCAGCCCCGGCGAGGCGTTTTTCACCGGTGGCGGCTTGCATGTGTTCCATAACTTTCGCAAGGAAGACAACGGCCGCCTGCCGACCCTGCGCGATGCCCTGCGTGAGTCGATCAACCTGCCGTTCATTCGCCTGATGCGCGATCTGGTGCGCTACACCACCTACTCCGGTCCCAACAACAGCGCCGAGCTGCTCAAGGACGATCGCGACCCGCGCCGTCAGGAATACCTCGCCTCGTTCGCCGACCGCGAAGGTACTTCGTTCCTGCTCAAGTTCTGGAAGAAGTACCGCAACAAGGACACCCAGGCCCGGCTCGACACCTTCCTCGACAGCATGCGCCCGACGCCGATCCGCATGGCCGCCGTGCACCGTTACCTGCTGCCCAACGCCAGCCAGGAAGACTTCAACACCTTTGTGCGCTCGCACCTCAAGGGCGTGAAGATCACCGAAAAACTCACCGACGAACGCCTGGAACGGCTCTACCTGGCCTACGGTCCCGGCACCTACGACCTGCCGGATCAGGGTTTCATCGCCAAGGTTCACCCACTGGACCTGTGGATGATCGGCTACCTGCTCAACCATCCCGACGCGACCTTCAAGGACATCGTCAAGGCCAGCCAGTTCGAGCGTCAGGAAGTCTACAGCTGGCTGTTCAAGAGCAAGCACAAGGGCGCCCGTGACAGCCGGATCCGCACGATGCTGGAGATCGAAGCGTTCCTCGAGATCCATCAGCGCTGGCAGAAAGTCGGCTATCCGTTCGATCACCTGGTGCCGTCGCTGGCCACCGCCATCGGCAGCTCCGGCGACCGCCCCGCTGCGCTGGCCGAGTTGATCGGCACCATTCTCAACGACGGCGTGCGTATGCCGACCCTGCGCATCGACAGCCTGCACTTTGCCGCCGGCACGCCTTACGAAACGAAACTGGTCAATGACCCTCACGTCGGCAAACGGGTGATGCCGTCCGAAGTCGCCACGGCGATGCGCGAAGCGTTATCGCAAGTGGTGGACTCGGGGACCGCCAAACGTGTTTCCGGCAGTTTCAAATTGAACGATGGAACACCGCTGGTCATGGGCGGCAAGACCGGCACCGGCGACAACCGGATCGAGGCGATCGGCTCCGGCGGGCGGATTCTCAGCTCGAAATCGATCAACCGTACGGCCACCTTCGTGTTTTACATCGGTGACCACCATTTCGGCACGCTCACCGCGTTCGTGCCGGGGCGCTCGGCGGAGAACTTCAAGTTCACTTCTGCCCTGCCGGTGCAGGTTCTCAAGGGGATGGCACCGATTCTGATGCCATATCTGCAACCGGGCAGTGATTCGCAGTGTCTGGCGCCGCAAACAGCGACTGTGGCATCGACCACTAACTGAACCTGTGAAGGGTAATAGTTATGTGTTTTATGCATTCCAATATTCAATAAATCAGACATTAACCCGACACTTCGGCAACAGGCTTTTAAACTAATTAATCCGCTCATTGGACGTTAGGCTGAGAATTCTTTACTTATTCAAGGCCTGCACAATGACTGCAACATCCACATATAAAGGGCAACATTACGACTTAATTAAATCGCGTATCGATCCGGTCTTCAGCGATATGCAGTTACACCGTGCCCATGCGCTAGGCAATACGCCCCTCCAGCTTGAATCCTGGATGACCGATGCGTCGGCCGGCGAGCTGGAACGCATGTCGGCCGATAACCGTCGGGCGTGGGGTGCACAGAACCGAATCGACCGCCTGCTCGGGCGTCTTCAGGATATCTACGCTTTCGCCGAGCCCTTGCTCAAGGCCAGGCTGCTCGAACAGTTCCAGATCGATGTCGACGTCAAGAATACCTATCTGAGGCTATACGCTTCGGCTCAGACGCCCTGGTACGTCCATAACTTCAACAAAGCCTCCAAAGCCAGAACGGTTTCGATGCTTGATGCGGCATTGCATAACTTCGCACACGACGAGCACTATCAAAACTATTCGACTTTCATTACCAAAACCGACGTCGCACGCGACTTGTTCGACTCCTCGCCGATCAACCGGACAATCAGCGTGAGTCAGTTTCAGACGTTGTGCCGGGAACTGGACCTTGGTGCGCGCTACAGGCGCCATCTCGAAACAGTCCTGCTGGACAAGGAACCGGTAGCAGAAACGTACCTGCGCACACGGGTCGAGCAAAGCCAAAAAGCGACGCTCAAGGCCGCTGCGCAGATGGCGCGGCTCAAAAAGGACATCGGTCACAGTGCCCATGCGCTGATCCGCGAAGTGTTGCTTGGCCGTCAGACTCTCACACTGGACGGCCAGCCGATGCTGGTTTGCGACCTGGGCATGATGGATCTGACTTTCACCGGCATCCTGATCATTCGGCCGGATCCGGAACAGGCGCCTCACTCACCGAAAATGATTGCCTATGTTCCCCACGACCCGGATCACCCGCTCAAGGAATACGCCTCGACCCTGGACTTCATGCAAGAGCTGACCCGGCAACTTCGGGCCAATGCGACATCACCCTCCTCCGGGCTCAGCTACCGGCAGTTTTTCAGCCAGTTTGTCGATCATGAACAGCGTGGGCATTTTTTTGCCGGGCTCGAACAACGTCTGAGCTACGTAAAATGGTATCCGCAAGAAGCGGGCGATTCGCGTCCATCATGGCGGGAAACACCGGTGGAGAAACCGCAACTGCAATTCAGCGCACCGCCGATCCGCTCGCCGCTGTGGAAGTACCTCTTCGAGCAGCGACTCAACAAGATTCTCAACGACGCACGCGTGATTGCAGTGGCGACCGCCGACGCCGACGACAAGGCACGCTGGGCCTGGTGGGAGAATGTCCTGAAGATTGCCGGCGACATTCTCAACGTGTCGTTGTTCGTCTTGATGCCGTTCGTGCCGTATCTGGGCGTTGCGATGCTGGTCTACACGGCGTTCCAGTTGACCAATGAAGTCATCGAAAGCGCAGTGGATCTTGGTTACAGAAACTGGGTCGAAGCGGCGGAGCATGTCGTAGGTATCGTCATCGATGTGGTGCAACTGGCGGCATTTGTCGTCGGGGGCCTGGCCGCCAAAAAAATTCTGAAACTCTCGCCACTGGTCGAAGGCATGAAACCGGTGACGGGACACGACGAAAAAATCCGCTTGTGGCACACCGACCTCACGCCATACGCGCAAACAGACACTGTTCCACCGCCGGCAGCGAAACCTTCTGCATCCGGGCTGTATCGATTTGCGGGCAAAACCTTGCTGCCTCTCGACGGTCGGCATTACGCAGTGAAATTCGATCGCAGCAACGGCCGCCATCGCGTCCAGCATCCCACTCGCCCGCAGGCGTACGCGCCGCAATTGCGCCACAACGAACAGGGCGCGTGGGTACACGAGGGGGAAAAACCACAGGACTGGGACGGTTCGATTCTGATGCGCCGGTTGGGTCACAGCGTGGACGGCTACAGCGACACCGAACTGGAACACCTGCGCAGCATCAGCGGCACCTCGCCAGAATCACTGCGCCGGATGTATATGGACAACGCGCCGCCACCGGCACTGCTGGCCGATACCCTGACTCGTTTTCGGACGTGGGACGAAACCCGCAACGTCGGCCAGTTGATTCGCTCCGGACAACCACTGGCCCCGACCGCCTATTGGTTCAGCCGAATGGTCCCGGACATGCCAGGCTGGCCTGCCGACAAAGCGTTGAAGGTTTTTGAAAGCGCTGACTCGAACGGAAATTTTCACCTGTACGGCAACCCGCAAGCGACAGCCGGACAGACGCTGAGCATTGGCATGCCTGACCTGTTGGCTGGCAGGCTGCCGGAGCGGCTGACGGATTTTCTCGACGACGCCGAGATGCAGTCGTTGCTCGGCGGCAGCTACCCCAGAGCGCAACGGGCTCAGACACTGCGCAACCAACTGGCGGATGCAGTGGAGACGCGCACCCCGGAAATTTTCAACTATCAATATCAAGCCAATGATCACCTTGGCGATGCCCAGGTTCACTTGCTGCAACAACAGTTTCCACAGCTGCCCTCCCGGGTTGCCGAGGCGCTGCTGAAGGACGCGACACCGGCCGAGCAGACCATCATCCGCGAAGAACGACGGATACCGCTGCGCCTGAAAGACCAGGCCCGGGAAAGTGCTTTTGAAGTCAGCGCGGCGCGTGCCACTGAAGGATTGTATGAGCCGGCATTACGATTGCCCGATACCGAGCGATTGATTCTTGGCGCCCTGAGGCAACGCACCGATGCCTTCGCTGATCTGCGCATTGAAGTACGTGAGCTTTTTCATGACGGCGCGCTTCGCTGCAGTGTCGGCAACGAAAAGGCCAGTACCGTGCGCGTACTGGTCAGGGATCAGCGTGGCCGCTATGAAGTGCGCGATGACCGGGACAACAGTCTGCATCCGCCTGCAGATCTGTATGAAGCCATTCTGCTGGCCGTGCCCGCCGACAAGCGGGCCGCGTTGGGCTACCGCCTCGGCCAGGGGCAATCGCTCAAACAGTGGGTGCAAGTCATTAGCGAACGTCCTGCCGAACGAAGGACATTGCTCGCACGGCCGCCCATCCGCCCTCGGGTTCCTCTGCAAACCGAGCTGCTGCTGCGCGGGCCGGGGCACTCGAAAACGGCACTGAGCGTAGAGGAGAAAGTCGCAAACCTCTATCCGCATTTCGATCAGGCCGAAGCACTCGCCTTCACCCGTTCCCTGCAAGCGAACGGTGATCCCCACTCACAGATCAAACTGCTGGAACAGCAGCTTCAACGGCTCAGGCAGACACTGGAAACCTGGCGTCAGCGCTATCTGACCGAGTGGGATCCTGAAAGTCCGGACAGCACTATCCCGCGCACTTACTGGGACTATCAACGGAACGGCGGACAGTTTCTCGCCGATCGTCTGCTGGAGTGTTTCGAACGCAAGTCCGAAGTATTCGGCGAGCGCAGTCTCAGCATGCAGGAAGGTTATCGGCTGGACCTGTCCAGCGAATGGCTGCCCAAGGATATCGAGCGTTGGTGGCGACAACTGCCGGAAGAACTCAAATCCTGGTTCGAACAGATCACGACAGTGAATCTGGACGGCTCGACGTTCTCCACCAGACCGAATGGTCTGCTGAAGGACTTGCGGCATATCCGCCAATTAAGTGCCAGAAACTGTGGGCTGAGTTCTCTGCCGGACACCATCGGCCAGATGCAGCAACTGGAGACCCTGCGCCTTAACGACAACCAGATTCAACTGACCCCGAGCACCGCCGAACAACTGCGCAACATGACGCGCATGGAAACCCTCAGGCTCGATCACAATCCACTGGGCATTGCGCCGAATGTCGAGCGCATGCCCCGACTCAAGGTGCTGAGCCTGATCGACACCGGCCTCGAAGGCTGGCCATCGGGCTTGTTCGACAAGCCCCGGCCACGCGGCTTTTTTCTTGATCTGGGCGCCAACTCGCTCAAGCGCATCCCGAATGTACCGCTGGGCTCCGACAGCGCACGGTTGATTGCCCGCAGCCGCGTCTATGCCGACAGACTCTCTGACGCGGTGCGTGTCAGGTACGAGCAATACAGGACATCTGTCGGCATCCCTTCGCGCATGACTTATTCCCGGGCGGCGGAAGATCTGCTGGAACGCTGGCCCGTTTTCGTCGATACCTCGTTGCGCAATGAAACGGCCGGCGTTGGCACCTATCGGCCCGAAGCCTGGCACGAGCTCGCCGAGGAGCCGAATTCCGACGGTTTCTTCACGATCATCGAAGATCTTACCCACTCGGCCGACTACACAGCGGGTGGCAAAGCCAATGATCAACTGACCGACCGCGTGTGGCGGATGATCGGCGCCATGGACATCGACACGCCATTGCGCGAAGAGCTGTTCCTGATGTCGACCGATCCCGAAGGCTGCGCTGACGCCGGCGCACAGCTGTTCAACAACATGGGGGTCAAGACACTGGCCTCTGAAGCCTACTCATACTCGACCAACCGGGCAGAGCTTGAACGCAAACTGGTGACGCTGGCCAAAAGCGCATCGCGACTTGATCAGGTAGGCGAAATCGCCCGCGCCGACATTCGCACTCGCGGAGGCAATCCCGATGAAGTCGAAGTGCACCTGGCCTATGAAACCGGACTGGCGAAAAGTCTCGACTTGCCCTGGCAGTCTGAAGACATGATGTTTCGCCCCACCGCCGGCGTCGATAACCAGACGATCACCACCGCTCGCGATACCGTGCTCGAACGCGAGGCAGGCGACGGACTGGTCAACCAGATGATTGAACAGCCGTTCTGGGAACGCTATCTGCGCGACAACTGGCCGGGCGAAATCGAATCCAACAAGCGCATGCACCTGGAAAAATTCGACTGGCTGGATGACTTGCGAACAGCCCAGACACAGTGGGTGCAAGCGGCTGACCTGCCGTCGGCACAACGTGCAGTTCTCAAAAAGAACCTCACGGATCTGGCCGACAGACTGTCGGTGCCACACAAGGAAGTGCTCACCGGGCAAGCCATGAGCGATGCCACCTATGAGCGATTGCTGCGTGACATCGGCTACCAGGAAAAACAGTTGAGCCGACAGCTCACCCGCGAAGCCATGAGCCGGGCCGGGATCTGAGTACGGTGCCCTGAAGGTAAACCTTCAGGGCATTGCAACGTTCTAGACCTCCGAATCCCAGATCACCGTGACGTTGCCGACGTAGCGTTTGCCTTTCCCGGGCTGGAGCATCTGTTCGACATGGGCACCCGGAATCTCGAAGTGCAACGTGGCCGGCGCGCGTTGCATGAAACGGGTCGGCTGGAACGCCATGGCATCGGGACTGTTGCTCAATGGACGGCGTTTGACCGGGTGGCCCGCCATGTCGGCAATGCTGTCGGGCAGGCTGACGCTCAGGAAAACCTGCGCGTCGGTCGCTCCGCTGACCGTGTCGCGCAATGCGCAGGAGGCGACGGCGGCGTACTCGCATTCGAAGTACATCTTGAAGCGTGAGGACGCCGAAATATTGAAGGTCTGGTCGCGAAACAACCGGGTCGGTTTACTGCCCTGCTGCAGCCAGGCTTGCCAGCCGCCCTGGGGTACCAGCGCAATTCTGTTGCCGCCGGGCGGGATATCGACCTTCAGCACATGTTGCACGTCGAGAAGAATCCGGAAAGTCAGGCTGGAGGTATCAGGCAACAGGTTGTTGCCGGCATCGATGTCCTGACCTGGACCCACACCATAGGTGAGCTCACCGGCGAAAATTCCCGCCGACATGCCCAGCGGGTTCGGTGTGCGAAGTTCATAGGCCACGTCGAGATAATCGTAAGTCATCCACGGGATTTCGAACGCGGACGGTTTGCTGCACACGACGTCGGACGGCGTGAACCAGAAAAACCGGTAAAACTCCGGTCCGTATGAGGCCATTGCCCCGTCTTCACAAGGTCTGGGCGCCCAGCCCCACCCCCTCCCGACCCAAAGCGCGTTATGTGACTCATATTCGCCCGAGACACCGGTCAGGTTACTTGCCGTATCGCTAAGGACATAACGCGAGCCAAATCCGCCGATCCGCACCTCTACCGTCTCGGCTTCACCGGTGACGATATTGCGCACCGTCAGGCCACGCCACTGCGCCGGCATCCTGAACATCGCGCCATCGCGCTCGGCGCTTTCCGGCCGAATGGCCTGCACCGAGGTGAAGCGCAGCGGCAGCGAAACCCCCATCAGGTTGTAGCGTCGGCAGTCATTGGGGTATTGGCCGCAGTAGCCGCTCTGCGGCGTCTGGTTGATGAATGCGTTGCTCTGCGGGTTGGCGGGATCGGGAACGTAGGTGGCGCGAATCTCCTGAGTGATTGCCAGCGCTGGCGCGGAAAAAATACTCCCGCAAAAGCAAAACGCACTGATCCTTGAGCACTTGCGTACAGCTGAAACCATTGGCTGTTTCCTTGCCTGTCAGGTCGGTTGTCCTTGTCCGGCGTGCGCTGTTCATCCTGTCGGCGCCGCCACGTTGAACACGATATTGACGGTGCCGTTGTATTCACCCGGCTTGTAGCCGCCCGGTTGCTCGCGGGGGACGATTTCCAGTTGCACGCGACTGCCCGCCATTGCTTCCTCGGCCGACACCACCTCCCGGGGCGTCGGGTCCTGAGTGAGATCCTTGCCGTTGAAACTGACATGCAACACGATGTTGTCGCGTGAATCGCCACCGGCGGTCAGGTAAGGGAAACTCTCGAGCCGCGCTTCAATGGCACTGCCGTCGGTTTTCACATCGAAGCTCTTGCGCAACCCGAGCAACGTCGAGCTGTGGATATCCCATGGCAGGGTCTGCTCGCGATGAATCCAGTCGGCTTCGCTGGGAATCACGTAGAAACCCAGGGTCGGGATGTCTACCGACACCTCGAAAGTATGTTTTTCCTGGGCGGCGAACACTGCCGGATGAACCGACGCCGGCAGGCCCAGGCACAGCGCGATAGCGACTTGCTTGATCATCTCAGGAACCTCTGCGTGGATGACGGTGCGCGATCAACTTCCCGGTGCCCGGGCGTTGAACAACAACATCACCGTGCCGTCGTACTCCCCCGGTTTGAATCCGCCGAGCGGTTTGATCGGGTCGATTTCCAGCAAAACCCGCTTGCCCGCTGCCGCCTCGGCCTGGGACAGCACTTCACGCGGGCGGGTGTCCTGACTCAACACCACACCGTTGAATTTCACATGCAACAGAATCTCCTCGCCCGTCCGGCCGTTGGACATCGAGCCCGTACGTTCCAGACGCGCTTCGATGGCACTGCTGTCGTGGCGCACGTCGAACGACTTGCGCAAGCCACGCAAGGTCGATGTGTTGTAGTCCCAGAGCAACCGCTGCGGGCGGTGAATCCAGTCGGACTCTGCCGGAATGATGTAAAAGGCGCGACTGGGGATGGTCAGAAACACCTCGAAGTTCAACTCCTCCCGAGCCGCCCAGCCCGGGACACTTGTCAGTGCGGTTAAAGCCATCAGCGCGGCAATGGCGCATTGCTTGTTCATGATCGATACCTGGCGCGTCATTGGTGCAGGCCTTAGCGGCGTGCCACCCTGAGGTCTTTCTTGTTATCGCCTTCAACCAGTTTGAAGCGGTATTCGCGACCGGCTTCCTTGTCGAAAGCGAAGCTCTTGCCAGCCATGACGTGATGTTTGGTAGTCGCGCCGCAATCGCTTTCATCGCTCAGCGAACAGTTCTTGAACTCGTCGACCACCATCACCGTATTACCGTTGTTGCGGATCTCGTAACGCTCCGGGCTGTCGTTGATCACCGTGGCGAAACGCGCATCTTTGGGCCGCACGAAGAACACGATGCCGAAGCCCGTCATGACGTTGACCCCGGCCGACAGCGACTTTTTGTAGTCTTCGCGTTCATCCTGGGACACCACGAACTCATCTTCCTTTTCCGGCACCACCGGCACGAAGCGCACCCGGAAATAGCGCTCGCGATCCCGCTCTCCCATGTACAGCAAGCGCGTGCCCTGAACGCCCTGCGCCGGTACGATCAAACGCGCCGGGCTGGCCATCACGCCATTGCGCGAAGCGCCGTCATCCGCATTGGCGACGGGAATTTCCTGCGGCTTGCCATCGGCGTCATAAACGATTTCCAGCACGTTGATCTTGACGAACGCGGTGCTGTCACCGCTGTTGAAGACCCGTTTGAGATAGGTACTTTTGTCGCCGTCGAGATAGTCGTACACCGTGCCGACATTGATCTGTGGCCCGCCATGGGCCGTCATGCAGAACATCCCGGACAGCAACAGCAAAAACATTCGAGTCATGGAACTCAACCTCATGAAAATGAAAAATGACCTGCCCCGGAGTTTCATACTTCCGAGTCGAAAATGACGGTGACGTTGCCCCAAAGCGTGCCGTTCATGCCGGGCTTGAGCAGGGATTCGATCCAGCGCCGCGGAATCTGAAAGCGCAGGTTGCCGGGTTTGCGATCGACGTAGCGGGTGGGCTCGAACGGACCGAGCCAGGTGTTGTGCATCAACGTTCCGGACCAGCCGTCACTGTTACCCGGACCGACGATGCCTGCGGGTAGCGTGAGCCTGACCTCAAACTTGGAGAAGCCCACTTCATTGTTGCCAATGCCGCATTCAGACCCACCCAGTGAGTTACAGATCATCATCACCTTGAAGCGCGACGAGGCCGATATGTGAAACAGTTGATCGCGATAGATATCGGTGGGCATACGCCCCGTTTCGATCCAGCTGCGCCAGCCGCCGGGCGGCTCCATGGTGACCTTGTCGCCGCCCGGTGGCAGGCTGACTTTCAGTTCGTGCTGCACATCAAGCACAAAATCCAGAGTCAGGTTGGCGTCATCCGCCCGAAAGAAAGGACCCATGTTGAAATCCGCGCTGCCGGGACCGACGCTGTAGGGCAGTGAACCGGTGTACACACCGGTCGCCATGCTCAACGGATTGGGAGTACGCAATTCGTAGGCGATATCGAGATACTCGAATTCCATATGCCCGATGTCGAAGAGTGCCACCTTGTTACAGCTGCCCAGCACGGGGGTCTTCCAGAAAAACTGGTAAGTGGTGGCGCCCGGAAAGCCGACTCCGCTGTATTCGCATGGAGGCGCGGCATAAACCCACGAACTGCCCACCCACAATTTACGATGCGCCTCCGCTTCGTTTGGCTCACCCGTGAGTTCGGTGACAGGCTTGCTCAAGCGATATCGCGAACCGATCCCGCTGATCCGAACCTCCACCGGATGAGTCTGCTGAGTCTGCTGATTGATGACATTCACGACTCGCCAATCCGCGGGCACCTTCACCCACACGCCATTGGTCGAAAACATAGGCGTGAACGTCGAGAAGCGGATCGGTACCCGGAGACTGAACATGCCCTGATGGGCGCACTCGTCCGGGTAATCTGCGCAATAACCGCTGTTCGGCGTCTTGTTGATGAAGACGTTCTTGCTTGGCTGTGTCGGATCCGGCTGAAACAGCGCGCGGATTTCCTGATTTGCCGCTTCGACCGGCGGCAGGCTCAGCGCAACGAACAAGCTCAAATATCTGGTCAGCTTTTTCACGCTCAGCCCGCCTTCTGATCGGTAATGGTTGTATCGGCCAGGGTGTCCGGCGTGCAACGCAGATCCCCGATCATCAACACGTTGTTTTCGCTGCGATGCTGATCGGCGTCGAGGCGGAACTGGCACAGCAGGCGGTTATCCTGGCGCACCTCGAGGGTTGGCGAACCGGCGTTCATTTCCATCGAGAAGAAGCCGTCGACTTCGGTGACCCCACGACTGGCGTGGTTGATCACGTGATGCCCCTTGAGCGGCTGGCCCTGTTCGTTGACCAGCCGTCCGAGCACGGTCAGGGTTTTCATCACGCGGATCTTGCGGTAGTCCACGCCGCCCTTGTTCAGGTGGTAACGGGTGCGCGCCGGTTCGATGGTGGCGGCGGGCACGTTGTTGCCCTCGAAGTCGAAGCTCACCGAGCTGTTCTGATAGGCAGTGATCGGGATGAAGTTGCGCCCCGGTTTCAGCGCGGCGCTGCCACCGCTGAAGTCGTCGGCGCGCAAGGCAATACCTTCGATATCCGACTCGACATCGACGATCATCCCCGCCCCGCGCATTTCGTACTCGCTGGTCATGAGCATCTGCTGACCACCGACCACCAGTGTGCTGTCGAGGTTAAGACCGCCGGTGAAATTGCCGTTGTAGGACGAGCGCTGGATGAAGCCGTCGCCGTTGACCGTATCGGTGCGAAAGTTGGCCAGGCCCGAAGCACCGATGCCGTAGGTGTCGGTCAGCGCGGTGACCGAGACGTTCTGCAGCACGTGGCCTTTGAGGTCCTTGCGCCAGCCGATGGAGGCGTTATTGTCGCGGCCGCCATCGCGGTCGGTGCGCGAACCGATGCTGCCGGTGATCTGCTCGCCGGGGGCGCCCAGCGCCATGTTGAGGCTCAAATCGACCCCCCGGTTACGCGCGTCGCCGCTACTGAAACTGCCCGGCCGGTCGAACAAGGACAGACGCCAGTTGGCGTCATTGCCGAACAGCTCGCTGCGCCGGGTCCAGCCCAGATCCACGCCGACGCCTTCAACATTGCCCTCGCTGTGGGAGACCCGTGCATTCAGCGAATTGCGACTGTTGAGCCGGTGGTTGAGCGCCAGCGACGAGTTGCTGGTTTCGCCGATAAACACATTGCGCTGGCGCACCCGGGTGCCGTCCGGCAGGGTTTCGTACTGGTCGGTGGTGTCGAGCCAGCTGCGGTTGTGGCTGATCACCAGGCTGCCGGAACCGTAGTTGTACAGGCTCTGCAAATCCAGACCGGTGCCGTGATCCTCGGTCTTGTAGACGTTGGCATACAGGCTGATGTGATTGGCCAGGGTCCAGTCGATGGACGTGCCGTATTGCAGCTTTTCGCGGATCTGCCGTGCCGACAGGCCAAGGATGACTCGCGGGTGCAACAGATAGTTGAGCGAGGCACCGGCGGTAGGACTGCCGCTGGATTGTTGATCCCAGTTGCTCAGCAGTTTCTTTTCTTCGCCGGCAAACAGGTTGTAGCGCCAGCGCTCGTCGAGGTTGCGCCAGTTGCTGGGCTTGTACACCAGCTCCTGGGTGCTGGACGTGATCTGGCCGTCTTCGATCAGCCGTACTTCCACCTCGTAAATACCGCCGGGCAGCGGCCGGGTGTCGAGGCTCTGCAAACCGGCGGGTATCGATTGGGTGTTGATCAGCAGGCCATCGCGCCAGATCTCCACCGAGCCTTGGCGATTGGCGGTGACGTAGATCGGGTAGACGCTGGGCGCGGCGTTGTTGATAGCCAGGCTGTCGGAGCTGCCGTACATCACGCCGACGGCGGTATCAGGGCTGGTGCCAAACGTGCGCGGTTGGCGGGTCAGCCCTTCGGAATTGGGGGTGAAGTAGCCCAGGCGAAAGAAATTGCCTTGCAGTTCGCGCTGGGTGTAGAGCTCGTGGACGGCGTGATAGAGCTTGTCGTCCGGGCCGCCGAGGCGAGCCATTTGCATGTTGACGGTCTGGCTCCAGTTGCCCAGGCTGCCGCTGGCTTCAAGGCCAAAACGCCCGCCCAGATCCTGATCCTGGCCGCCATTGAGGTTGAGCTGGTTACGCACCATCAGGCCGCTGCTGCCGCCTTCGGGTTGATCGTGAAAACGCTTGGTTTCCAGGTCACGCTCGGCGTTCTCGGTGAGAATCGAGAGCAACGAATTTTCCAGGTTGTAATGCACCGCCAGCACCTGATCAGGGCAGGAGCCGGTACACGCGCCCAGCGGCACGCCGGGCTTGAGATAGGCCGCCCACTTTTCGCGTTCGGCGGGGGTGTAGCGGTTTTCGCTGGTGTCGGTGAATTCCAGCAAGGTCACGCGATCATCACGGGACAACACCACCATGGCCTCCCCCAGCGGTTGCTGGTCGAGTTCGACCCGCACCGCCAGCGGCACATCGAAAAAGTGCTCTTCGAAATCCGCCGGCAAACCTTTGGCCTGCGCCAACAGACTGCGCGGAGTCGTGCCGGCGGGTTCGGAAGCGGCCGCTGCGCTGGCACAAAACAACAGCGCAAGCGCAGCCGCGATGGGTGTCATCGGGAACATGAACTCGTACTCTGATTTACAAAAGTTGAAGTCCGGCGGGACAGACAAGGCTGTTTATCCCGCCGGGGAACGCGACTCTGGCAAGCTGCGTTGAGTGCGGATCAACCGATTACTTGCCACCACCGATCGGCGGCACGGCGTCGAAGGTCATGGCGACAACACCGGTGTAATCACCCGGCTGGAAGTTGTTGCCCTTGGCACTGATCTTCAGGGGGGCGCGGAAGTTGACGTCGGATTCCGACTCGCCCACAACCATTTGCGGAGTCAGGGTCAGTTCCTTGTTGTTGAACAGCACTTGCAGGTCGATGGCGGTGTTGCCGGCGATCAGTTTTGGCTGGCTTTCCAGGCTGGCATGAACCGAGCCGTTGTTATTGCGCACGTCGAAGAAACCATTGACTTCACGCATCTTGCCGGTGCTTGGCTGGAAGCTCATGTCCTGATCCTTGTTGACCAGATCGGAGTCGGTCGGCACCACGTAGAAACCGTTGGTCGGTACGTGGGCGATCAGGCTGATGGAGTGACGGGCTTCACCGGCGGCAAAGACCGCGGACGAGCTCAGGGCCAGGGCAGCGAGAGAAGCGGTGATTGCGATTTTCTTGAACATCGGTCAGTACCTGTTTTCTTTTTAAGGGAATCGAAACATTGAAGTTCATGTCATACCGGTCGATAAGTACCGAAAACATGGAAGTTCAATGCCGGGGCATGATCAACCCTTGTCTCAAGAATGTAAGCAGGCAACTTCCCACGAACTTGTAGTTAAACAACCTCGCAACATGAAAGAAAAAACATCAAAAAATCAGAATATACAAAAGTGACTGTAAGGCATTCCCTACCTACAGTTATTTACAAAAACCGTTACAGCAGTTTCGACAATACCAGCCAGCACTTTCTAATCTTTTTAGAATATACGCTCAAGTATTAATAGAGTGATAGCTTTAACTTTCCGGTTATTCCTGTCTCGATCAACCAGGTAGGGCGGTTCCTCCGTCAGCGCGTCTTGCTCACCGCTGACCACTCGTCAGCTCTGCGGCAAAAAGCTCTTGCCCAGTCGCAAAGATATATCTTAAGTTGTATCTAAACACGACGAGAGAAGACTGAAATGAGAGACCATCATTCCCCCCACCGCGACCACGGCGACAGCCGTGACGGCTTCGAAAAACGCCACGGTCGCGAGCGCGGCGGTCGCGGCCCACGGGTATTCGCTCCGGGCGATCTTAAATTGCTGCTGCTGGCGCTGATCGCCGAGCAGCCCTGCCACGGCTACGACCTGATCCGCCAGATCGAAACCATGTTCGACGGCGCCTACAGCCCCAGCCCCGGCGTGATCTACCCGACCCTGACATTTCTCGAAGAAAGCGAAATGATCACCGGCGATGCCGAGGGCGGCAAAAAGCGCTATGCGGTGACCAATGCCGGCCGCCAATCCCTCAGCGAACAAGCGGTGGCGCTGGACGGCGTGCGCATGCGCATCGACGTCAGCAAGCGCTCGCTTCGCGGCCACGACCGGCCGCCGGAAATCCATGAAGCGGTGCACAACCTGCGTCACGCCCTGCAGATGCACCACGGACGCTGGAGCCCGGAAGAAATCCTGCGCGTACGCGACCTGCTCAATGACACCGCCAAAGCCATCGTCGACGGCCCCGCCGTTCAATCTGCCCTGGAGAAAGCCGAATGACTGAAGTACAGACCCAAGGCATCCATCGTGTGATGCACGAAATCAAACGTCGCCGCCTGGAAGTGTTGCGCGTCATCGACCTGACTCCGCGCATGCGCCGCATCACCCTCGGCGGTCCGGAACTGGCCGGGTTCATCAGCCTCGGTACCGACGATCACGTCAAACTGCTGTTCCCGCAGAACGCCGAACAGGCCGCGGCGCTGGAAACCCTGGTGCTCGGCGCCGGCAAGAGCGACGTGCCGATGCCCGAAATGCGCGACTACACCCCGCGCCGTTATGACCTCGACAAGCTTGAGCTGGACATCGATTTCGTCCTGCACGGCGACGGCCCTGCCTCGACCTGGGCCGAGCAGGCCAAACCGGGGCAGTTCCTGCACATCGGCGGCCCGCGTGGCTCGATGATCGTGCCGGACATTTTCGACAGCTACCTGCTGATCGGCGACGAAACCGCCCTGCCCGCCATCGCCCGCCGCCTCGAAGGCCTGGCGGCCAATCGCAAGGCGCTGGTGGTGATCGAAGTGGAAAACGGCAAGGAGCAGCAAACCCTGGAAAGCGCGGCGCAGGTCAATGTGATCTGGGTACTGCGCGAGGGCGGCAAGGACAACCTGCTGACGACCGTCAAACAATTGCAGGTGCCCAAGGGCAATCTGTATGCGTGGGTGGCGACCGAGACCAAGGTTTCGCGGCAGATCCGTCGGGTGCTGCTCGATGAGCACGGACTCGACGAGAAGTTCGTCAAAGCGGTCGGTTACTGGCGCGCCGAAGGCTCCGAAGAAGAATGAATACGAGCGGCGGCGCTGCTAAAGGCGCCGCCCCTGCCAGCGATCAATCCCGATCACCAGCAACGCAATCAGCACAAACCCCAGCAGAATCCCCCCGGCATTGATGAACACCTGTGGATAACCCAGCAGCGCCACGTCAATGAACGGATAGGCGTAAGCCCCCAGCAAATGCCCGCGCAGCAGCGCATAGGCGAAGTACACCAGCGGATAGATCAGCCACAGCGGCAGATGCTTCAGACGCAAGCTGCCCTTCGCCACACACAGCCACCAATAAGCCAGAAACAGCAGCGGCATCACGTCGTGGAGCAATTCGTCAGCGATAAACTGCCAGCCCTGCGGGTGCCACAGATGCCGCAGCAAAATACTGTAAGCCAGGCCAACCACCGCAATACTGACGGCAATCCCGCTGCTGACCCAAGGCTGCAGAAACCAGCGCCGTGCAGCGGATTCGCGATCCGTCACCGCGCAGGTCAGCACCACCGCCACCAGGGTGTTGGTGAGCACGGTGAAGTAACTGAAAAAACTCACCAGCCCGCCCAGCAGACTGGCGCCGACGCTCAGGCGTGCGAAGAAAATCAGGTACAGCTGAATCCCCAGCCCGGCCCAGCCCAGCACCGCGGCCGAAGTAATCAGGCGTCGCCGCCATACGGCGTCCATCTCAGAGCGGTCGCTTGGTGCGCATCAGTTTCACGTACAGACGTTCGACCTTCTCCCGCGCCCATGGCGTCTTGCGCAAAAAGGTCAGGCTCGACTTGATGGTCGGATCGCTCTTGAAGCAACGGATGTCGATGCGCTCGGCCAAGCCCGACCATTCGTAGTGGGTCACCAGTGCATTGAGGATCTGTTCGAGGGTCACGCCGTGCAGCGGATCGGGATTGTGGTCGTTCATGCCGGGCCTTTGGGCGAAGTGAAAATGCAGAAGCCGCGCACCTTAGCCGAGGGCATGGGCGGGTGGAAGGCCTTGGGTTAAATGTAGGCCAACCGGAGAAGATCGCAGCCTGCGCCAACGCCCGCAATGCGCCGTATTGCCGCACTGTTACCGAATCCGAAAGGGTTCATGTCTGCAAAAGCACTTTGTGTTTTTGTAACAGGACATTATCCTGCCGCCCTTCTGCTGAATCGCTTCACTGCCTGCGTCAAATCGTAGCGGCCAGCTTATCCCCCAAAAAGATCAAGAAAGACCCTATTCATGCCCGATTTTCCGTTCTCCCGAGACAGCGCTATCTCCACCCTGCGCCTGATCGGCGGCTGCACCGCCCTTGGCCTCGCCACCTGCACCCAGGCCGCCCCGGCCTTCGACAGTGAATCACCGTGGATGCTCGGTGACTGGAACGGCACCCGCAACGAACTCGCGGCAAAAGGTATCGACTTCAAGCTCGACTACACCGGCGAAATGGGCAGCAACCTGCACGGCGGCTACGACCACGATCGCACCGCGCGCTACAGCGACCAATGGGGCCTCGGCACTCATCTGGACCTGCAAAAACTGCTGGGCTGGAACGACGCTGAATTCCAGCTGACCGTGACCAAGCGCAGCGGCAACAACATCAGCAACGACCGCATCAACGACCCGCGCGTCGGTGGCTTCACCTCGGCCCAGGAAGTCTGGGGCCGTGGCCAGACCACCCGCCTGACGCAGATGTGGTACCAGCAGAAATTCTTCGACCAGAAGCTCGACATCAAGGTCGGCCGCTTCGGCGAAGGCGAAGACTTCAACACCTTCCCGTGCGACTTCCAGAACCTGGCGTTCTGCGGCTCGCAAGTCGGCAACTGGGTCGGCGGCATCTGGTACAACTGGCCGGTCAGCCAATGGGCGCTGCGCGTCAAATATCACCTGACGCCGGAGCTGTATGCGCAAGTCGGCGCCTACGAGCAGAACCCGTCGAACCTCGATCGCGGTAACGGCTTCAAGCTCAGCGGCAGCGGCACCCAGGGCGCGATCCTGCCGATCGAACTGGTGTGGAAACCGAAGCTCAACGGCCTGCCAGGCGAATACCGCGCCGGTTACTACTACAGCAACGCCAAGGCCTCCGACGCCTATAAAGACAGCAACGGCCAGCCGGCTGCCCTGAGCGGCGAAGCCTATCGCAGCGCTTCGAGCAAACACGGCGTGTGGCTCGGCGTGCAGCAGCAGATCACCAGCGTCGCCAGCGACAATTCCCGTGGTCTGAGCGTGTTCGCCAACGGCACGATGCACGACAAGAAAACCAACGCCATCGACAACTACGTCCAGGCCGGCGTGGTCTACAAAGGCCTGTTCGACGCCCGCGCCAAGGACGACATCGGTTTCGCCCTGGCCCGCGTCCACGTCAACCCGGCCTATCGCAAGAACGCCGAGGCGACCAACCAGGCCCGCGCCGTCTACGACTATTACGATCCGTCCTTCCTGCCGCCGCAGGACACCGAATACAGCGCTGAACTCTATTACGGCGTGCACGTCACCAACTGGCTGACCGTGCGCCCGAACCTGCAATACATCCGCCATCCGGGCGGTGTGGACAAGGTCGACGACGCGCTGATCGGCGGGATCAAGATCCAGTCGTCGTTCTGACCCAATGCAGGCCGCTCAGGCCTGCAGATGAAATTCGATAGCTAGACAAGTTTTTATCTGAACCATGCCCGCGCCCGATCGTCATCTACAGTGACTACAGCGCGGGACTACTTGAAACGTCACGGAGAACCACACTATGAGCACTGAAGGTGCTTCGAGTCGAAGCCGTCTTCTGCCGAACCTGCTCGGCATTCTGCTTCTGCTGATGGGCCTGGCCATGCTGGCCGGGGGAATCAAGCTGAGTACGCTCGGCGGCTCGCTGTATTACCTGCTGGCCGGTATCGGCATCACGCTGACCGGCATTCTGATGCTGATGCGTCGTCGCGCAGCATTGGGCCTGTACGCCATCGTGCTGTTCGCCAGCACCGTCTGGGCGCTGTGGGAAGTCGGTCTGGACTGGTGGCAACTGGTGCCGCGCCTGGCACTGTGGTTTGTCCTCGGTTTCGTGATGCTGCTGCCGTGGTTCCGTCGCCCGCTGCTGCTCGCAGGCCCGGCGCCGATGGGCACCGGCGGCCTGACCGTGGCCGTGATTCTGGCCGGCGTCACCGCCCTGGCCAGCCTGTTCACCCATCCGGGCGAAATCTTTGGCGAACTGGGTCGCGACACCGCCGACACCACCAGCACCGCCCCGCAAATGCCGGACGGCGACTGGCAGGCCTACGGCCGTACCGAGTTCGGTGACCGCTACTCGCCACTCAAGCAGATCACCCCGGCCAACGTCGGCAAGCTGCAGGAAGCCTGGCGCATCCAGACCGGCGACCTGCCGACTGCCGATGACCCGGTGGAGCTGACCAACGAAAACACCCCGCTGAAAGCCAACGGCATGCTCTACGCCTGCACCGCCCACAGCAAAGTGCTGGCACTGGACCCGGACACCGGCAAGGAACTGTGGCGCTTCGACCCACAGATCAAAAGCCCGGTCGGCTTCAAGGGCTTCGCCCACATGACCTGCCGTGGCGTGTCGTACTACGACGAAGCCGCCTACGCCAAGTCTGAAAACGCTGCGTCCGCCGTCATCTCCGAGGCTGGCAAAGCCGTCGCCCAGGCCTGCCCGCGTCGCCTGTACCTGCCGACCGCCGACGCTCGCCTGATCGCACTGAACGCCGACACCGGCAAGATCTGCGAAGGCTTCGGCACCAACGGTGTGGTTGACCTGACCCAGGGTATCGGCCCGTTCACCGCCGGTGGTTACTACTCGACTTCGCCTGCCGCTATCACCCGTGATCTGGTAATCATGGGCGGTCACGTCACCGACAACGAGTCGACCAACGAACCGTCCGGCGTGATCCGCGCCTACGACGTGCGCGACGGTCATCTGGTATGGAACTGGGACAGCAACAACCCTGACGCCACCGAACCGTTGGCCCCGGGCCAGACCTACAGCCGCAACTCGGCCAACATGTGGTCGCTGGCCAGCGTCGATGAAAAACTCGGCATGGTTTACCTGCCACTGGGCAACCAGACCCCGGACCAATGGGGCGCCGACCGCACCCCGGGCGCCGAGAAATTCAGCGCCGGCGTCGTGGCCCTGGACCTGGCCACCGGTAAAGTGCGCTGGAACTACCAGTTCACCCACCATGACCTGTGGGACATGGACGTCGGCAGCCAGCCAACCCTGCTGGACATGAAAACCGCCGACGGCATCAAGCCTGCGCTGATCGCCCCGACCAAGCAGGGCAGCCTGTACGTCCTCGACCGTCGCGACGGCACGCCGATCATCCCGATCCGCGAGATCCCGGTTCCGCAAGGCGCCGTGAAAGGCGACCACACCGCCCCGACCCAGGCCCGTTCGGACCTGAACCTGCTGGCCCCGGAACTGACCGAAAAAGCCATGTGGGGCGCCAGCCCGTTCGACCAGATGCTGTGCCGCATCCAGTTCAAGGAACTGCGCTACGAAGGCCAATACACGCCTCCGTCGGAACAGGGCAGCCTGATCTATCCGGGTAACGTCGGCGTGTTCAACTGGGGCGGCGTCTCGGTCGACCCGGTTCGCCAGATGCTGTTCACCAGCCCGAACTACATGGCCTTCGTCTCGAAAATGGTGCCACGCGAAAAAGTCGCGGCCGGCAGCAAACGCGAGAGCGAAACCGCTGGCGTGCAGCCAAACACCGGCGCGCCATACGCGGTGATCATGCACCCGTTCATGTCGCCACTGGGCGTACCGTGCCAGGCCCCGGCCTGGGGCTACGTCGCCGGTATCGACCTGACCACCGGCAAAGTCGTCTGGAAACGCAAAAACGGCACCAGCCGCGACAGCTCGCCCATCCCGATCGGCTTCACCCTGGGCGTGCCAAGCATGGGCGGCTCGATCGTCACCGCCGGCGGCGTCGGCTTCCTCAGCGGCACCCTCGACCAGTACCTGCGCGCCTACGACGTGAACACCGGTAAAGAACTGTGGAAATCGCGTCTGCCTGCCGGCGGCCAAGCGACCCCGATGACCTACACCGGCAAGGACGGCAAGCAATACGTCCTGCTCGTGGTGGGTGGTCACGGCTCGCTGGGCACCAAGATGGGTGACTATGTGATTGCGTACAAACTGCCGGAATAAGTTTTAGCGGCGGTAAGGAAAAAGGCGATGCCCTGTGAGGGGTGTCGCCTTTTTTTGTGGGCTGCGGTTTTTTAAACAGGGTGTGTATGTCCTACAGACGGGGTGTTTGCGGGGGATGTTTCTGACATGTCGCGTCGGTTGTGGGTCGGAAATGGGGTGGATAGGCTTTGGGGGTCGCTGCAAATTCAGCGAACGGGCGTCGCGGCCCAACTTCTGAGGCATAATTGCCGCCGCTTAACAGCAGCACCTCAAGTGCTTGTATATGGTGGCTGTGCGCGGGATACCTTCGGGTATGCCGAATGCCTCAGGTCGGTCCGCGAACCCGCGTACAGCTGCCACCCCTCTTTTTGCGTCGCGGCAATTAGAGGAATGGACCCATTCCTGAGGAGTAAAAAATGAAAAAACCAACACCCAATCCCCCCGAATCAAACGACACCTCGCCCTACGAATCCGCCGATTCAAAGAAACTCCACGACGCCGCCGAACGCGCGCTCGACCACCATTTCAACCCCATTCCCAAAAAATGCCCCGGCCGCCGACCGAGCCAGATGTTCCAGGTCTCGCCAGACATGGACGATGAAAACCTGTTGGCCCATGCCTGTGAGTCCCTGGCTACCGCAAGTGTCATGGCCAGTGATGTAGCGGCTTTTGTCGATACGCCGCAGCGACATCGGATCCTCGGGATTCAGCAGGTGATCATGCTGGCGGAACTGGCGGTGAATCGGGTGCTGGATAACGTTGAGGTCAGTCGATATCCGGCATAAATGCTGATGAGGTCTCTGCGGGAGTCAGGCTTGTGGTGGGTCAGTCATGACGCTGCCCTCACCCTAGCCCTCTCCCGGAGGGAGAGGGGACTGACCGAGTTGATCAATCGATGTACATCGACCTGAAAGTCCGAGTCGACCTCAAGTTTGCAAAGCCCACAAACCACACCTCTCAAGGATGAGCGTTAGCTCGACAAAGCTCTTGATCTTGATCCACCCGTCCCTTCGGAAGGCTGAGTGGAGGTGTTCATCCGGGGATTGGCGCGCAGCGCCGTTTGGCGAAGCCGAACTCATCGACGAAGTCGATGCCCCCGGAGGGACGCCGGAGCGAAGGAACCCGAGCCTGCGAGGGCCGAACGCCGGGACGAGCCTTTTTGGGTACTTTTTTGGCGTTTGAAAAAAGTGCCTCGCCGTAAGGGCGAAACCGCCAGCGGGCGCACCCGAAGAAACGGATATGTACTCGATAAATCCCCAGCATGGCCGGCCCAAAGGCCGCCAAGCCCAACCCCAAAACCCTGTCAAAACCCTGAACACACAAGCAGAAACACCCACCCCCATTGAAACCACCCAAACCCTGCCCCATCTAACAGCCATACCCAATTGCGCAGGTGCCCCATGAGCGACCAGCAAGAATTCCCCGAGAACCCCGACGACATCACCGAAACCGACGCCGAACACATCGAACACCACGTCCCCGGCAAAGGCCTCGCCCTGCCCGGCCAGAACCTGCCGGACAAGGTCTACATCATCCCGATCCACAACCGCCCGTTCTTCCCGGCCCAGGTCCTGCCGGTCATCGTCAACGAAGAACCCTGGGCCGAAACCCTCGAACTGGTCAGCAAATCCGAACACCACTCCCTGGCCCTGTTCTTCATGGACACACCCCAGGAAGACCCGCGCCACTTCGACACCAAGGCGTTGCCGCAATACGGCACCCTGGTCAAGGTGCACCACGCCAGTCGCGAAAACGGCAAACTGCAATTCGTCGCCCAGGGCCTGAGCCGCGTCCGCATCAAGACCTGGCTCAAACACCATCGCCCGCCGTATCTGGTGGAAGTCGAATACCCGCACCAGCCCACCGAGCCGACCGACGAGGTCAAGGCCTACGGCATGGCGCTGATCAACGCGATCAAGGAACTGCTGCCGCTCAACCCGCTGTACAGCGAAGAGCTGAAGAACTACCTCAACCGCTTCAGCCCCAACGATCCGTCGCCGCTGACCGACTTTGCCGCCGCCCTCACATCGGCGACTGGCAATGAGCTGCAAGAAGTGCTCGACTGCGTGCCGATGCTCAAGCGCATGGAAAAAGTCCTGCCGATGCTGCGCAAGGAAGTCGAAGTCGCGCGCCTGCAAAAAGAAATCTCCGCCGAAGTGAACCGCAAGATCGGCGAGCACCAGCGCGAGTTCTTCCTTAAAGAACAGCTCAAGGTCATCCAGCAGGAACTCGGCCTGACCAAGGACGACCGCAGCGCCGACCTCGAACAGTTCGAGCAGCGTCTGGAAGGCAAAGTCCTGCCGACGCAGGTGCAGAAGCGCCTCGAAGAAGAGATGAACAAGCTGTCGATCCTCGAAACCGGATCGCCGGAGTATGCGGTCACCCGCAACTACCTCGACTGGGCAACCTCGGTGCCGTGGGGCGTGTACGGCGAGGACAAACTCGACCTCAAGCACGCGCGCAAGGTGCTCGACAAACACCACGCCGGCCTCGACGACATCAAGGACCGGATCCTCGAATTCCTCGCGGTCGGTGCCTATAAAGGCGAGATCAGCGGCTCCATCGTGCTGCTGGTCGGCCCGCCGGGCGTGGGTAAAACCAGCGTCGGCAAATCGATCGCCGAATCCCTTGGTCGGCCGTTCTACCGCTTTAGCCTCGGCGGCATGCGCGACGAAGCCGAGATCAAGGGCCACCGCCGCACCTACATCGGCGCGCAGCCGGGCAAACTCGTGCAGGCGTTGAAAGACGTCGAAGTGATGAACCCGGTGATCATGCTCGACGAGATCGACAAGATGGGCCAGAGCTACCAGGGCGACCCGGCCTCGGCGCTGCTGGAAACCCTCGACCCGGAACAGAACGTCGAATTCCTCGACCACTATCTGGACCTGCGGATGGACCTGTCGAAAGTCCTGTTCGTCTGCACCGCCAACACCCTGGATTCGATTCCCGGCCCGTTGCTGGACCGGATGGAAGTGATTCGCCTGTCGGGCTACATCACCGAAGAAAAAGTCGCCATCGCCAAGCGTCACCTGTGGCCGAAACTGCTGGAAAAGGCCGGCGTGTCCAAGGGCAGCCTGAGCATCAGCGACACGGCGCTCAAAGCCTTGATTGACGGTTACGCCCGTGAAGCCGGCGTGCGCCAGCTGGAAAAACAGATGGGCAAACTGGTGCGCAAAGCGGTGATGAAACTGATCGACGATCCGAAAGCGGTGATCAAGATCGGGCCGAAAGACCTCGAAGCGTCCCTTGGTCATCCGGTGTTCCGCAACGAGCAAGTGCTGTCCGGCACCGGCGTGATTACCGGCCTGGCGTGGACCAGCATGGGCGGCGCGACCTTACCGATCGAAGCCACGCGGATTCACACGCTCAATCGCGGTTTCAAACTCACCGGGCAACTGGGCGATGTGATGAAGGAGTCGGCGGAGATCGCCTACAGCTACGTCAGTTCGCACCTCAAATCTTTTGGTGGCGATCCGAAGTTCTTCGACGAAGCCTTCGTCCACCTGCACGTGCCGGAAGGCGCCACACCAAAAGACGGCCCGAGCGCCGGCGTGACCATGGCCAGCGCCCTGCTCTCCCTCGCCCGTAATCAGGCGCCGAAAAAAGGCGTGGCGATGACCGGTGAATTGACGCTGACCGGGCATGTACTGCCGATTGGCGGAGTGCGCGAGAAGGTGATTGCGGCGCGGCGGCAGAAGATCTTCGAGTTGATTCTGCCGGAGCCGAATCGCGGAAACTTTGAAGAGTTGCCGGACTACCTGAAGGAAGGCATTACCGTGCATTTCGCCAAGAAGTTTGCGGATGTAGCGAAGGTGCTTTTTTGATTTCGTCTTGAGGTATTGAGGGGGGCTGGCATCGCAGCCCCTCACCCCGGCCCTCCCGAAACGTCGGACCGCCCGGAGGGAGAGGGAGCCGAGTGGGGGATATTTAAGAGATACGCCGACCTGAAAGCTCTTCACTGAATCCGTAATCAACTCGATCTTTCAGGTCGATGTATCCCAAAAGACACCTCGGTCGGTCCCCTCTCCCTCTGGGAGAGGGTTAGGGTGAGGGCCGGCGATGCTGAAGAATGACGCCAAGCCTGGCGTTGTCACACTTTGTCTCATCTTCAGTTATGCTCGCCGTTCGTCGCCAACGCCGGAGCCACTGAATCCATGTCCCCCCTTCGCCTGTTTGTCCCCCTGTCCCTCGCCCTGCTGGCCGCCTGTGCCACGCAACCGAAAACCAACGTGACCGTGGAAAAACAGAGCGAATGCCCGGTGCGCCTCACCAACGGGCAAAACCTGATCGTCATGCTCCCGAGCAACCCCACCACCGGCTACCGCTGGGCCATCCAGGATTCCGCCGGCGGCGTATTGCGCGCCCTCAGCCCCGAGGTCTACAGCAATCCGGAAGACGCCGGCGTGGTAGGCGCGGCCGGTCTCTCGACCTGGCGCTTCCAGGCGTTCGCCCCCGGCACCGGCCGTCTGCGCCTGACTTCGCAACAGCCTTGGGCGCCGGAAGTGTTGCCGGTGGAAACCTTTGACTGCGCCATTTCGGTGAACTGATCGTGGGCTGGCTGATCCTCGCGCTGATGGGCGCCGTGACCTTTCTCTATGGCGTCAGCACCCACGCGGCGCTGCTTTGCCTGCTGGTCAAACCGCTGCCGGTATTGGCGTTGCTCGGCTGGCTGCACGATGCGCCACCGAGCGACTATCGCCGCTGGATCAGCCTCGGTCTGATTTTCTCGCTGGTCGGTGATGTACTGCTGGCGTGGCCGGGGGATTTGTTTGTCTTCGGTCTCGGCGCATTTCTGGTTGCGCATCTGGCGTATCTCAAGGCTTACCTCAGCGATTGCCGACGCCTGGCCCTGCTGCCGCTGATCCTGGCCCTCAGCGTGGGTGCAGTGTTGTTGGGCATATTGATCAGCAGCGGACTCGGCCCGTTGACCGTGCCAGTGATCGTCTACGGAACGGCCATCAGCGCCATGCTCTGGCGCGCTCTCGCCCGACTCGGCAGCGGCGTACCGCAACGTTCGGCATTGCTGGCGGCGGGTGGCGCGGTGGCGTTCGTGTTTTCCGACAGCGTGATCGGTATCAACCGGTTCGTCTCACCGTTCAATGCGGCGCCCTACATCATCATCCTCAGTTATTGGCTGGGGCAGTGGGGCATCGTCGCCTCGGCGTTCAAGCATCCGAATGAAGCTAAAGCCGATTTGCGATAAAAAGCGTCGAGCTCATTAGAAAATCGCATTAAAAACTGTCATTTCCGACAGTTAAATCCGCGCCCCCCCTCAGCTTAAAGTGCAGTGAGAGACAGCAAACCGCCTGTCAATCGCCCGAGGGATCGACCATGAATAATCAGATAGAAAACGCCGATACGAACAACACCTTCAAATGCCAGATTGATAGCGGCGAGGCCTTCTACTTCCCAACCGTGAATTGCTTTCTCAGCAATTTTTTAAGGATTACGGGAGCGCAGGAGGAGTTTGAGCAGCAGATTGAGAATCTCGAATTCAACTTTGCTCCCGACATCCAAAGTGGCGAATACAAACTCAATGATCCGGGCGTCAACGTTGATGTCAGAACGGGCTGGGTGAACACTCGATATACCGCGACATCTTTGACCCTGAAACTCACGGTAGATCACTCCTCCAAGAGCATCTCCGGCGTATACGCCATCCAGACCGTGCAGGACTATGGAGGGGTAGTTGAACCAGGAATCGATGTGAACGGAAATTTCGCAGCCAATTACATTATCTCGTAAGTCTTGCCGCAATCTGGACCCGAGAAGGTTTCAGGCTAAGTTGATCGAGTTTTGAACTTTAGCCTGACTCCGACCAGCACGGTTTATCAGACAACCCGCGCATCTGCGCGCCAGTTTGGCTAAAATGCCGGCCTTTTCATCGACACCGCCGGAACCGCCGTGAGCAAAGAACCCGATCGCATTTTCGCCCAGCCGATGGCCCAGGTGCCTGACTTCGCCTTCAACGAAGACGTGGTGCGGGTGTTCCCGGACATGATCAAGCGTTCGGTGCCGGGTTACCCGACCATCGTCGAGAACCTCGGTGTGCTCGCGGCGCAGTTCGCTCAACCGAACAGCGTGCTCTACGACCTCGGCGCCTCCCTCGGCGCCGTGACCCAGGCCCTGCGCCGCCATGTGCGCACCGACGGTTGCCGGGTCATCGCTGTGGATAACTCGGCGGCGATGGTCGAGCGCTGCCGCGAATACCTCAACGGTCAGGATTCGATGTTCCAGGAGTTGCTGCCGGTCGAGGTGATCGAAGGCGACATCCTTGCCCTCGATTTCAAACCGGCCTCGGTGGTGGCGCTGAACTTCACCCTGCAATTCATTGCCCCGGATCAGCGCACGGCGTTGCTGTCGCGCATCCGCCAATCGTTGCTGCCGGGCGGTGCGCTGATTCTGTCGGAGAAGCTGCGCTTCAACGACGCCGAAGAACACGCGCTGCTGACCGATCTGCACGTCGCGTTCAAACGCGCCAACGGCTACAGCGAACTGGAAATCGCCCAGAAGCGCAGCGCCATCGAAAACGTCATGAAGCCCGACAGCCTCGAAGAACACCGCGAGCGCCTGCTGGCCGCCGGGTTCTCGAAAGTCGTGCCGTGGTTCCAGTGTCTTAACTTTGCCTCGTTGATTGCCTTGCCATGATTGATCTGTCCCCCCTCGCCCGCCGTCTGGCCGGCACGCCGCTGGCCGAATGGGCCAACACCCTGCAAGTGCAGCTCGACAAGAAAATGGAGAAAGGTCACGGCGATCTGGAGCGCTGGCAAAGTGCGCTGGACGCCCTGCCGAAGATCCAGCCGACCGAAGTCGACCTGCTCGACGGCCTGAAACTCGACACCGATTGCGACGACGAAACCCGCGCACAAATGCGCACCGCACTGATGGGCCTGTCGCCGTGGCGCAAAGGGCCGTTCGATCTGTTCGGCGTGCACGTCGACACCGAATGGCGCTCGGACTGGAAGTGGTCGCGGGTCGCTCCGCATCTGGATCTGAAGGGCAAGCGCATCCTCGATGTCGGTTGCGGTAACGGCTACTACATGTGGCGCATGCTCGGGGCCGGCGCTGACAGCGTGATCGGCGTCGACCCGAACTGGCTGTTCTTCTGCCAATTCCAGGCGGTGCAGCGTTATCTGTCAGAACCGAATGCCTGGCACCTGCCGTTCCCGTTCGAAGACCTGCCGCCGAATCTGGAAGGCTTCGATACAGTATTTTCCATGGGTGTGTTCTATCACCGTCGTTCGCCGATCGAGCATTTGCTGGCGCTGAAAGATTGCCTGGTGAAAGGCGGCGAACTGGTCCTGGAGACGCTGGTGGTCGAAGGCGACAAGCATCAGGTGCTGGTGCCGGAAGACCGTTATGCGCAGATGCGTAATGTGTGGTTCCTGCCGTCGGTGCCGGCGCTGGAATTGTGGCTGCGTCGTGCCGGGTTTACTGACGTGAAATGTGTGGATGTGAGCACCACCACTGTTGAAGAGCAGCGCGGGACAGAGTGGATGAAGTATCAGTCGTTGAGTGATTTCCTTGATCCGGAAGATCACAGCAAGACGATTGAAGGGTTGCCGGCGCCGATGCGGGCCGTAATTGTCGCGAAGAAATAACCCGCTCTCCCAAACTCCGCGGTGAGCCCCCCCCTCACCCCAGCCCTCTCCCCTAGGAGAGGGAGCCGATCCTGGAGCTTTTCAAAACTTGAGTTCGACTCAAAAATCTCAGGACGGCGTAACGTCATCTGTCACCTCGGTCAGTCCCCTCTCCCTCCGGGCGGTCCGACGTTTCGGGAGGGTTAGGGTGAGGGGCTTTTGGTTCGGCGAGCTCGGAAGAACTCGGTCAACACCGCCCCACACTCCTCCGCCAACACCCCGCCTTCATACAACACTCGATGGTTGAGAAAGCCCTGAGTGAAGAACTGTCCCTGACTCTGCACAATCCCGGCCTTGGGCTCCAGCGCGCCATACACCACCCGCGCAACCCGCGAATGCACGATCAGCCCGGCGCACATGCTGCACGGTTCCAGCGTCACGTAGAGCGTGCTGCCCGGCAGACGATAGTTGCTCACAGCCTGTGCAGCGGCGCGAATCGCGACCATTTCCGCATGCGCACTCGGGTCGCTGGTACTGATCGGACAGTTGAAACCGCGCCCGATGATTTCGCCATCCTGCACCAGCACCGCGCCCACCGGCACTTCGCCGAGAGCTGCACCCTGGGCCGCCAGCTCCAGCGCCTCGCGCATGAAGTCGCGGTCTCGGCTGCGGTCGATGATCGCCGCGGGGCGAATCTGGCGCATCACTTCACCTCGATGGCGGCCATCAGGCCGGTTTCCATGTGGTCGATCACGTGGCAGTGGAACATCCACACCCCCGGGTTATCCGCCACCAGCGCCACTTGCGCGCGCTCGTTCTTGCCCAGCAGATACGTGTCGGTGAAATACGGCACGATCTTGTGCCGGTTCGACGCAATCACCTTGAAGCTCATGCCGTGCAGGTGGATCGGGTGCTGGTACTGGGTCATGTTCTTCAGTTCGAAAATATAGCTCTGGCCCAGTTTCAGGCTGGCGATCGGCCGGTCGGCGCAGGTCTTGTCGGTGATGTCCCAGGCCTTGCCGTTGATCTGCCACAGGCTCGGCGGCTTGCCGTTGTCAACATTCACCGACACCGAACCGACCCATTCGAAATTGAAGTTGAGTTTCTCGGCATTGGCCAGGTCCGGCTCGGCCACCGGGTTGGCCGGCAGTGCTTCCGGCCAGTCGGTCGGCGAGTCATTGTTGGCCACCGACCGCAGGGTGCCCAAGCGAACCGGGCCATTGCGCAGCGACAGCTCCTCACCGGCCGGCGGCGCCTTGATCGCCAGGCAGATGCGCATGCCCGGACCCAGCCAGTATTCCTTGCCCAACGGACGCGGCTCGACCGGGTTGCCGTCCAGCGCATAGATCTGCGCTTCGACGCCGGGAATATTGATCCGATAGGTCAGGGTGTTGTCGAGGTTGAGCAGGCGTACGCGGGTGATCTGCCCCGCCGGCAACTCGATCACCGGCGTAGGCACGCCGTTGATGGTCGACAGCCGCCCCGCCGTACCGCCACGGGCCGCTTCGCGCGGAATGCTGAACTCGACGAAGTTGCCTTCGTCGTCGATGTGCCAGTTCTTCAGGCTCAGGGTCTTTTCGTACTTGAACCCGGTCGGCTCGCGCTCCTCGACAATCAACGGCCCGACCAGCCCGCGACCGAGTTCCTCACTGCTGCTGACGTGCGGGTGATACCAGTAGCTGCCGGCGTCCGGCACACGGAATTTGTAATCGAAGTATTCGCCCGGCAGCACCGGCAATTGCGAAACATACGGCACGCCGTCCATCTCCAGCGGCAGGCGGATGCCATGCCAGTGAATGGTCGTCGCGACCGGCAGATGGTTGATGAAACGCACCCGCAGCCACTCGCCCTGACGCACGCGCAATTCGGTGCCCGGCGCCGATGGGCCGAACGCCCAGGCTTCGGTCTTGTGCCCTGGCACCAACTCAACGTCCAGTGGCGCGGCGATCAGCTCATAGTCATGCCCCGCATCGGCATCAGCCATCTTGCCCAGCCAGTAACGCGACGCGCCCCCCGCTCCCACGCCAACGACAACAAGACCGGCCAGGCCACCGAGGATTTGGCGACGGGTAAAGGACATGAACTCAACTACCTCACGTATCTGCGGCGGGCCCGCAGGCCCGAAAGGGCGAATACGATACACCCGCAGATGAGAAACAGTAAGGGCGACGCGGCGACTGGCCGCAGTTCCTCAGAGCGAAAAGCAGGACTCAACTGCTCCAAATCGCCGGGTTTTCGTACTGGATTCTGATCCTTTTCCCATACGTCATACCTATTGTTCCGACACCCGTTACACACGACAGCCGACAGACCCTTCCTACGCCCGCCTGAAATGATCCGGTCCCATCCGTACCACCTCAAGGAAAGACCGTGGACACATCCGAAAACACAGCACTACCCAATGTTGCCGACAAACTGGCCCTGAAAAATCTGGTACCCGCACTGGTTCAGGCCTGCCCCGACATGTACGAAATGGCCAGTGATATCGCCAGGGGTATCCTGCGCAAACATGGCGTGGATCATCTGGATCCTGAACAGGTTTACTGGCACCGCTTCAAGTTCTCCAGCAGCAGCTGGAAAGCCTTCACGGGCTGGGAACATCATGGTGCCCGGCCCACCGAGTCCATGACCTTGCCGCAACTGGTGATCCAGCGGTTCCGCGTCGGTGATCAGGACAACTCGGACATGCTCGATGTCGATGGGGGCTTTTACACGACCGGACCGGACGCCGAGGACTTCGACGAGACCAATGAAGTGCGGTTGCACGGTAACGAGGTGCTGAAGGATTTCTGGGCGATCAACTTTGCCGATCTGTTCAATCAAAAGGTCGCGTCGTTCTGGAAAAAACACACCAGGACATTTCGCAGCCTGGCCAAATGCACCTTTATCGCCCAGGCCATGGAGGATCGCGAAGGTGGCCGGTTGTCGGACGAAAACTTCCGAACCGTGGTCAAGGCTGTCGCCGGCAATGTGAGCTGGCCCGTCACGTTGCAGATGCTGGAGGAGGATTCGGCGCCCGCCAAGGGAATGCATCTGAGCCTGCTGAAGGTGGGGGGTTATGTAGCGACCGATATTCTGTGCATCACCGACGTCAATGGCCGAAAGATCCTCTACACCCCCGGAGAAATCTGGGGTCTGCATGCCTTCGAGACAGCGAAGGATCTGCATTGGTGGGTGTTGTCGCAAACCCGTAAACCGGCTGACCGCCAACGTTTCCTCGCGCATTTTCAAGTGGCCGATCACGACATCATGGAAGACACCTCATGGCGCGACGCTGCGAAACCGGGGTGGCTCCCCCTGTTGAGTCCCGGGACATATCTGCTCACTGAGATATTCCGCCCGCCGCATGTCGAAAATGTCGGGCTCAATCATGTCCTGGATCTGCTGGTCAGCGCCTGGGACTGCGCCGATCACTCCCTGATCGAACACACCAGCGAGACGTTCAAGAGCGACGCCTTCACCTTCCTCGCCAGCGCCACTCACGCCAGGATGATCAGCGACGCCACGTTCATGATGCACACCAATGGCGATCTGCGGAAAAAGCTGTGGATCGGCTATCTCAACGCTTTCGGTCGCATGTTCGGTCCGATGGCCGCTGTCGGCTGGCCCGTGGCACTGGCCGTCGTGGGTGCCGGCATCGCCAATGTCGGGTTGCAGATTGATCAGGCGGTCAATGGCAAAACACCCGGTGAACGCAAGTCTGCAGTGACGGGCGCCATCTTCGCGACCATCGATACCCTTTTCAACGCCACCTTCCTCAAGGGCAGTGGCCGTCTGCCGGAAATAGCCGAGGCCAGCACGGTCTTCGCACCGGAAGAAAAACTTGTCGAAGCGGCGATTGCCCGCCCCCCGTTGCCTGCATTGGAGGAAATCGCCCCGACGCGCGTCCTGCCCGCGCAGCCCGAGGACTTCCTTGCTTCATTCAAGACTGAAATCACCGAAGGCACCCGCGTTGAAACCGGTGATTCCAAACTGCAGGAGATCATCCTGGCCGCGTCGGGCAAGCGTTACATTTACATGCGCCGCGCAGGACGCGACGGCTTTTATCAGGTGCGTTATGTCGAGCAGTTACGCGGCTGGGTCATTATTGATCCGGCCAATCCTTTCTCGTTTTACCGCAACGTCCCGGTTCGCTTGAACGAAGCGCTCAGGTGGGAACCGGTGGCCCGACCCGGACTCAAGGGTGGCATGAAAATTTTCGGCAAGTGGCCCTTCGGACACGCGGCCGACCCACTGCCCGACGTGGAGGCACAGCCACTGGCGTACGATGTGCCGCAAGCATCGCGACAGGCGCTGCAACCCGTTGCCGAAGCTCAGGTCGATGATTTCCCGCTGGATCCACAGGACAGCAGCGACCGTTTCTATCAAGACTTCAAAACCCTGCGGCGCGGGCTCTACGACGATGCCATCAACGCCTATGCCGCCACCGAATTTCCCCCGCGTCCAGCCGTCCCACTCTTCAAACCCACGACGCCGTTTGCCGAAATGACCAAGCGCCTGTTCAAGGACGGCACCGGCCTCGTAATCGGTCAGGACAGTTCTGCCATCGGTGCTCGACAGACCCTTGTCGACAATCTCAAAGTGCTGAACAAACAGAAGGTCAGAACCCTTTACCTGGATCACTTGCTCACGGATTTCCATCAAGCGGATCTGGATGTTTTTCACCAGAACGGCAAGATGCCGCCGGCTCTGGAGCGGTACCTGAAGGCTTTGGATGCGCGGTTCAAGACCGACCCTGCCGGACCTTATTCCTACACCGAGCTGGTAAAAGGCGCACAGAAGAATCACATCCGCGTACAAGCGATCGACAGCATGGCGACCCGGCGCTTTCCACGGATGGAAGGTACTACCGAAGCGAGCAGCCGAAAAATGATGAATTACTACTCGGACACCGTGATTCAGGCCGACCAGGTCGCACGAGGTGCTCATCGCTGGATCGCGCTGGTTGATGAGGCCCGCGCCAGCAGCTTCGACAAGGTTGCCGGGCTGAGTGAGCTGGAAGGTGCGGTGGCATTACGCGTCGATGAAAGTGCTGTGGGTCAGGCTCAGGGGCTTACAGCTGACCCGGGCAAAAAAGTCAAAGACATCCTGGGACGTCCCTTCGACGAATTGAAAAGCGATCTTCGCCTGCAACTGAGCGCACCGCCCGCGACGGCAACAGCTCGCTCGCTTGAAGAGGCGCTGCCCAGGCGCGGCATGTTCATGGTGCAGGAGCCCTCCACCCTTGTTCACCGCAGTGGCGATGGCAGTCTGGTGCGTACACCGATTCAGCAGGACAGCGCCGGTTTCTCCATCCTCCGGCCGAAATGGTCAGCCATCAGCGGGCGCCACTTCGACAGCCTGCATGAACTGTTGGAAGCCATAGGACATGAAGGTCTCACGCAGGTACATGTGCGCATTGATCCCACCGCTACGCCCGGTCAACTGCCAGACATTCAGCCGTCCATCCCGGCGATTGAAGCGCCACCCGCCCCGGATTTGATGATCAAGGATCCACCCCGTTTCACCTCGCCGTATGAGATTGCGGTGCAGGCCCGGGCCGAACTGAAAAACGTGGCGCGTGGCAACGACGCCTCTCTGCTGAACGACTCCGTCGCTTCATGGGGCGGCAATTCACCCCTCGATACATTCAAGACGCTGCGAAAACAACTGCATGAAGCAGCAGTACGTTTCTATGCCGAGCTGCATCTTCCCGTACGCCCATCAATGGATTCGCTGACAGCAGGACTGTCGGGACAAGCATTCATCGAGCGGGTATTCACGGATTTTCGCGGTCTGGTCATTGGCGAAAGCCATGCCGAAATCGGCAGCAAGCAATGGCTGATGGACAATATGCAAACCCTGGCCAACAAGGGTGTGAAGACGCTTTACTCCGAGCACCTGCTCACGGACTTCCATCAGGCCGCGCTGGATAATTACGCCAGGACGTCGGTCATGCCGCGGGATCTGGAGAACTATCTGATTCAGCTCGACAGTGGTCACGTGACCGATCCGCTGCAACGCTACACCTTTCTCGATCTGGTCAAGGAAGCCAATCGCAACGGGATACGCGTTCAGGCCATCGACTGCCTGGCCAGTTATCGGGTTGAAGGAATGAGAACGGCGGATCCGTCGGCACGCCAGAGAATGATGAACTACTACGCTCACACCGTGATCGAGGCTGACCAGGCGGCTCGCGGGCCGCATAACTGGGTGGCACTGATGGGGAACTCCCACTCGAACACGTTCGAAGGCGTTGCCGGTGTCAGCGAGCTGGAAGGCGTCGTCGGTCTGCGCGCCGAAGATGTCGCTGAAGGTCAATCCGGCGGTATCGAAGCGGATCCCGGTAAAAGTCTTGCCGATCAAATGGGCAAGAACCAGGCATTCGTAAAAGGTGACCTGCGCCTGCAAGTCGAAACACCGTGGTACGCCCGGACGACCTCAGACATCGAACGGCTACTTTCCCGACCGGGTCTGTACACCTTGAAAAGAGAATTGCGGGAAACCTTTCTGGTTCATCGCAGCCGCGCCAATGCGATCGTGCGCACCGATATCCACTTCGAATCCAACCGCGTTTTCATCGAACGCCCCGAATGGCCCAGCGTCCATGAAAAGCGCTTCGCCAGTATCAAGGCGCTGCTCAAGGCGCTTGATGAGCGAGGCATGAAACTGGCGGGTTGGTCCAGACCGTTGTAATCAGCCACTGAAAGCCAGAAACAGAAAAGCCGCGTGAAACATCGTTTCACGCGGCTTTTTGTTGGTCCTGACCTCAAGCCATCAGGGCTTGTGCAGGATCACTCCCACTCAATGGTCGCCGGCGGCTTGCTCGACACGTCGTAAGTCACGCGCGAAATGCCTTCGATTTCATTGATGATGCGGCCGCTGACAGTTTCCAGCAGTTCGTAAGGCAGGTGTGCCCAACGTGCGGTCATGAAGTCGATGGTTTCCACGGCACGCAGGGCCACGACCCAGGCGTAACGACGGCCATCGCCGACCACGCCAACCGATTTCACTGGCTGGAACACGACGAAGGCCTGGCTGACCTTGTGGTACCAGTCGGCCTTGCGCAGTTCTTCGATGAAGATGTGGTCGGCGCGACGCAGCAGGTCGGCGTATTCCTTCTTCACTTCACCAAGGATGCGCACGCCCAGGCCCGGGCCCGGGAACGGGTGACGGTAGACCATGTCGTACGGCAGGCCCAGTTCCAGGCCCAGACGACGGACTTCGTCCTTGAACAGTTCGCGCAGTGGCTCGACCAGTTTCAGGTTCATCTCTTCCGGCAGGCCGCCCACGTTGTGGTGCGACTTGATCACGTGGGCCTTGCCGCTTTTCGCGCCAGCCGATTCGATCACGTCCGGGTAGATGGTGCCCTGAGCCAGGTACTTGATGTTGTCCAGCTTGCAGGATTCGGCATCGAACACGTCGATGAAGGTACGGCCGATGATCTTGCGCTTCTTCTCTGGATCGGCTTCGCCGGCCAGGTTGTTCAGGAACTGGTCTTCCGCGTTAGCGCGGATCACCTTGACGCCCATGTTCTCGGCGAACATGGCCATCACCTGCTCGCCTTCGTGCAGACGCAGCAGGCCGTTGTCGACGAAGACGCAGGTCAGCTGGTCGCCGATGGCCTTGTGCAGCAGTGCCGCAACCACCGAGGAGTCCACACCGCCGGACAGACCCAGCAGCACGTTGTCGGTACCGACTTGTGCGCGGATGTTGGCGATGGCGTCTTCGGCGATCTTCGACGGAGTCCACAGGGCTTCGCAGCCGCAGATGTCGAGAACGAAACGCGACAGGATGCGACCGCCCTGCTTGGTGTGGGTCACTTCCGGGTGGAACTGCACGCCGTAGTAAGCGCGCTCGTCGTTGAACATGCCGGCGATCGGGCAGCTCGGGGTGCTGGCCAGGATGTGGAAGTCTTCCGGCATCTTGGTGACCTTGTCACCGTGGCTCATCCACACGTCGAGGCCGAACAGGCCGTCGGCGTCGATGTGGTCTTCGATGCCGTCGAGCAGGCGGCTCTTGCCGACCACGTCAACGCGGGCATAACCGAACTCACGCAGTTCGGAGCCTTCAACCTTGCCGCCCAGTTGCTCGGCCATGGTCTGCATGCCGTAGCAGATACCGAAGACCGGTACGCCCAGGTCGAATACCGCCTGCGGGCAGCGCGGGCTGTTGGCTTCGTGCACGGACTCGGGACCGCCGGCGAGGATCACGCCTTTTGGCGCAAATTCGCGGATCGCATCTTCGTCCATGTCGAACGGGTGCAGTTCGCAGTACACACCGATCTCGCGCACGCGGCGGGCGATCAGTTGGGTGTATTGCGAACCGAAGTCGAGGATCAGGATGCGGTGAGCGTGAATGTCGAGGGCCATGATTCAGTCTCGTCTAAGTAATTCAGAAACAGTCTTTGATTCAGAAACGACTCGGGGCTGAATAAAACAGCCCCGGTCATTTAACGTTTTGCTTGAAGCCTCAACCTACGCGGTAGTTTGGCGCTTCCTTGGTGATCTGCACGTCGTGAACGTGGGATTCGGCCATGCCGGCACCGGTGATCCGCACGAACTCAGGCTTGGTGCGCATTTCTTCGATGTTGGCGCTGCCGGTGTAACCCATCGAGGAACGCAGACCGCCCATCAACTGGTGAATGATCGCGCTCAGGGTGCCCTTGTAAGGAACACGGCCTTCGATGCCTTCCGGAACGAGTTTCTCGGCGCCTGCCGAGGAGTCCTGGAAGTAACGGTCGGAGGAACCTTGAGCCTGGGACATGGCGCCCAGCGAACCCATGCCGCGATAAGCCTTGTATGAACGGCCCTGGAACAGTTCGATCTCGCCCGGTGCTTCTTCGGTACCGGCAAACATCGAGCCCATCATCACGCAGGAAGCACCGGCAACGATGGCCTTGGACAGGTCACCGGAGAAACGGATGCCGCCGTCGGCGATCAACGGAACGCCGGTGCCTTCGAGGGCAGCGGCAACGTTGGCGATGGCACTGATTTGCGGAACGCCGACACCGGCGACGATACGGGTGGTGCAGATCGAGCCAGGGCCGATACCGACCTTGACCGCGTCGGCGCCAGCTTCGGCCAGAGCCTTGGCGGCTGCGCCGGTGGCGATGTTGCCGCCGATCACCTGCACTTCAGGGAAATTCTCTTTGACCCAGCGAACGCGGTCGATCACGCCTTTGGAGTGACCATGAGCGGTGTCGACCACCACCACGTCCACGCCGGCATTGACCAGGGCGGCAACGCGGTCACCGGTGTCTTTACCGGTACCGACCGCAGCGCCGACGCGCAGACGACCTTGATCGTCCTTGCTGGCCAGCGGATAGGCCTTGGCTTTCTCGATGTCTTTGACGGTCATCATGCCTTTGAGGGCAAACTTGTCGTCGACGATCAGGACTTTTTCCAGGCGGTGCTTGTGCAGCAGCTCGCGGACTTCGTTCTTGTCGGCGCCTTCGCGAACAGTGACCAGACGCTCTTTGGGCGTCATCACTTCACGAACAGTGGCTTCCAGACGGGTTTCGAAACGCACGTCACGGGAAGTGACGATGCCGACCAGGTCGCCATCGTGCAGAACCGGAACGCCGGAAATGTTGTGCATGCGGGTCAGTTCGAACAGATCACGAACCGTGGCGTCAGCCTCGATGGTGATTGGGTCCTTGACCACACCGGCTTCGAACTTCTTGACCTTGCGAACTTCGGCAGCTTGCTGCTCGATGGTCATGTTCTTGTGGATAATGCCGATGCCACCTTCCTGAGCCATGGCGATTGCCAGACGGGCTTCAGTAACGGTGTCCATGGCGGCAGAAACCAGAGGAATGTTCAGCTCGATGCCACGGGTAAGGCGGGTCTTCAGACTGACTTCGTTAGGAAGCACCTCGGAATAACCGGGCACTAGGAGAATGTCGTCGAAGGTCAGAGCTTCTTGGCTGATACGCAGCATCGCGGGGGCTCCCGAGCGGGAAAATGGAAGCGCGCCATTATACTCAGACACCCTACCGGGCTCAATGTAAAACTTGTCTTATATCAATGTTGCTGATGTACGGGAAAAACGCCCCTCACAACTCGACCTTGACCCAGCTCACCGGTTGATCCAGCCAGTCGGCGAATTCGTCGATGAAACTCTGCTTGAAGCCCGCCTCCAGCCAGTTGTTGAAGATGAAACCGAGGTTGGAAAAACCGCACTCCTGCAAATACAGGAAACCGTTGATGTCGTCTTCATGCCCGCATTCAGGACAGGTGAAGTTGTCGGTGCGGCCCGGCATCCAGTCTTCCAGGCTTTCGAACAACGCTTCGCCGATCTCCTGACGGCATTCGGCGCACCCGGCTTCTCCGAGAAACCCCTTGGCCGGGGTATAGATGCAGCGCTTAGTGATGACCTCGAGACCGTTGATCGGCTCGCCAAACGGCAGCGCCTCGGGGTGCAGCACCACCGCACGGGCACCATCGGCGATGGCGTAGGCCATGCGATTGCCGGTACGTCCGCACGTGCTCAGCTCTTCCTTGACGATGTTCTTGCGCACCAGCCAGCGCAGGATCGCCCGGGCCCGGGGCTCGTGCACCGGCAGGTTGGAGATTTTCGGGACGATGATGCTTTGGGAGTTCATGATGCAAGCCTGCTGCGTCAAAGGATGTTCTGCGACAAACGCGGCCGGCAGCTTAATCCCTGACAAAATCCGGTCAAGTGCTTAAATAGCGGCCGATCAGAGCAATCCCGCTCGCCAGCACCAGCCAGGTCACCAACCGCACGAAGGCCTCGCGGGACAGGCGCATCGTCAAACGCCGCCCGATCCACAAGCCCAGCGCCATGGCTGGCAACAGGCACAGCGCCAGCATCAACAAGGGTAGCTCGGCATACACCCCGGCGATGGCGAACAGGCTCAAACGCACCACCGTGCTGCAACTGATCAGCGCACTTTGCGTGGCCCGGGCTGCGTCCTTGGGCAGTCGGCTGTTGAGGTAGATCGCATAAAGAAAGCCGCCACTGCCGAACAGCGCGCCGAACAGCCCGCCCACGGTGCCCATCGGCAACGCCCATACGGCGGACAACTGCGCCGGTCGCGCCTTGATCCACAAGCTGTAGATCGCGTACACGCTGATGAACAGCCCCATCAGCAGCAACAGCAGATCGGACTTGAGGTTAAGCAAGAAAATCACCCCCAGCGTGCAACCCACCGCCATGCACGGCAGCAGCCGCAGCAATTCCGCTTTCGCCACGTCACGCCGCGACGGCAGCAGATTGCCGAACGCCGCGACGAAATCCAGCAGCACCAGCAACGGCACGATCTTCGACAGCGGCATGAACAGGATCAGGATCGGCCCCGCCACCAGCGCCGTGCCGAAACCGGCAATCCCGAACACGATGTAGGCCAGCGCGATGGCCAGTCCGATCACCACCCAGCCCTGCGCACCCCACGACCATTCGCTCAACAACCCCGCCACGCTCATTCGCTCGCTTCCTTTATAAGCCTGCGATGACTTTAGCCAGCGCCGAGGGTTGCGACTAATATTATCCAAACCGCCAAGCCATCTCGAAAAGGCATGCCTCGTGCTTTCAACCCGCCAATTGCGCTACTTCGTGGAAATCGCCGAGAGCGGCAGCTTCAGTGCCGCAGCCGAACGGCTGTTCATTGCTCAATCGGCGCTGAGCCGGCAGATCAAGGACATGGAAACCCGCCTGCAAACGCCGCTGTTCGAACGCACCGCGCGCCAACCCCGGCTCACCGCCGCTGGCGAAGCGTTCCTGCCCCGGGCGAGAAACCTGCTCAATGAACTGAACAAGGCCAGCACCCTGGCCACGGAAATTGGCCAAGGGCAGCGCGGCACTTTGCGCGTGTGTCACTCCAGCACCGTGCCGATCAGCGGCCGACTGTTGCGCGACATGAGCGCATATCTGCAGCAGCAACCCGGTGTTTCGCTGGATATCGGCACGCTCTCCTCGGAGGCACAACTTGAAGAACTGGCCGAGGGCCGGCTCGATATCGGTCTTCTGCGCCTACCGGTGCTGCGCCAGCGCGAGGGTGTTCAGGTTGTGCCGCTCTATACCGAACGCTTGCTGCTTGCCGTGCCGGCGGATCATCGACTGGTGTTGGCGGAGGCGGTCGATCTGGCGCAATTGAAGGACGAAGCGTTCATCTCCATCCCGCATCCGCAGCGCGGCGGGCTGAGTTATTTGTGCGCCGACCTGTGCATGCGTCACGGCTTCTTCCCCCAGGCTGCGCGGGTGATGTCGCGCAAGACCACGCAATTGCAATTGATCCAGGCCGGATTTGGCATCGCTCTTCTGCCGGAATCAATGCAGGACATCGCGCCCGCTGGTGTGAGATTTCTGCCGCTGAGCGGCGATTGCCAGAGCACTGTCGCCCTCGCATCTCGGCAAAATCCCACACCTCTGGTGCAACACTTCCTCCAGACATTCACCGGCGAATGCCTTTAAACTGCGCCCCATGATTAAAGATCCCTTTGCAAGACTCGGCCTCGACCGCGAAGTCCTGACCGTCAGCCAGCTCAACGGCCGCGCGCGAGTGTTGCTCGAAGACGTGTTCAGCAACATCTGGGTCGAAGGCGAAATCTCCAACCTCGCCCGCCCGGCGTCCGGCCACGTGTATTTCACGCTCAAGGACAGCGGCGCGCAGGTGCGTTGCGCACTGTTCCGCCAGAATGCCGCGCGGGTGCGTCAGGCGCTGAAGGACGGTCTGGCGGTCAAGGTGCGCGGCAAGGTCTCGCTGTTCGAAGGGCGTGGCGACTATCAGCTGATCCTCGACACCGTGGAGCCTGCCGGTGACGGTGCCCTGCGCCTGGCCTTCGATGCCTTGAAGGAAAAGTTAAGCGCCGAAGGCCTGTTCAGTGCCGAGCGCAAGGTGCCGCTGCCGGCACACCCGCAGCGCATCGGCATCATCAGTTCGCCGACCGGCGCCGTGATACGCGACATCATCAGCGTGTTCCGCCGCCGCGCGCCGCAGGTGCAACTGACGTTGATTCCGACCGCCGTTCAGGGCCGAGAAGCCACCGCACAGATCGTCCGCGCCCTGAAACTGGCGGATGCCCGTGGTTTCGACGCGCTGATCCTGGCTCGCGGCGGCGGCTCGTTGGAAGACCTCTGGTGCTTCAATGAAGAAGCCGTGGCCCGGGCGGTCGATGCCTGTGTTACGCCAATCGTGAGTGCGGTCGGCCATGAAACCGATGTGTCGATCAGCGACTTCGTGGCGGATGTGCGCGCACCGACGCCGTCCGCTGCTGCTGAACTACTTGCCCCGGATTCCAGCCACCTGATCCGGCAGGTCGAAAGCCTGCATCGCCGACTGGTGATGCGCATGCGTGATCGCCTGATGCGCGATCGCCTGCGCCTTGAAGGCATGACCCGCCGCCTGCGCCATCCCGGCGAGCGTCTGCGCCAGCAGGCACAACGTCTGGATGATCTGGACATGCGCATGCGCCGAGCGTTCGAGCGCCAGCTCAATACCCGCCGCGAACGCCTGATCCGCCTGGAAACCCGTCTCGCCGGGCAACATCCGGGACGCCAACTGGCCCTGTTGCGCCAGCGCCTGGACAGTCTCGCTGAACGCTTGCCACGTGCCATGAACGAAGGTTTGAAACGCCGCCGTTTACAACTGCAAAGCCAGATGCAGACCCTGCACGTGGTCAGCCCGCTGGCGACCCTCGGCCGTGGCTACAGCATTCTGCTGGATGAGCGTGGCAACGCGATCCGCAACGCCGCGCAGACCCACACCGGCCAGCGCCTCAAGGCCAGACTGGGCGAAGGCGAACTGCAAGTGCGCGTCGAGGACAATCACCTGACGCCTGTCACTCTCTCTTTACTGGACTGATCCATGCCGCGTTTTCTCGCTCCGCTGCTGTTGCTCTGCCTGACCTTCAACGCCCACGCCGACAGTTACATCACCCGCCTGCTGAACAAACCGGTGCCGGGCGGCGTGGCTGTCGTCGATCTTGGGACCGCTGCGCAAGCGCCGAAAGCCACGTATCAGGGCAAACCGGTGCTGGTGGTCAAGGAACAGAACAACTGGCTGGCGATTGTCGGCGTTCCGTTGACCGTCAAACCCGGCGTTCAGCAGATCAGCAGTGGCGGCCGCAACCTCAACTTCAATGTCGGTAACAAGAAATACCCGGAACAGCACATCACCCTGAAGAACACCCAGCAGGTCAATCCGAACCCGGCCAACCTCAAGCGCATCGAGGGCGAACTGGCCGAGCAGATCAAGGCCTACCGCAGTTTCAGTCCGAATACGCCGAGCAATCTGCTGCTGGACAAACCGGTCAACGGGCCGCTGTCGAGCAAGTTCGGCGTGCGCCGTTTCTTCAACGGTGAAGAGCGCAATCCGCACGCAGGTCTGGACTTCGCGGTGCCGGCCGGCACGCCGATCAAGACCCCGGCAGCCGGCAAGGTAATCCTGATCGGCAACTACTTCTTCAATGGCAACACTGTGTTCGTCGACCACGGCCAGGGCTTTATCAGCATGTTCTGTCACATGTCGAAGATTGATGTGCAGAACGGCCAACAACTGGCGCGCGGTGCGGTGGTGGGCAAGGTGGGCGCTACAGGTCGGGCGACCGGGCCGCACATGCACTGGAACGTCAGCCTGAACGACGCGCGGGTCGATCCGGCGATTTTCATTGGGGCTTTCCAGCCTTGATTTCAGGCTGAAGCCCTTCCAGCAGGGATTGCGCACGACGAATGGTCCGCGCAATCCCCACCAACAATTAGTGCCATATCAAGAATAAAATCTCGGAAAAAACCGCTTTCCGGGTATTCCTCTCAATTTTTTTCGACTGCTTGCCATCCTCATCCCCCGCGGTTAGGGTTGAAGGCATGAAAACCTCTCACACCCTCATTCAGCTTCGCCAGCACCGCAGCCTGTGCCTTGTCAGCGCACGACTGCCGGGCTGAATCGCTGCGCCTCGTCCCACGCTTTTCCAAGAACGTTCGTTCCACCGGCAGGCCGCCTCTTTTCGGCCCAGACAATAAGGAATTTCCCGATGAGCATGCTCAAAGACCCGTCTTCGAAATACCGCGCGTTTCCTGTGATCAACCTGCCGGATCGCACCTGGCCGTCGAAGACCATCGATGCCGCGCCGATCTGGTGCAGCTCCGACCTGCGTGACGGCAACCAGTCGTTGATCGAGCCAATGGACGCGGTGAAAAAGCTGCGCTTCTGGAAAACCCTGGTGCAGGTGGGCGTGAAGGAAATCGAAGCCTCGTTCCCGGCCGCTTCGCAAACCGACTTCGACTTCGTGCGTACCCTGATCGAGGACGGCCACATCCCGGACGACACCACCATCCAGGTGCTGACCCAGGGCCGTGAAGACCTGATCGAGCGCACCTTCGAATCCCTGCGCGGGGCGAAGAAAGCGATTGTTCACCTGTACAACGCCACCTCTCCTTCTTTCCGTCGCATCGTCTTCAACCAGGACAAGGACGGGATCAAGGCCATCGCCGTGAACGCTGCCAAGCTGTTCGTCAAATACGCAGCCATGCAGCCGGACACCGAGTGGACCTTCGAATACTCGCCGGAAACCTTCAGCGCCACCGAGCTGGAATTCGCCAAGGAAGTCTGTGACGCGGTGATCGAGGTCTGGAACCCGACGCCCGAGCACAAGATCATCCTCAACCTGCCAGCCACCGTTGAATGCGCGACGCCGAACGTCTACGCCGACCAGATCGAGTGGTTCCACCGCAACATCAATCGTCGTGACAGCGTGATCATCAGCCTGCACACCCACAACGACCGTGGCACCGGCGTGGCCGCCACCGAGTTGGGCCTGATGGCCGGCGCCGACCGCGTCGAAGGTTGCCTGTTCGGCAACGGCGAGCGCACCGGCAACGTCGACCTCGTCACCGTGGCACTGAACATGTACACCCAGGGCCTCGACCCGCAACTGGACTTCTCCGACATCGACGGCGTGCGCAAGGTCGTCGAAGAGTGCAACCAGATCCAGGTTCACCCGCGTCACCCGTACGTCGGCGACCTGGTGCACACCGCGTTCTCCGGCTCCCACCAGGACGCGATCCGCAAGGGCTTCGCCCAGCAGAAGTCCGATGCACTGTGGGAAGTACCGTACCTGCCGATCGACCCGGCCGACATCGGCCGCAGCTACGAGGCGGTGATCCGCGTCAACAGCCAGTCGGGCAAGGGTGGCATCGCCTACTTGCTGGAGCAGGAATACGGCATCAGCCTGCCACGTCGCATGCAGATCGAATTCAGCCAGGTCGTGCAGCGTGAAACCGATCGCCTGGGCCTGGAGATGACCGCGCAGCAAATCCACGCGCTGCTGCACAGCGAATACCTGCAAGCCAACACCCCTTACGCGCTGGTCAGCCATCGTCTGCAGGAAGAAAACGGCAACAGCGCCGTCGAAGTGGAAGTGGCGAGCAAGGGTCAGGGCGAAACCAACCTGCACTGGCGCGGCAAGGGCAACGGCGCGCTGGAAGCGCTGGTGGCCGGTCTGCCGATTCCGGTGGAGATCATGGATTACAACGAACACGCCATCGGCGCGGGCACCAACGCCAAGGCGGCGGCCTACATCGAGCTGCGTGTGAACGGCGAACGTGCGGTGCACGGCGTGGGCATCGATGAAAACATCACCACCGCCAGCTTCAAGGCCCTGTTCAGCGCGCTGAATCGCTCGCTGAGCCAGCCGGAAGCCAAAGCGGCGTAACTGACCGCTGCAATGCAAAAGGCCCCGGAGTGCGAACTCGGGGCCTTTTTTTCCTGCCACTTTCTGATCGTTCCCACGCTCTGCGTGGGAATGCAGCTCGTGACGCTCTGCGTCCCTTGAGGCATTCCCACGCGGACGGTTCGACGCCTCGAAGTGGGAACGATCTAGGCGACTTGGGCTATTAAGTGAACTCGAAGGTGTCCGCGTCAAGATTCGCCGGAAACCGCTCGCGGTAAGCCGCCAGCGAGGCCGCTTCCAGAACCACCTTGAACACTCCGTCAGCCTCCCCCGCCGCGAGCAACGTCTCGCCCTGGAAGTCCAGCACCTGACTGTCGCCGGTGTACGCGAAACCCTTGCCATCGGTGCCAACGCGGTTGACCGCCGCTACATAGCACAGGTTTTCGATCGCCCGGGCCGGCAGCAACCGGTTCCAGTGCTGACGCCGCGCACCCGGCCAGTTGGCGGTGTACAGCAGCAGGTCGGTATCCTGAGCGTCGCGACTCCACACCGGGAAGCGCAAGTCGTAGCAAATCAGCGGCCGCACCCGCCAGCCCTTGAGCTCGAACTGCACCTGACGTTCGCCGGGGGTGTAGTGATCGTGCTCGCCAGCCATGCGGAACAGATGGCGCTTGTCGTAATGCAGCACTTCGCCGTCCGGCCGCGCCCACAACAAACGGTTGCGGTGGCTGCCGTCGGCGGCCTGGATGATCACGCTGCCGGTGACGACCGCGTTCAGTTTCGCCGCCTGGATCCGCAGCCATTTGCTGGTCGGGCCGTTTTCGGCTTCGGCCAGGGTTTCGGACTCCATGGAGAATCCGGTGGTGAACATCTCCGGCAGGATAATCAGGTCCACACCGCGCGCCTGCTCCAGCAAAGCGTCGAAATGCTCGAGATTGGCCTGACGATCATGCCAGGCCAGGCTGGTCTGGATCAGCGCCAGATTGAGATCGGGCAACGCACTCAGATCACGCATAGTTTGGCCGCCGCTTCCCGCAGCGTCTCCTCACGCTTGGCAAAGCACAGGCGCACCAGGCGCTGGCCTTCAGGTGGATTCTGGTAGAACACCGACACCGGAATACTCGCCACACCATGCTCGCGGGTCATCCACATCGCCATTTCGACATCGTTCAGGTCAGGGCGAATCTGCGAGTAATCGACCAGTTGGAAATAAGTGCCGGTGACCCGGGTGAAGCTGAATCGCGACGGTGCCAGCAGATCACAGAACAGATCGCGCTTGGCCTGATAGAAGCCCGGCAGCTCTTCGACGTGTTCCGGATGCTCGGCCATGTAATCGGCCAAAGCAAACTGCAACGGGGTCACGCCGCAGAAACTGACGTACTGGTGCACCTTGCGCAGCTCCGCCGTCAGGGCCGGCGGAGCCACAACGTAACCGGTTTTCCAGCCGGTGACGTGATAGGTCTTGCCGAACGAGCTGACCACGAAGGCGCGCTGATACAATTCTTCATGGGCCAGCACGCTGACGTGCGGCACGCCGTCGAATACCAGGTGTTCGTAGACTTCGTCGCTGATCACGTAGATGTCGCGATCACGGATCAACGCCGCCAGTTGATCCAGCTCGGCGCGGCTGATCAATGCACCGCTCGGGTTATGCGGGGTGTTGAGGATGATCATCCGCGTGCGCGGGCTCAGGGCTGCGCTGAGTCTGTCGAAGTCGATGGAGAAATCCTTCAGGCCCAACTGCACGTGCACGCAGCGCCCGCCGGCCAGCTCTACTGCTGGCTCGTAGCTGTCGTAGGCCGGGTCGAACACGATGACTTCGTCGCCGCTGTGGATAACCGCCTGGATGGCGCAGAAGATTGCTTGGGTCGCGCCGGGGGTCACGGTTACTTCGGTATCGGCATCGACGTTGGTGCCATAACTGCGGGCGATTTTCGCCGCGATCTGCTGACGCAGCGCCGGCAGGCCGGTCATGGGCGAATACTGGTTATGGCCGCTGGCGATGTGTCGACCGACCGCGTCGCGCAGTGCCTGCGGGCCGTCGAAATCGGGAAAACCCTGGGAAAGGTTGATCGCTCCGGTCTGCGCCGCGAGCTGAGACATCTGCGTGAAAATAGTGATGCCGACATTCGGCAGCTTGCTGGTGATCATCGGGAGCCCCTTGCAGGTGAGCTGCAAGTTTCAAGCTGCAAGCGACAAGTTTCAAGCATCAATCCATCGCCCACAAAAAAGGGCTCTGAACAGAGCCCTTCTTTACTTCCACGCTTTAACTTGAAGCTTGCAGCTCGAAACCCGCAGCTGCTCTTTTTTACTTCTTGTCGCGACGCTTCTTGCTGGCCTTCTTGTTGTGCGACATCAAGCGACGCTTCTTGTTGACCTGGCGGTCGGTCAGCGTGTTCTTGTTGCCTTCGTACGGGTTCTCGCCGCCCTTGAACTCGATACGGATCGGCGTACCGACCAGTTTGAGCACACGGCGGTAAGTGTTTTCCAGATAGCGCACGTACGACTTCGGCACTTTCTCGATCTGGTTGCCGTGGATCACGATGATCGGCGGGTTCGCACCACCCAGGTGAGCGTAACGCAGCTTGATCCGGCGGCTGTTGACCATCGGCGGCTGGTGCTCGCTGACCGCGTCTTCGAGAATCTGCGTCAGGCGGCTGGTCGGCCAGCGGGTGACCGCCGACTTGAACGAGTTTTGTACCGAGGCGTAGAGGTTGCCCACGCCAGTACCGTGCAGAGCCGAGATGAAGTGGATATCGGCGAAGTCAACGAAGAACAACCGACGCTGCAGCTCGACCTTCACGAAGTCGCGCTCGCTCGGCGTCATGCCGTCCCACTTGTTGATCGCGATCACCAGCGCACGACCTGCTTCAAGGGCGAAGCCCAGCAGGTTGAGGTCGTGATCGACCACGCCTTCGCGGGCGTCCATCACGAAGATCACCACGTTGGCGTCTTTGATCGCCTGCAGGGTTTTGACCACGGAGAATTTTTCGACTTCTTCGTGGATCTTGCCGCGCTTGCGCACACCGGCGGTGTCGATCAGCGTGTACTTCTCGTCGTTACGCTCGAACGGGATGTAGATACTGTCGCGGGTAGTGCCGGGCTGGTCATAGACGATAACCCGGTCCTCACCGAGCATGCGGTTGACCAGGGTCGACTTGCCGACGTTCGGACGGCCGATGATGGCGATCTTGATCCCGTCTTTTTCGCTCGGGCCAGGAATGCGCTTGGCTTCCTCGCCTTCGGCGACCACTTCTTCCTCTTCACCTTCGGCCGGTTCGTCATCATCGCGCGGGAAGTCGCTCAGGGCGGCTTCCAGCAATTGCGTGATGCCGCGACCGTGGGCGCCGGCGATCGGGATCGCGTGGCCCATGCCCAGCGGGGCGAATTCGGCGCGGGCCATTTCCGGATCGATGTTGTCGACCTTGTTGGCAACCACGTGGGAACGCTTGTTACGTTTGCGCAAGTGTTCGGCGATCATCTGGTCGGCGGCGGTGAAACCGGCCTTGGCATCTACCAGGAACAGAACGACATCCGCTTCTTCGATGGCCAGCAGCGACTGCTCGGCCATTTTTTCGTCCATACCATGCTCGTCACCGGAGATACCGCCGGTGTCGATCAGAATGTAGGAACGCCCTTGCCACTTGGCCTCACCGTACTGGCGATCACGGGTCAGACCGGACAAGTCGCCGACGATGGCGTCGCGAGTCCTGGTCAGGCGGTTGAACAAGGTGGACTTGCCGACGTTCGGTCGGCCCACCAGGGCGATTACGGGAACCATGCGGCTCTCCACTTCGTTATTTCAGAAAATACAAAAGCCGCTGCGAGGCAGCGGCTGGTGCTCGGGGCAACACCCGTGGGTGCTGCAAACCCTGCAGAAGCAAGGCCGCCTGGGGAGTTAACCCCAAGCATAGTTGTTACTTGATGGTCAGGGCTTCCAGTTTGCCGCTGTTGCCATACACATAAATCGTGTCGCCCACCACCAGCGGACGGGCACGCAGGCCGTCGCTGTCGATGCGCTCGCGGCCGACGAAACGACCGTCCACCTGACTCAGCAGGTGCAGGTAACCTTCCAGGTCACCGACTGCAACGTAGCTGGAGAACACTTCCGGCGCCGACAGTTGACGACGGGCCAGCGAGTCGTTGCTCCACAGTGCTGTGGTGGAACGCTCGTCGACGCCTTCAACGGTGCCCGACGACAGGCTTACGTAGACGTTGCCGAAACCCTGGGCAACACCGGCGTAGCTCGACGCGTCGCGCTGCCAGAGCTGACGGCCGCTTTCCAGATCCAGTGCCGCAACGCGACCCTGATAGCTGGCGACGTACAGGGTACCGCCGGACAACAGCAGACCGCCGTCGATGTCGACCACGCGCTCCAGTTCCGAACGACCTTGTGGAATCGCGATCCGCTGTTCCCAGACCGGCACGCCGTTGGAAATGTCGAGAGCGACCACTTTACCGGTCGACAGGCCCGCCACCGCGAGGCGGTTGGTGACGATCGGTGCGCTGGTGCCGCGCAGGGTCAGTACGGCCGGAGTGCTGTCATACACCCAACGCTGATTGCCGGTGGACGCGTCCAGACCGATCAGACGATCGTCCTGGGTCTGTACCACCACCACGTCACCGTTGTTGGCCGGTGGCGCGAGGACTTCGCTGTTGACGCGCGAGCGCCACTTCTCTTCACCGTTGATGGCGTCGAGGGCAACGACTTCACCGCGCAGGGTGCCGACCATGACCAGACCGTAACCCACGCCAACGGCGCCGGACACAGGCAGTTCAAGGTCTTTCTTCCATTTCACGTCGCCGTTGCCGCGATCCAGGCCCATCACGATACCGGTCACGTCGGCTGCGTAGATGGTGTCACCGTCGATCGCCGGTACCAGCATGTTGTACGTTTCGCCCTGACCGTCACCGATCGAGCGGCTCCACTGCTTGTGCAGGACCACTTCTTCTTTGAAGTCGGTCAGCTCGGCCGGTGGCAGTTCTTTTTTGCTGTTGCTGCTGCAACCCGCGGCCAGAATGGCCAGAGCCAGCAATGCTGCATGCTTCCAACGGATCACGTCACGCATCCCCTTTGGCCAGGTCGTCCAGCTTGATTTGAAGGCCACCGACCGCCGCTTCATCCGACAGTGCCGCCTTGGCTTTTTGATACGCCGCGTTCGCTTCGTCGGTACGGCCCAGCTGTACCAGCAGGTCGCCCTTGAGTTCTTCGCGAGTGGCCAGGAACGACTTGTCGGCATCGCCTTCGAGCAGTTTCAGGGCTTCGTCGGCCTTGTTCTGTGCGCCCAGTACCTGCGCCAGACGCTGACGGGCGATTTCGCCCAGCGCCGGGTTGGCCGGTTTGGCAACGATGGCCTTGAGTTCGGTCGCCGCGTCGTCCAGCTTGCCGCTGTCGACCGCGACCTTGGCCACGAACAGGCTGCCGTACTGCGCGTAGGCAGAACCGCCGAATTCGCTGTTGAGCTTGCCGGCCAGATCCGCGACGCGCGCGGCATCAGGCTTGCCGTCCGGGGTCAGCGTGGTTTCCAGCAATTGCTGATAGAGCACCGAGGCGCCTTGCGACTGGTTGCTCTGATACTTGTGATAAGCCTGCCAGCCGAACACGATGACCAGCGCCAACAGGCCGCCGGTGACCAGAGGTTTGCCGTTGCGTGTCCACCAGTCCTTCAAATCCGCCAACTGTTCGTCTTCGGTACTCGACACCCCAATACTCCTTAATCGCTAAATCGGCTGTTTGGACAGCTTCAACCCTGCACGACGCAGGTGGCCAGGTGTGCAGCGAGCGCATCCCAGGCAATGCTTTGTTGTTCGCCCTGGCCACGCAGGGGTTTGAAACCTACCACTTGCTGGGCCATTTCGTCGTCACCGAGGATCAGTGCGTACAGCGCACCGCTCTTGTCGGCTTTCTTGAACTGGCTCTTGAAGCTGCCAGCGCCGGCATTGACTTGCAGGCGCAGGTTGGGCAGTTGGTCGCGTACACGCTCGGCCAGGGCCAGACCGGCCAGCTCTGCTTCTTCGCCGAAGGCGCAGAGATAGACGTCGACCTGACGGGAGATTTCTTCCGGGATCTGCTGCAGGGTTTCCAGCAGCAGCACCAGACGCTCGATACCCATGGCGAAACCGACGCCCGGGGTCGGCTTGCCGCCCATCTGCTCGACCAGACCGTCATAGCGCCCACCCGCGCAGACAGTGCCCTGGGCGCCGAGCTTGTCGGTGACCCATTCGAATACGGTTTTGCTGTAGTAATCCAGACCACGCACCAGCTTCGGGTTGAGCACGTAAGGAATGCCGACGGCATCCAGACGGGCCTTCAGCCCTTCGAAGTGGGCACGGGATTCGTCATCCAGGTAATCCGCCATTTTCGGCGCATCGACCAGCACGGCCTGGGTGTCGGCATTTTTGGTGTCGAGCACGCGCAGCGGGTTGGTTTTCAGGCGACGCTGGCTGTCTTCGTCCAGTTTGTCGTGGTGCGCCGAGAGGTACTCGACCAGCGCTTCACGATAACGGCCGCGGGACTCGCTGGTGCCGAGGCTGTTGAGTTCGAGCTTGACCGCATCGCGAATGCCCAGCTCGCCCCACAGGCGCCAGGTCATGATGATCAGTTCGGCGTCGATGTCCGGACCGTCGAGGTTGAACACCTCCAGACCGATCTGGTGGAACTGGCGATAACGGCCTTTCTGTGGACGCTCGTGACGGAACATCGGGCCGATGTACCAGAGCTTCTGCACCTGGCCACCGCCGGTGATGCCGTGCTCGAGCACCGCACGCACGCACGCAGCCGTGCCTTCCGGACGCAGGGTCAGGGAGTCGCCGTTGCGGTCTTCGAAGGTGTACATCTCTTTTTCGACGATGTCGGTCACTTCACCGATCGAGCGCTTGAACAGCTCGGTGAACTCGACGATCGGCATGCGGATCTGCTTGTAACCGTAGTTATCCAGCAGACGCGAAACGGTGCCTTCGAAATAACGCCATACCGGCGTCTGTTCCGGCAGGATGTCGTTCATGCCACGAATGGCTTGCAGAGACTTGCTCACAGAATTTCCTTAATTCGTTCGATCAGCCGCGCGCGATAACCGCTGCGTCAGCTTCGACCTTCTCGGCCGCTTTCTCGCGGATCAGCTTTTCCAGCTCGTCCACCAGATTGTCATTCGTCAGTTTCTGCGACGGCTTGCCGTCGATGTAAATCAGGTTTGGCGTGCCGCCGGTCAAGCCGATATGGGCTTCCTTGGCTTCGCCGGGGCCGTTGACCACGCAACCGATCACCGCGACATCCAGCGGCACCAGCAGGTCTTCAAGGCGCCCTTCCAGCTCGTTCATGGTCTTGACCACATCGAAGTTCTGCCGCGAGCAACTCGGGCAGGCGATGAAGTTGATGCCACGGGAACGCAGATGCAAAGACTTGAGAATGTCGTAACCGACCTTCACTTCCTCGACCGGGTCGGCCGCCAGCGAGATGCGGATAGTATCGCCAATCCCCTCGGCGAGCAGCATACCTAGGCCCACGGCGGATTTCACTGTACCGGAGCGCAATCCGCCGGCTTCGGTGATGCCCAGGTGCAGCGGCTGGACGATTTCCTTGGCCAGCAGACGGTAGGCTTCAACGGCCATGAACACGTCGGAAGCCTTCACGCTGACCTTGAAGTCCTGGAAATTCAGGCGTTCGAGGTGTTCGACGTGACGCAGGGCGGACTCGACCAGCGCGGCCGGGGTCGGCTCGCCGTATTTCTTTTGCAGGTCTTTTTCCAGGGAACCGGCGTTGACGCCGATGCGGATCGGGATCCCGCGGTCACGGGCGGCATCGACCACCGCACGCACGCGGTCTTCGCGACCGATGTTGCCCGGGTTGATGCGCAGGCAGTCCACACCCAGTTCGGCCACGCGCAAAGCGATCTTGTAGTCGAAATGGATGTCGGCAACCAACGGCACCTTGACCAGTTGCTTGATCTTGCCGAACGCCTCGGCGGCGTCCATGTCCGGTACCGACACGCGGACGATGTCGACGCCGGCGGCTTCCAGACGGTTGATCTGTGCGACGGTGGCAGCGACGTCATTGGTGTCGCTGTTGGTCATGCTCTGCACAGCGATAGGGGCATCGCCGCCCACAGGCACGTTACCGACCCAGATCTTGCGCGATTCGCGACGTTTGATTGGAGATTCGCCGTGCATGACTTATTGACCCAACTTCAGGCGAGCGGTCTCGCCACTGGTGAACGGAGCGACATCGACCGGCTGGCCGTTGTAGCTGACCTGCGCGCCACGGGCAACGCCCAGACGCACGGCAAACGGAGGCTTGCCAACGACAGACAGGCTGTCGCCCTTACGCTTGAGGCCGCTGTACAGCACTTTGCCGCTGCCATCGGTCACTTGAGTCCAGCAATCGGCGATGAACTGCACTTGAACCTGGCCTTGACCTGCGGCCGGAGCAACGGGCGCTGTCGGCGCGGGTGCAGCGACGGCCGGGGCTGCCGGGGCAGTGACGGTCGGTGCAGGCGTGGCCGGAGCGGCTGGCGCCGGATTCGCTGGAGCAGCAACCACAGGCGCCGGCGTATGAGCCGGTGCAGCCGGAGTAGCGGCTGGCGCAGCAGGTGCCGGAGCAACCGGTGCGGTGGCTGGAGCTGCAGCTTCGGTCTCGGCGCCAGTCGATTCAGCCGTGGTTTCCGATTGAGGCAGTGCCAGAGCGGTCGAGCCCTCGGCTTCGCCTTCCGCGACGGCCTGGTCTTCCGGCTCGTCGAGCGGATGAATCTGGGTGGTGCCGTCGGCGCCTTCGACTTCGACGTGCTCCGGGGCCAGGCCAATCAGGTCCTTGGTGCGCTGCGAAGTCTGATCCTGCCACCAGACGAATCCACCGCCGATGACCGCAATCAGCAGCAACAGGCTGACGATACGCAAAATGGTGTGGGAAACCCGTACCGGCTCTTCGATACGGCCCAGAGCGTGGACGTTGCTGCCCTGGGAATCGGTGCCGGTAGACTGATCGAATTGCTGGACCAGAACGGTCTGATCCATGCCGAGCAATTTGGCGTAGGCGCGAATGTAACCGCGAGCGAAGGTATGCCCGGGCAACTTGTCGAATGCGCCGGCTTCAAGATTGCTCAGGGAAGTCACGGTGAGGTTGAGCTTGAGGGCCACTTCGGCCAGCGACCAGCCATTGCTTTCGCGGGCCTGGCGCAGGGTCTCACCGGGGTTAACGCGATTCGCTGCTACAACTTCGGGATGCGCCGCTTTCATCATTGCTCCGACAGGTATTGCTGATATTCCGGCGTACCGGGATAGAGTCGTTTTAATTGCAGGCCCGCACTGGCGGCCTTGTCGCGATCTTCAAATACTTTTGCCAACCGAACGGCGAGCAACAGACTACGTGCATTTTGCTCGGAGAGCTGGCTGAAACGGTCGTAATAGTCACGCGCGGGCACATAATGCCTGTCTTCGAATGACAACTCAGCCATTTCCAGCAATGCCCGTGGCTGCTGACGGTTCAAACGCAGCGCTTTTTCCAGCTGCTGCTGCGCCAGATCACGCTCCCCAAGCTTCGCCGCCGTCATGCCGAGGTTCTCGAACACCCGCGAACGCTCAGGATACAGGGTATCGGCGGCCGCCTGTTCAAAACGCTCGTAGGCTTCCTTGTATCGCTGTTCTTCGTAGAGAAAACTGCCGTAGTTGTTGAGGATGCGCGCATCGGCGGGACGGGAGGACAAGGCTTTGCGGAAGTGTTCGTCAGCAAGCGCAGGTTCCATTTCAGCCTGGAACACCAGCCCCAGCGCGGCATTGGCGTCGGGATCCGAACCGTCCAGCTCCAGGGCCTTCTTCAATGGAACCTTGGCCCGCTCGGTCATGCCCTGCTGCAAGTATCCCAGCCCCAGCTGCACGTAGGCAGCCCGCGCTTCGTCACGGCCCTTGCTGGTCTTCATCGGGTTGTAATCGCCCGACAGGACACAACCAGCACACAGGCTGGCCAACAGCAACAGCAGCGCAAAGCGCAGGGACATAGAGATCCTCTCTTAGTTAGTGTTCGCGGCGTTCTGCGCCAGATCGCTGTCGGCGCTCAATTCGCGCACGGCGATGTAACGTTCGCTGCGACGGGTGCGATCCAGCACCTGCCCTACCAATTGACCACAAGCCGCGTCGATGTCTTCACCACGGGTGGTGCGCACGGTGACGTTGAAACCGGCCTGGTGAAGCTGATCCTGGAACCGGCGGATGGCGTTGTTGCTCGGCCGCTCGTACCCGGAATGCGGGAACGGGTTGAACGGAATCAGGTTGATCTTGCACGGAATGTTCTTCAGCAGCTCGATCATTTCCACGGCGTGCTCAAGCTTGTCGTTGACGTCCTTGAGCAAGGTGTACTCGATGGTCAGCACGCGCTTCTCGCCCAGTTCAGACATGTAGCGCTGGCACGACTCGAGCAGCATCTTAAGCGGATATTTCTTGTTGATCGGCACCAATTGGTTACGCAATGCGTCATTCGGTGCGTGCAGGGACAACGCCAGGGATACGTCGATGTGCTTGGCCAGCTCATCGATCATCGGCACCACACCCGACGTGGACAGGGTCACGCGGCGCTTGGAGATCCCGTAGCCCAGGTCATCCATCATCAGATGCATGGCGGCCACGACGTTGTCGAAGTTCAGCAGCGGTTCGCCCATGCCCATCATCACCACGTTGGTGATGGCGCGGTCGATGGTAGCCGGAACACTGCCGAAGGATTTGTTGGCAATCCACACCTGACCGATGACTTCGGCGGCGGTGAGGTTGCTGTTGAAGCCTTGCTTGCCGGTGGAGCAGAAACTGCAATCCAGGGCACAGCCTGCCTGGGACGAAACGCACAGAGTGCCGCGTTTGCCCTGGGGAATGTAAACGGTCTCGACGCAGCTGCCGGACGCCACGCGCACCACCCACTTGCGGGTGCCGTCGCTGGAAATGTCCTCGCTGACCACTTCGGGACCACGGACCTCAGCAACAGCCTTGAGCTTTTCGCGCAAGGCCTTGCTGACGTTCGTCATGGCGTCGAAATCATCGACGCCAAAGTGGTGAATCCATTTCATTACCTGACCGGCACGGAAACGCTTCTCCCCGATTGAGTCGAAGAATTTTTCCATTTCCGGCTGGGTCAGACCCAGCAGGTTGGTTTTAACAGTCGATGTCGTCATGGATTCACCTTCACTCTTAAGCCAATGCTTAGCGAGTGGTTACTTCAGTAGCTGCGAAGAAGTAAGCGATTTCGCGAGCAGCAGCGGCTTCGGAGTCCGAACCGTGAACGGCGTTGGCGTCGATCGATTCAGCGAAGTCAGCACGGATGGTGCCTGGAGCAGCTTCTTTAGGGTTGGTAGCGCCCATCAGCTCACGGTTGCGAGCGATGGCGTTTTCGCCTTCCAGAACCTGAACAACAACAGGACCCGAAGTCATGAAGGCAACCAGGTCGCCGAAGAAACCACGAGCGCTGTGCTCAGCGTAGAAGCCTTCGGCTTCGGCTTTGGACAGTTGCTTCAGTTTCGAAGCTACAACGCGCAGGCCAGCGTCTTCGAAGCGAGTGGTGATCTTGCCGATCACGTTTTTAGCAACGGCGTCAGGCTTGATGATGGAGAAAGTACGTTGAACAGCCATGGTGTAACTCCAGAAACGGTAATTTGCGAAAAATTAAACCCGCGAATTATACGCGGGTTCTTGGGTATTGCCTAACCTGCGAGGACGATCAGTCCAATTCATCAGCCCAGAGAGTCTGAACCGCCTCCAACACCTTCTCGCCAACACGACCAGAGGCATTGTCGAAATCCGGCAGTTCCTTGATCCACTGCTGCAATTCGACGAAGTTGACAGAATACGGATCTACACCCGGCTTGGCTTCCGCCAGCTCTTCTGCAATACGTTGAACATCATTCCAACCGTAGCTCATGACAGTCTTACCAGTCAGTGCGGCGCTTCGGCCGCATGGTTAAGCGAATATTTCGGAATTTCTACGGTGATGTCTTCTTCACCGACGATCGCCTGACAAGCCAGGCGCGACTGGGCTTCCAGACCCCAGGCACGATCAAGGAAATCTTCCTCCAACTCGTCAGCTTCTTCCAGCGAGTCAAAACCCTCGCGGATGATGCAGTGACAAGTGGTGCAGGCGCAGACGCCGCCGCAGGCGCTTTCCATCTCGATGTGGTGTTCGTGAGCCAGTTCGAGGATCGACGTGCCAGGCGCAGCGTCAACGACCATGCCTTCAGGGCAGAACTTCTCGTGGGGCAGAAAAATGACCTGCGGCATCAGATATCCTCGATTTCATTCAGATTGCGCCCCGACAGAGCGGCTTTCACCGTCTGATCCATACGACGGGCTGCAAAAGCATCGGTCACTTGCGACAGACGCTTGGTCTGCTGCTCGATGGCGTAGCCATCGGTGCCTTTCATCAGTTCGGTCAGTTCCTGCACCTGCAGATCGATGACCATGCGCTCTTCGGCGTCGAGCAAACGCTCGCCATCCGCCTCAAGAGCGCCCTGCACCGCTTCGATCAGGCGCTGAGCATCGACTTGCTGCTCGCGAAGAACGCGGGCGACCTTGTCGTCATTGGCGTGCTGGAACGAATCTTTCAGCATCTTGGCGATTTCGCCGTCGGTCAGGCCATAGGACGGCTTGACCTGAATGCTTGCCTCGACGCCCGAACCCAGTTCACGGGCAGAGACGCTGAGCAAGCCGTCGGCATCGACCTGGAAGGTCACGCGAATTTTCGCCGCACCGGCCACCATCGCCGGGATGCCGCGCAATTCGAAGCGAGCCAGAGAGCGGCAATCGCTGATCAGCTCACGCTCGCCCTGCAATACGTGGATCGCCATGGCCGACTGGCCATCTTTATAAGTGGTGAAGTCCTGGGCGCGAGCGACGGGGATGGTGGTGTTACGCGGAATCACCTTCTCCATCAGGCCGCCCATGGTTTCCAGCCCCAGGGACAGCGGAATCACGTCGAGCAGCAACAGTTCGCCGCCATCGCGCTTGTTGCCAGCCAGCGTATCGGCCTGGATCGCGGCACCGATGGCCACCACTTGATCCGGGTCGATTTCGGTCAGCGGCTGACGACCGAAGGCTTCGGCGACGGCTTCGCGAACACGCGGAACGCGGGTCGAACCACCGACCATGACCACGGCGTGCACGTCTTCCAGCTCGACGCCGGAATCGCGGACGGCGCGGCGGCAGGCTTTAAGGCTGCGGGCGACCATTGGCTCGATCAGCGCATCGAAGGCTTCGCGGGTCAGTTGCGCTTTCCAGTCACCGTAGGCAACTTCAACACTGTCAGAGTCCGTCAGGGCTTCTTTGGCGGCGCAGGCGGTTTGCAGCAGGCTGCGTTGTGCGCCCGGATCGAGGTCGGCGGACAAACCGGCGCTCTCGATGATCCAGCCGGCAATCGCATGATCGAAATCATCGCCACCCAGCGCACTGTCGCCGCCAGTGGCCAGCACTTCGAAGACACCGCCAGTCAGGCGCAGAATCGAAATATCGAATGTGCCGCCGCCCAGGTCATAAATCGCGACCAGGCCTTCGGCATGTTGATCCAGACCGTATGCCACCGCCGCAGCGGTCGGCTCGTTGAGCAGACGCAACACGTTCAGACCGGCGAGTTTCGCCGCGTCCTTGGTAGCCTGACGCTGAGCATCGTCGAAATACGCCGGAACGGTGATCACCGCGCCCACCAGCTCACCGCCAAGGGTGGCTTCAGCGCGCTGACGCAATACTTTCAGGATATCGGCGGAGACTTCGACCGGACTTTTCGGCCCCTGCACGGTGTCGATGAACGGCATGTGCGATTCGCCGCCGACAAAGCGGTACGGCAGTTGATCGCCCAATTGCTTGACGTCGGACAGACCACGCCCCATCAGGCGCTTGACCGACAGCACGGTGTTCAGGGGATCGGAGGACGCAGCCAGTTTGGCTGACTCGCCGACTTCGACGCGATCGGCGTGGTAACGCACGGCGGAAGGCAGGATGACCCGCCCTTCGGCATCGGCCAGCGGTTCGGAAAGACCACTGCGCAACGCAGCGACCAGCGAATTGGTAGTACCCAAGTCGATACCCACAGCCAGACGACGCTGGTGCGGTTGAGGACTTTGGCCGGGTTCGGCGATCTGCAGTAGGGCCATCGTGATCAGGACTTATCTGTATATCAGGCGTGCGACCGGAGCGGCACTGGGTTAATCGTCGAGGCGCTCTTCTAACTGGCGCACTTCGTAGGTGAGTTTGTCGAGGAACTGCATGCGCCGCATCAGGCGTTCGGCCTGTTCGCGCTGCGCTGCATCATCCCAACAGGCTGCGAAGCTTTCGTTGAGCTCTTCCTGGGCGGTTTTCAGGCGACGCTTGAACGCCGCGACACCGTCCAGGTCAGCACTGTCCTGCAGATCTTCGAGCTCTTCGCGCCATTGCATCTGCTGCAAAAGAAACTCGGGATCGTGGACGGTGACTTCCATCGGCACTTCATGCCCGCTAATGGCCAGCAGGTAGCGTGCACGCTGGGCCGGACTCTTGAGCGTCTGATAAGCATCGTTGAGCCGCGCAGACTGCTCGAGCGCCGACCGCTGCTCGCGCTCGGAAGCATCGGCAAAGCGGTCAGGGTGAACGCCGCGCGCCAGCTCGCGATAGCGCGTGGCCAACTGATCGAGATCCAGACGAAAGCCCGGTTGCAGCTCGAATAAAGCGAAATGACAAGGAATACCCACGACAAGCCTCAGATATTGAAGCTTTCGCCGCAGCCACATTCACCGCGTACGTTGGGGTTGTTGAACTTGAAGCCTTCGTTCAACCCTTCCTTGACGAAGTCGAGCTCGGTGCCGTCGAGGTAGGCCAGGCTCTTCGGGTCGATGATCACTTTTTCGCCGTGACTCTCGAACACCTGATCTTCTGCAACCAACTCGTCGACAAACTCCAGCACGTAGGCAAGGCCGGAACAGCCCGTGGTGCGAACACCCAGACGAATCCCTTCACCCTTGCCGCGCCCGTCGAGGGAGCGCCGCACGTGTCGAGCAGCCGCTTCTGTCATGCTGATAGCCATCGTTGACTCCTTACTCGTCGCCAAATCTTGAAAGTCAGATCAAGCCTTTCTTCTGCTTGTAATCGCGAACGGCCGCCTTGATGGCGTCTTCAGCGAGAACCGAGCAGTGGATTTTTACTGGCGGCAGGGCCAGTTCTTCGGCCAGCTGAGTGTTCTTGATGGTTTCAGCTTCGTCCAGGGTCTTGCCCTTCATCCACTCGGTAGCGAGGGAGCTGGAGGCGATAGCCGAACCGCAGCCGTAGGTCTTGAACTTGGCGTCTTCGATAACGCCCTGATCGTTGACCTTGATTTGCAGACGCATCACGTCGCCGCACGCCGGAGCGCCGACCATGCCGGTGCCGACATCAGGATCTTCCGCATTCATCTTGCCGACGTTGCGCGGGTTTTCGTAGTGGTCGATGACCTTTTCGCTGTAAGCCATGATTCTCAATCCTCACTCATCAGGGCCGCTCTTGAGACCCTGCAACTGCGCTGCGTAAACCGCCGCGTCGCTACAGGATCTGTATCCGGCGGCTTCTATATTTAGTGTGCCGCCCACTCGATCTTCGAGATATCGACGCCGTCTTTGTACATGTCCCACAGCGGCGACAGAGCGCGCAGCTTGGTAACGGCCTCGCAGACTTTCTGCGCGGCGTAGTCGATTTCTTCTTCGGTGGTGAAACGGCCGAAGGTGAAACGGATCGAGCTGTGTGCCAGTTCGTCGTTGCGGCCCAGGGCGCGCAGTACGTACGAAGGCTCAAGCGACGCCGAGGTGCAGGCCGAACCGGACGAAACCGCCAGATCCTTGAGCGCCATGATCAGCGACTCGCCTTCAACGTAGTTGAAGCTCAGGTTCAGGTTGTGCGGAACGCGGGCGGTCAGGCTGCCGTTGACGTACAGCTCTTCCAGGTGCTCGACCTGCTTGTAGAAACGGTCGCTCAACGCCTTGATGCGGACGTTTTCGGCAGCCATGTCTTCCTTGGCCACACGGAACGCTTCGCCCATGCCGACGATCTGGTGAGTCGCCAGGGTGCCGGAACGCATGCCACGTTCGTGACCGCCGCCGTGCATGGTCGCTTCGATGCGCACACGCGGCTTGCGGCTGACGTACAGCGCGCCGATGCCTTTAGGGCCGTAGGTCTTGTGAGCGGAGAACGACATCATGTCGACTTTCAGTTTCTGCAGGTCGATTTCGACCTTGCCGGTGGACTGAGCGGCGTCGACGTGGAACAGAATGCCTTTGGAACGAAGCAGCTCGCCGATGGCGGCGATGTCGTTGACGGTGCCGATTTCGTTGTTCACGTGCATCACCGACACCAGGATGGTGTCTTCGCGCAGCGCGGCTTCGATCATGGCCGGGGTGATCAGGCCATCTTCGGTCGGATCGAGGTAGGTGACTTCGAAACCTTCACGCTCCAGCTGGCGCATGGTGTCGAGGACAGCCTTGTGTTCGATCTTGGAGGTGATCAGGTGCTTGCCCTTGGAGGCGTAGAAATGTGCCGCACCCTTGATTGCCAGGTTGTCGGACTCGGTGGCACCGGAGGTCCAGACGATTTCACGCGGGTCGGCGTTGACCAGATCGGCCACCTGACGACGGGCGTTTTCGACGGACTCTTCGGCTTTCCAGCCGAACACGTGGGAACGGGACGCCGGGTTACCGAAGTTTCCGTCGACCAGCAGGCATTCACTCATTTTTTGCGCAACGCGCGGATCGACCGGGGTGGTCGCAGAGTAATCAAGGTAAATCGGCAATTTCATGGACTATCTCCTAAATCAGGCTGGCTGGCGTGCCGCTAGCTCTCTGGCTGTCATTCGACGGCGGACGCTTCAATCTTGTCCAGGCGCGGCGCCTTGCCATTGCAACGACGCTGATCCTGACGCTGGGCCACTTCCTGCACCTCACGGCGAGTTACGAGGTCGGCCAAGCTGATACCGCTGAGAAATTCGTGAATCTGCAGGCTCAGGTCGCACCACAGGTGATGGGTCAGGCAGGTGTCACCGGAGTGGCAGTCGCCCTGACCCTGGCATTTTGTTGCATCGACCGATTCGTTCACCGCATCGATCACCTGAGCCACCTGGATGCCCTGCATGTCGCGGGACAACTGGTAGCCACCGCCCGGACCGCGAACGCTGGAAACCAGGTTACTGCGGCGCAGCTTGGCGAAAAGCTGTTCGAGATAGGACAGGGAGATGCCTTGGCGCTCGGAGATATCGGCCAGGGACACCGGCCCGTGTTGCGCGTGCAACGCCAGGTCAAGCATGGCGGTCACGGCGTATCGGCCTTTTGTAGTCAGTCGCATGGACAATTACCACGGAGTTCGGAATGGGCGGGAGTATGCAATTCCCGAGCATTTAAGTCAACTATAAGACCTAGTGCTTTAGTCGGGTTTACCCGCAAAAGAGCGCGCGAATGATAGCAGGGTCTGCGGACTAATGGCACACCGGTCGGCAGCAGCCCTGCAAGTGCGTCAGTGGAGCTTGGATTCGTCCTTGCCCTTGACGCAGGCGAAGTCTTCTTCACGCAGCTCGGGCAGATCTTTCGCACAATAATTACTGCCCAGATCCTTCAGCGCGCCGCACATTCCCTCCAGACGTCCGTCCACCGCTTGCAGGTGATCGAGCAACTGGCCGATGGCGCGCGCCACCGGATCGGGCATGTCTTCACTGACGCCGTAGGCATCGAAGCCGATCTTCTCGGCCATCGCCTTGCGCTTGGCGTCAGCCTCGTCATCGGACTTGACGATGATCCGGCCCGGAATCCCCACCACAGTGGCGCCCGGTGGCACTTCCTTGGTAACCACGGCGTTGGACCCGACCTTGGCGCCGGCCCCCACAGTGAACGGACCGAGCACCTTCGCGCCCGCCCCCACCACAACGCCATCGCCGAGGGTTGGGTGACGCTTGCCCTTGTTCCAGCTGGTACCACCCAGGGTGACGCCCTGGTAGATCGTCACGTCATCGCCGATTTCAGCGGTTTCGCCGATCACGATGCCCATGCCGTGGTCGATGAAGAAGCGTCGACCGACCTTGGCACCCGGATGGATCTCGATCCCGGTCAGCCAGCGACCGAAGTTCGACACCAGCCGCGCCAGCCATTTCAGATCATTGCGCCAGAGCATGCCGGCCAGCCGATGAATCCAGATTGCATGCATGCCGGGGTAGCAGGTCAGGACTTCAAAAGCGTTACGCGCCGCCGGGTCTCGGTGGAATACGCTCTGGATATCTTCACGCAAACGCTCGAACATCATTAATCCTTCCGCTTAAGGAGCTCGCCACGGGCCGCTTTCTGGGTTTCCGTGAGGATGCCACGCAAAATATTCATTTCCGCCCGGCTGACCGAGCTGCGTCCGTACAACCGGCGCAGGCGCGCCATCAAGTGCCGCGGCTTTTCCGGATCGAGGAATTCGATGGCCACCAGAGTCTGCTCCAGGTGCTCATAGAACCGCTCCAGCTCATCCATGGTCGCAAGCTCTGCGCTTTTCACGGAGGCCACTTCTTCCTTCTCGATCTTCGTCGGCTGACCTTGTGCAGCCAGCCACGCCATGCGCACTTCATAGCTCAACACCTGCACCGCCGCCCCGAGGTTCAGCGAGCTGAACTCAGGATCGGAGGGGATGTGCACGTGATAGTGACATCGCTGCAGCTCGTCATTGGTCAGGCCGGAATCTTCACGACCGAACACCAGCGCGATTTCCGCGCCCTGCCCTGCCTCCTCGACCACTTTGGTCCCGCACTCGCGCGGGTCCAGCAATGGCCAGGGAATACGCCGGTCACGGGCACTGGTGCCAAGCACCAGATTGCAACCGACCAAGGCGTCTTCCAAGGTGGCGACGACTTGCGCGTTTTCAAGGATGTCACCGGCACCGGAAGCACGAGCATCGGCTTCGTGATGCGGAAAGACGCGCGGATCAACCAGCACCAAGCGCGACAGGCCCATGTTTTTCATGGCGCGCGCGGTCCCGCCGATGTTTCCCGGATGGCTGGTGTTGACCAGGACGACACGAATATTTTGCAGCACGGCGGGCGCTCTCGGACTCGGCAAAGGGGTGCAAATCTTACAGAACAGCCTACCGTTAAGCTATGAAAGCGAACAGCGACCTTCACCTGAAGAAAAGTTCTGATAGAATGCGCGGCTTTCTTTAACAACCTTAGGTGACACATCCATGCAGCCCATGCTGAATATCGCGCTGCGCGCCGCCCGCAGCGCCAGTGAACTGATCTTCCGCTCCATCGAGCGCCTGGATACCATCAAGGTCGACGAAAAAGACGCCAAGGATTACGTATCCGAGGTCGATCGCGCCGCCGAACAGAAAATCATCGACGCCCTGCGCAAGGCTTACCCGAATCACTCGATCATGGGTGAAGAGACCGGCCTGCACGCCGGCACCGGCATCGAAGGCGAAGAATACCTGTGGATCATCGATCCGCTGGACGGCACCACCAACTTCCTGCGCGGCATTCCTCACTTCGCTGTCAGCATTGCCTGTAAATACCGTGGTCGCCTGGAACACGCCGTTGTTCTGGATCCGGTTCGCCAGGAAGAATTCACCGCCAGCCGTGGTCGCGGCGCTCAACTGAACGGTCGCCGCCTGCGTGTCAGCGGTCGCACAAGCCTGGACGGCGCTCTGCTCGGCACCGGCTTCCCGTTCCGTGACGACCAGATGGACAACCTCGACAACTACCTGGGCATGTTCCGCGCCCTGGTTGGCCAGACTGCCGGCATCCGCCGCGCCGGTTCGGCAAGCCTGGATCTGGCTTACGTGGCCGCCGGCCGTTTCGACGCGTTCTGGGAGTCGGGTCTGTCCGAGTGGGACATGGCTGCTGGCGCCCTGCTGATTCAGGAAGCAGGCGGCCTGGTGAGCGACTTCACCGGCGGTCACGACTTCCTTGAAAAAGGCCACGTCGTTGCCGGCAACACCAAATGCTTCAAGGCAGTTCTGACGGCGATCCAGCCGCACCTGCCGGCCTCGCTGAAGCGCTAAGCGCTAAGCGCTTCGCGAAACCAAAAAAACACCCTTCGGGGTGTTTTTTTATGGGCATGAAAAAGCACCCCGAGGGGTGCTTTTCTTATAAGCCGTCAACCAGTCACTGGCCCGGCTCGTTCTGCGACAGGATCAGCTTGCCTTCCTTGTCGACCGGAATCTGGTTGCCCGGATCACGATCCATCCGCACCTTGCCTTCCTTGCCGTCCAGCGAATACCGGACGTCATAGCCCACGACCTTGTCGCTGATGTCATTCACCGTGTTACAGCGAGTCTGAGTCGTGGTGTAGGTATCACGCTCCTGCATACCCTCCTGAACCTTGTTACCGGCGTAACCACCACCGACTGCACCGGCCACCGTGGCAATCTTCTTGCCGGTGCCGCCGCCGATCTGGTTACCCAGCAGACCACCCGCCAGCGCACCGACCACGGTGCCGGCGATCTGGTGTTGATCTTTCACCGGCGCCTGCCGGGTCACTGTCACATCCTTGCACACTTCACGTGGAGTCTTGATCTGTGTTTTGACCGGTTCTACGGCCAGCACTTGCGCATACTCAGGGCCGCTTTTAACCAGGCTGTAGGTGGCAACAGCACCCCCGGCAGTCACACCGACAGCACCCAATACCGCACCAACCAGCAACGACTTGTTCACATGAACCTCCTGACCATCACATGCGGGACGCGCCCGCGCTTCTCCCAGCCTTGGAGCAAAAAAAAAGACGCGAGTTCAACTCGCGTCTTTTTTGACTGACAACCGGGAAAACGATGGCCGTTATGGACGGTCGTCGACTTCCTTCTCGGTGTTGACCGGCGGAATCAGGTCTTCCGTCGACAGGTTCAGCCAGATCAGCACCACGTTGGCGATGTAGATCGACGAGTAGGTACCCGCCAGAACACCCACCAGCAGCGCCAGGGAGAAGCCGTACAGGTTGTCACCGCCGAAGAACAGCAGTGCCGCGATCGCCAGCAAGGTCGAAACCGAGGTCGCGATGGTCCGCAGCAGGGTCTGGGTGGTCGAGATGTTGATGTTCTCGATCAACGTAGCCTTGCGCAGTACGCGGAAGTTCTCACGCACCCGGTCGAACACGACGATGGTGTCGTTGAGCGAGTAACCGATGATCGCCAGTACCGCCGCCAGCACCGTCAGGTCGAAGGTGATCTGGAAGAACGACAGGATACCCACGGTCACGATCACGTCGTGAATCAGCGACACGATGGCGCCGACCGCAAACTTCCACTGAAAGCGGAAAGCCAGGTAGATCAGGATGCCGCCGAGCGCCAGCAGCATGCCCATGCCGCCCTGGTCCCGCAGTTCTTCACCGACCTGCGGGCCGACGAACTCGACGCGCTTGACGGTCGCCGGGTTGTCGCCGCCGACCTTCTGCAGCGCTTCCGCCACCTGATGGCCCAGCTGCGGGTCTTCACCCGGCATGCGCACCAGCAGATCGGTGGTCGCGCCGAAGTTCTGCACCACGGCTTCGTGATAACCGGAAGAAACCAATTGCTCGCGCACTTTGGTGACATCGGCCGGACGCTCGTAGGTCAGCTCGATGAGCGTACCGCCGGTGAAATCCAGACCCCAGTTCATGCCCTTGTGGAACACACTGAAGATTGCCAGCAAGGTCAGAAATACGGTGACGCCGAACGCAAAGTTGCGGACGCCCATGAAGTTGATTGTACGTAACATGGCAGCCCCTTAAATCCACAACTTCTTGAAGTCACGACCGCCGAAGATCAGGTTGACCATCGCGCGGGTGACCATGATGGCCGTGAACATCGAAGTCAGAACCCCGAGGGACATGGTTACTGCGAAGCCCTTCACCGGGCCGGTGCCCATGGCGAAGAGGATGCCGCCGACCAGCAAGGTGGTCAGGTTGGCGTCGAGAATCGCAGTGAATGCCCGACCGAAGCCTTCGTTGATTGCACGCTGCACGGTCATGCCGGCGGCGATCTCTTCACGAATCCGCGAGAAGATCAGTACGTTGGCGTCGACCGCCATACCCATGGTCAACACGATACCGGCGATACCCGGCAGGGTCAGCGTAGCGCCCAGCAGCGACATCAGCGCCAGCAGCAGCACCATGTTCACCGCCAGTGCGACGGTGGCGATCAGGCCGAAGAAACGGTAGATGGCGATGATGAACAGCGAGACGAACAGCATGCCCCACAGCGATGCATCGATACCCTTGGTGATGTTGTCTGCACCCAGGCTCGGGCCGATGGTGCGTTCTTCAGCGAAGTACATCGGAGCAGCCAGACCACCGGCACGCAGCAGCAGCGCCAGCTCGGACGACTCGCCCTGGCCGTTCAGGCCGGTGATACGGAACTGCGCACCCAGCGGCGACTGAATGGTCGCCAGGCTGATGATCTTCTTCTCTTCCTTGAAGGTCTGCACCGCGACGTCTTTCTCGACGCCGTCGACCACTTGCTTGGTGTAAGTGGTGACCGGGCGCTGCTCGATGAAGATCACCGCCATGCTGCGACCGACGTTGCTGCGGGTCGCGCGGCTCATCAGCTCGCCACCGTGACCATCCAGACGGATGTTCACTTCAGGGGTGCCGTGCTCGCCGAAACCGGCCTTGGCGTCAGTCACCTGGTCACCGGTGATGATCAGGCCACGCTCGATCTGGGCAGGAGGACGATTGCCTTCGCGGAATTCGAAAGTTTCGGAAGTGGCTTTCGAAGCACCCGGCTCTGCAGCCAGACGGAACTCCAGGTTGGCCGTCTTGCCGAGGATACGCTTGGCTTCGGCAGTGTCCTGCACGCCCGGCAGCTCAACCACGATTCGGTTGGCGCCCTGACGCTGGACGATCGGTTCGGCAACACCCAGCTCGTTGACGCGGTTACGTACCGTGGTCAAGTTCTGCTTGATGGAGTATTCACGGATTTCCGCCAGCTTGGCCGGGGTCATCGCCAGACGCAGCACCGGTTGACCGTTGAGGTCGGCCGGAACAATGTCGAAATCGTTGAAATTCTTGCGGATCAGCGCACGGGCCTGTTCGCGGGAATCAGCATCACTGAAGCCCAGCTGAATGGCGCCATTGAGTTGCGGCAGGCTGCGATAACGCAGTTTCTCTTTGCGCAACAGGCTCTTGACGTCGCCTTCGTAGACTTTCAGGCGGGCGTCGAGGGCTTTGTCCATGTCCACTTCCAGCAGGAAGTGCACACCACCGGACAAGTCCAGACCCAGCTTCATCGGGTGCGCGGCCACGCTTCGCAGCCATTGCGGGGTGGTTTGTGCCAGGTTCAGCGCGACGACGTAGTCATCACCCAATGCCTTGCGGACAACGTCCTTGGCCGGCAGCTGGTCTTCAGCCTTGGTCAGACGGATCAGACCGCCCTTGCCGTTCGCAGCCAGGCTCGATGCCTTGACGTTGATCCCGGATTCCTTGAGCGCGGTGCTCACGCGATCCAGATCGGCCTGATTGACCTGCAGGGCCGTGCTGGCGCCGCTGATCTGAATGGCCGGGTCATCGGGGTATAGATTCGGAGCGGAATAAATCAGACCGATCGCCAGCACCGCCAGGATCAGAATGTATTTCCACAGAGGATATTTGTTCAGCATCACGCCGCCCGTTATGAACGCGGGGCGCCTTGCGCGCCCCGTCGATTGAGTAGAAGTTGGAACCTTAGATCGCTTTCAGCGTGCCTTTTGGCAGCGTGGCGGCGATGGCGCCCTTCTGGAACTTCATTTCCACGGTGTCGGAAACTTCCAGAACCACGAAGTCATCGGCCACTTTGGTGATCTTGCCGGCGATGCCGCCGGTGGTGACCACTTCGTCGCCCTTCTGCAGGCTGCTCAGCAGGTTCTTCTGCTCTTTGGCGCGCTTGGCCTGTGGACGCCAGATCATCAGGTAGAAGATGACCAGGAAGCCGACCAGGAAAATCCACTCGAAGCCGCCGCCCATAGGCGCTGCAGCCGGTGCAGCCGCGTCAGCCATGGCATTAGAGATAAAAAAGCTCATTTAGCACTCCAGTTGCAAATGTTGAATCTTGGGGTCAGAAAACTCAGTCCAAAGGCGGAACGGGAAGCCCGCGTTTGGCGTAGAAGGCATCGACAAAGGCGGCCAATGTACCCTGTTGAATAGCCTCGCGCAAACCAGCCATCAGCACCTGATAATGGCGCAAATTGTGGATGGTATTGAGCATGCTGCCGAGCATTTCGCCGCACTTGTCCAGATGATGCAGATAAGCGCGGGAGAAGTTCTGGCAGGTATAGCAATCGCAGGTCGGATCCAGCGGCGAATCATCATGGCGATGGAACGCGTTACGGATCTTCAGCACGCCTGTATCAATGAACAGATGCCCGTTGCGGGCATTACGGGTTGGCATCACGCAATCGAACATGTCCACACCGCGGCGCACACCCTCAACCAGATCTTCCGGTTTGCCAACGCCCATAAGGTAACGAGGTTTGTCAGCCGGCATCATGCCCGGCAGGTAGTCCAGCACTTTGATCATTTCATGCTTGGGCTCGCCCACCGACAGACCACCGATGGCCAGGCCGTCGAAGCCGATCTTGTCCAGGCCTTCCAGCGAGCGCATGCGCAGGTCCTGATGCATGCCGCCCTGAACGATACCGAACAGCGCCGCCGTGTTGTCGCCATGGGCATTCTTCGAACGCTGGGCCCAGCGCAGCGACAGCTCCATGGACACACGGGCCACGTCTTCGTCAGCCGGGTAGGGGGTGCATTCGTCGAAGATCATCACGATGTCCGAGCCCAGATCGCGCTGGACCTGCATCGACTCTTCCGGGCCCATGAACACTTTCGAGCCGTCGACCGGGGAGGCGAAGGTCACGCCCTCCTCCTTGATCTTGCGCATGGCGCCGAGGCTGAACACCTGGAAACCGCCGGAGTCGGTCAGGATCGGGCCTTTCCACTGCATGAAATCGTGCAGGTCGCCGTGTTCCTTGATCACTTCGGTACCCGGGCGCAGCCACAGGTGGAAGGTGTTGCCCAGAATGATCTCCGCGCCCGTGGCGACGATGTCACGCGGCAACATGCCCTTGACCGTGCCGTAGGTGCCCACCGGCATGAAGGCCGGGGTCTCGACGGTGCCGCGAGGGAAGGTCAGACGACCACGACGAGCCTTGCCATCGGTGGCAAGCAACTCGAACGACATACGACAGGTGCGACTCATACTGTTTCCTCTGGGCCGCGCGGCGCGGGATTACGGGTGATGAACATCGCATCACCGTAGCTGAAAAAGCGGTATCCGTTGTCCACGGCGGCTTTGTAGGCGGCCATGGTTTCCGGATAACCGGCGAACGCCGAAACCAGCATCAACAGCGTGGACTCGGGCAAATGGAAATTGGTGACCAGGGCGTCGACCACATGGAACGGCCGGCCCGGGTAGATAAAGATGTCGGTGTCACCGCTGAACGGCTTGAGCACGCCATCGCGGGCGGCGCTTTCCAGCGAACGCACGCTGGTGGTGCCGACAGCGATGACTCGACCGCCGCGCTCACGGCAAGCGGCTACGGCATCGACCACGTCCTGACCGACTTCCAGCCACTCGGTGTGCATGTGGTGATCTTCGATCTTCTCGACGCGCACCGGCTGGAACGTGCCGGCGCCGACGTGCAGCGTGACGAACGCAGTCTCGACGCCCTTGGCGGCGATCGCTTCCATCAGCGTCTGATCGAAATGCAGCCCCGCCGTCGGCGCCGCCACCGCGCCGAGTTTCTCGGCATACACGGTCTGATAGCGCTCGCGATCCGAACCTTCATCCGGGCGGTCTATATAAGGAGGCAACGGCATGTGCCCGACGCGATCAAGCAGCGGCAGCACTTCTTCGGCAAACCCCAGCTCGAACAGCGCATCGTGACGCGCCAGCATCTCGGCTTCGCCGCCGCCGTCGATCAGGATCTTCGAACCCGGCTTCGGCGACTTGCTGGAACGCACATGGGCCAGCACTCGGTGGGTATCGAGCACGCGTTCGATGAGGATTTCCAGCTTGCCGCCGGACTCCTTCTGCCCGAACAGGCGCGCCGGAATCACCCGGGTATTGTTGAACACCATCAGATCGCCCGGGCGCAAATGCTCCAGCAGATCAGTGAATTGACGGTGTGCCAGGGCGCCGCTGACCCCATCCAGGGTCAACAGGCGACTACCGCGACGCTCGGCCAAAGGATGGCGGGCAATCAGCGAATCAGGAAGCTCGAAGGTAAAGTCAGCAACGCGCATGATGGGGTTCGTCTAGCAGGGCCGGAAAGTCTAGCGGAAATATCGAAAATTGACCATGAAACGTGATTGACCAACGGTAGGCACCTCTCTATACTTCGCCGCCATTGAGCCCTGATGGCGGAATTGGTAGACGCGGCGGATTCAAAATCCGTTTTCGAAAGGAGTGGGAGTTCGAGTCTCCCTCGGGGCACCAAAATTAGAAAAGGTCTTGCTTAGCAAGGCCTTTTTTTTCGTCTGTCGGAAAGTGCCGCTGGCCCTCCGGCGAGATCTGACACAGGTTCACCGCATGGAAACGTCACTGGAAACCGTCGCCCTGTTCTCCCTCAAACTCGCCTACGAGGAAGAAGGCCTGAGCCCGATCCTGCGCGATGACATGGTCATGGGCGACTATCAGAAAGACGTGTTCGAACTGCTGGTGCGCCGGGGTGATGTCGAGACGATCCAGTTCAAGATGAACGAGTGCCTGGCGCTGGCGATGGATGCGTTGGGTGGCGTCGAGAAACCGTTGGGGCGGGAGCTGCACAAGTTGTCGACCGACTTCAGTGAGGCGCAGTCGCTGGAGCAGTTGGATCAGCCGCTCCTCGCGCTCAAGGGTTATTTGAAGGACATTCTTTAAGCTACGCAGATGAAGAAAGTGGCGCGCAGCTTCTATTTTGATATCTTGCCGTCCACTCGCCAGAGGCCTGTCAACCGCCTCTGTTATCGCGCACTCGGGAATGAACCAAAATGGATGCGGTGTTGTGCTTGCTGGTGATGGCTGGAACCTGGCTCTGGGTGGTGAAGCAACGGGGTGAGTGGAACCTGTTGCTGGCCAACTTTGCCGGCGCCGGAAGTGGCGTGGTTACCGGCATTGTGTTCACGCTGATTTACGACGCAGTCATTGGTACGTCAATGGCGACACCCAACCTGCATCGCAGTCTGGTGGTGTTCATCACCAGCGCGGGCGTTCTGGCGGGGGTATGGCTGTGGATTGCCAATCGCCGTCAACCCGAACATCCGGTTGCACGCCAGTTGCTCGGCGCGGTATGTGGCTTGGTCGCCGGCATGGCGACCCTGCTGTTTCTGGCGGTGAATTATTTCCCCCAGACGTGACTGGACGGCGTGACTGTTTTGCGGTCAGCGCCGAGCCTTCAACACCCGAATCTCAGTAGGAAACCCATCCGCCCCCACCAGTTTCTTCCAGCCCACATACTGAAACTCGCCCCGCTCATCGATGTAATCACCCTTCTCAACCGACCTGCCACCGACAATCGCCACGCGCTTTTCCTCACCACATCCGCCATCCGACGGCCGCACGGTGTAGATCACATACGGCTTCACATATTGCGTGGCACGAAAGTATTGGCCGCAGACTTCATCGACGGTAATCATCATGGTTTTCAGGCGTGCTTCGCCGTCCATGTCTTCGTGAAGTTTGAGGAAGGAGATTTCACCGACATCGCTGTAGCCGAGTGAACGGGCGCGCTGGTATTCAGGGGAGTTCTGGTGGGCGATCCGGCCTTGCTCGGCGGCCTGGTTCATTCTGTCGGCGAACTCGGCTTTGCCACGGGCAATCATCGCATCGGCCTCGGCCGCCACGTTTTCGCATTGAGCGAATTCCCCGGAGGCGAGGTATTGGGGAGGCAGGTTTGGGCGGTGCTCATTCATGCTCCCCTGGCTGTTCTCCAAATCGCCCATCACCTCAAAGGCGCCGGGCACGCGACCGCTCTGGACGTCGGCCATTTTTTCCTGCATGCGCTGACAATTGGCGAGGTAATACTTCCAGCTGTTTTCCGGGTGCTCTTTCCAGGCGGCGAATGCCGGGGTCATGGCGCTGGCGAAAGTGATTGCGCACAGCAGGCGTAGAGCAGGGGCGACTTTTGACATGAGTAGTCCATTACAGGAATCAGGAAAGTGGCGCGAAGCTACTATTTTGCTATCTTGCCGTCCAGTGTCGGCCCGGGAGCCATGGGCCTGACGAAACTGATTCAAAAGGAGGGGTGCGATGGATGCAGCGTTTTGTCTTTTAGCCTGGGTGACCATGTGGGTGTGGGTGGTCAAACATCGTGGCACCTGGAACCTGTTCCTCGCCAACCTGCTGGGCGCTGCCAGCGGCATGCTGGTAGGTCTGGTGGTCTCGGAGTTCTACATCGGTCTGTTCGGGTCGAGCCGTCCGCACGTAACCGGTCTGACGACCACATTGCTGGAAATGATGACGACCGCCGCGGCGCTGGTCGGCGTATGGATGCTGGTCGCCCGACGCTCGCAAGTCGAGCCCCTGATTGCGCGGCAGCTGCTGGCAGGCCTTTGCGGCACAGTGGCCGGCATTACCGCTCTGGCGTTTTTTGCGCTCAAGTGATCTGTATCGACACGGCGTGTGAAGGTTCTTGTGGCGCCAGAAATCTATTTTGATATCTTGCCGCCCATCTTTCAGTGCTCGTTATCGGAACGGCGCTGATATCCGGCTTCAGCAGGTTTAAGGAAAGGATCGAATGGAGTTTCTGCGTTTTCTGGCATTTGTCGCGGCCTGGGGTTTCATGTGGCGCTGGGTAGTGAAAAACCGCGGCAGCTGGAATCTGTTTTACGCCAACCTGGTCGGTGTAGCAGGCGGTTTCATTGTTTCGATGGTGGTGCTGGCGATCACTTTTTCATTGTTCCCGTCGGCGCATCGCTACGACGCCGCGCAGACTGAAAAGGTCGTGGCACAGCAGGAAGCCGAACCGACCTCGTTGCTGCCGGAAGCCGAGGCGGTTGCAAGCCCTGCTTCACTGAAAGACGCGCCGGTGTTCGCCGCTATCGAGCCGGACAACACACCCTCTCCAGCGGACTCCGCGTTGCTGCCGAATTACGCCAGTCGCGCGCCGAAGACGATGTCGGTGCAAACCGTGATCGACCAGAGTGACGATGAGGGGCGTAAGGCCCTGACAGTGCTGAGCAAAAAATTGCGCGCCGACGCGCAGGGCGACAAGTCGATGCTCGCGTATGTCATGTGCAGCCCGTTCGTGACCAGCACCTTGCGCTTCCCCGCGTCTGCCCGGTTTGCCGACAGCAAAAGCCTGACGCCGCAACGCTTCAAGGATCAGGTCTACACCTTCAGCAACACCGTCACCGCGCGGAACATGAATGGAGACGACGTGACCTACCGCTTCGACTGCTCCGTACAGGAACAGCCGAGAGTCGACGCGACACCTGCCGAATGGCGCCTGCTGGCGCTGAAGCTGGAAAAAACGGGCTCTTAAGCCTGGTTTAAGGGTTCGAGGCGCCGGCTGCGCTATCATCGCCGGCCTGTGCGCCTTGAGCTTTTCCCCCGATGCCTCCGACACCTGATGACCTGAGCCCGTTGCCTGCTGTTCTGGCCGGGCCACTGCTGCGCCGACTGGAACCGACGCGCGTAGTGCTTTGGCTGATCGGCAGCCGCGAGCTGTCGTTGACCTTGCGCCTGCAAGGCGTAGGAGACATTCCACTGAATGCGGGGAAATGCGCGGTCATTCCGGTTGGCAACCGGGCATTTGTTCACCTGATCGATGTCCCCCTCGAGACGGCCCTGCCCTGCGACACCCGCATCGACTACGACCTGTTGATCGATGGCCAGCAGCCCATCGCCGATTGGGCGCCACACCTGCTTTACGACAACGCCACCAGCCCGAACTTCGTCCTGCGTTCGCGCATCGACCAGTTGCTCCACGGCTCCTGCCGCAAGCCCCATCACCCGGCCGCCGACGGTCTGCTCTGCGTTGATCGGTTGCTGGCCGCCGAAACCGATCCGCAGCAACGTCCCGCCCTGTTGATGATGAGCGGCGATCAGGTTTACGCCGACGACGTGGCCGGACCGATGTTGCGGGCGATTCATGCCCTGATCGATCGCCTCGGTCTGTTCGGTGAGCACCTCGAAGGCGCGGTGGTCAGCGACAGCGCCAAACTCTACGAACACCCGGCCAGCTACTACCATCGTGCAGATCTGCTGCCGGCACTCGAAAGCAACGAGACATTGCGCGAGCGTTTCTTCGGCGGTGCGCGCAAGCCGATTTTTACCAGCAGCAGCGCCGACAATCACCTTGTGACGTTCGCCGAAGTCATGGCCATGTATTTGCTGGTGTGGTCGCCAACGCCCTGGACACTGGTCAATCCGCAGCCGCCGGCATTGACGCCGGAACGCCTCAAGCGCTATGCCCTCGAACAGACTCGCATCGACGGGTTCAAGGCCGGCCTCGGCCAAGTGGCCCGGGCATTGGCGCACTTGCCGAGCCTGATGATCTTCGATGACCACGACATCACCGACGACTGGAACCTGTCCGCGCAATGGGAGGAAACGGCCTACGGCCACCCGTTCTCCAAGCGCATCATCGGCAACGCGTTGATCGCCTACATGTTGTGTCAGGGCTGGGGCAATAATCCGGATGCATTCAGCGCAGTACTGGAGAAAACCCGAGGCCTGAGCGCCAGCGGTGACGACCGCTATCTCGACGCTCCCGCGCAGGACGAATTGATTGAGGATTTGCTGCGCTTTCAGCAGTGGCATTTCGTATTGCCGAGCAGCCCGGCGCTGGTGGTGCTCGACACCCGCACCCGACGCTGGCGCAGCGAAATGGCGCTCAAGCAACCGTCGGGCCTGCTGGACTGGGAAGCCTTGAGCGAACTGCAGCAGGAACTGCTCGACCACCCTTCGGCGATCATCGTTTCGCCGGCACCGATCTTCGGTGTGAAGCTGATCGAAACCGTGCAGCGAGTATTCAGCTGGTGCGGTTATCCACTGCTGGTGGACGCAGAAAACTGGATGGCCCATCGCGGCGCAGCCCAGGTGATCCTGAACATTTTCCGACACTCGCGTACACCGGGCAGCTACGTGGTGCTGTCAGGCGACGTGCATTATTCCTTCGTCTACGAAGTCCTGATCCGACACCGCAAGGCCGGCCCGCGCATCTGGCAGATCACCAGCAGCGGCATCAAAAACGAGTTCCCGCCCACCCTGCTGGAATGGTTCGACCGCCTAAATCGCTGGCTCTACTCACCACGCTCGCCGCTCAACTGGCTGACCAAACGCCGCCGCATGCGCATCGTCCCGTACGTGCCGGAACACGCCGAAGCGGGTGAACGGCTGTGGAATTCGGCGGGGATTGGTCAGGTGTTTTTCAATCAACAGGGGCAACCGAAAGACATCATCCAGCACAACGCGAACGGCGCACCGAAGACCCGGATGCTGGCGCCGGATTTGTCGGACTACCCTGATTAGAGAAATCTCACGTAGAGAGTGAGAGGGATGGCAGGCTCGTCGGAATCAGCTTACAGAAGGCACAGAAACGTCTCGATGAGACTTCGGTGATACTCACTACACCGCAGGCAGCCCGTCTGTGGCACAACCACGGGTAGGAATCGCCTTGTCGCCCTGTACTCATTTCTGAACGTTCTTTGTATCAAGCGAGGTGTGAGATGGACACTATCAACTACACCACAGCTCGTGCGCACTTGGCTGAAACCATGGAACGCGTGAATGAAGACTGCGCCCCATTGTTGGTAACCCGTCAAAAAGGCGAGCCTGTAGTCATGATGTCTCTGGCCGAATACAACGCGCTGGAAGAAACGGCTTATCTGCTGCGTTCTCCGGCCAATGCCGAGCGCTTGATCAAATCGATTGGCGAAATGCGCGCTGGAAAAGCCAAAGTCAGGCAGCTGTTCGAAGAATAAAAATCCAGTTCACGCCAACGGGCTGGGAAGACTACTTATGGTTTCAACAAAACGATAAGGCCGGTCTCAAACGAATCAATCTTCTGATCAAAGCGATCCAGCGCCAACCCTTTGAAGGCTTGGGTAAACCGGAGCCGCTCAAGCACAACATGAGCGTCTTCTGGTCACGGCGGATAACTGCCGAGCATCGCCTGGTCTATGCAATCGTAGACGGCGAAATCTGCGTCATAACTTGTAGATTTCACTACTGACCGAGGGATCAGACATGGCTCAGGGAACGGCCAACTCCTCTGACAATCATCCCCACCTCCCGCTCATCAATCGTCAGCGGCGGCAGCAACCGAATCGTCTTGCCGCGAGTGACGTTGATCAGCAGTCCATGATCCCGCGCGGCAATCAGTGTCAGGTCGCGGACCGGCTGTTTGAGTTCGATGCCGATCATCAGCCCTTGCCCACGAATCGCCAGCACATTCGGATTGTCCGCCAGCTCTGCGCGCAAGCGGGTCAGCAGGCGCTCGCCCTGGACCCTGGCATTTTCCAGCAGGCCTTGTTCCTCGATGATATCGAGCACGGTGCAGCCCACCCGACACGCCAGTGGATTACCGCCGAAGGTGCTGCCGTGGCTGCCGGGGGTGAACAGATCGGCCGCCCTGCCCCGTGCCAGGCAAGCGCCGATCGGCACGCCGTTGCCCAGGCCCTTGGCGAGGGTCATGACGTCGGGAACGATGCCTTCGTGCTGAAACGCGAACCAGCGGCCGGTACGGCCGATACCGGTCTGGATTTCGTCGAGCATCAGCAGCCAGGCGTGGCGGTCGCACAACTCGCGCAGGGCCTTGAGGTAGCCGGGCGGTGCCAGTTGCACGCCGCTTTCACCCTGAATCGGCTCGACCAGAATCGCCACGATCCGCTGGCCATGCTTGCGCTGCACCTGCTCCAGCGCTTGAAGATCGCCGAACGGCACTTTGACGAAATCCCCGGGCAACTCATTGAAGCCCAGGCGCACCGCCGGGCCATCGCTGGCGGACAAGGTGCCGAGGGTACGGCCATGAAACGCGTTGGCCATCACCACCACCAGCGGCTGTTCGATGCCTTTGCGCCAGCCGTACAGACGCGCCAGTTTCAGCGCCGTTTCGTTGGCCTCGGCACCGGAGTTGTTGAAAAACGCCCGCTCCATCCCCGCCAGCCGCGTCAGCTTCTGCGCCAGCGACTGTTGCCAGTCGATGCTGTAGAGGTTGGAGGTGTGCAGCAGCAATCCCGCCTGCTCGCTGATCGCCGACACGATGCGCGGGTGCGAGTGACCGACATTGGTCACCGCCACGCCTGCCACTGCATCCAGATACTCGCGGCCCGCCTGATCCCAGAGTCGAGTGCCCAGGCCTTTGATGAAGCTCAAGTCCAGCGGTTGATAGGTGTTCATCAGGGCGGCGGTCATGTCGGCAAACTCCAGCGAGGTGAGGTGCTGGCAGTATGGTTATCCACCTGAACTGGATAAACTCGGCAAAACTTCAATCATTTAAAAGCCGGGCTTGATAATGGATTTGTTCCAGTCGATGAGCGTGTACGTCAAGGTGGTGGAGTCCGGCAGCATGACGGCGGCCGCGCTGCAGTGCGAAATGTCCACGACCATGGTGGGCAATCACCTGCGGGCGCTGGAGCAACGGCTTGGCGTGCAACTGTTGCAACGCACCACCCGTCGCCAGCGACTGACTGAATTCGGCAGCGTTTACTACCAGCGCTGCCTGGAAGTGCTCGGTCTGGTCGCCGACTCCGAACGCCTCGCCGAGCAGACGCTTGATGAACCGCGCGGCATTCTGCGGGTTACTGCGCCGCTGACCTTTGGCGTTGAACGTCTGGCCCCGGCGCTCAGTGAGTTTTCCCTGCAATGTCCGCAGGTCAAACTCGACGTGATCCTGACCAACCGCCGTCCGGATTTGCTGGAAAGCGGTCTCGACGTGGCCTTCCGACTGGGCCACTTCGACCAGTCCAACCTGATCGCCCGCCCGCTGATCGACTACACCCTGACCGTCTGCGCCTCCCCGGAATACGTGGCCCGACGCGGCATGCCGCTCACGCCCGAAGAACTGCGTCAGCACGACTGCCTGTCGTTCGCCTACCCTGCCGGTGACGACTGGCAATCGGTGGAAAAACAGTGGCGCCTCAGCGGCCCGGACGGAGAAATCATGGTCGACGTCAAAGGCCCGATGCTGATCAACAGCTCCGCCGGCCTGCATCAGGCCGCGCGCACCGGCATGGGCATCGTGATGCTGCCGGACGCGCTGGTGGAACAGGACCTGCGCGATGGCAGACTGGTGGTTGTGATGCCGGACTACCAGCCGCCGAACCGCCCGATGCACCTGCTCTACGCGCCGGATCGCTACCGGCTGCCGAAACTGCGTCGCTTCGTCGAGTTCGCCATGCAGATGTGGGGCAGACCGTAAGCAACGCGACTACTGTTGGAAACACACCAGGGACGGGATCAACGAATGAACAAGGACATTTCAATACGCGACCTCCTGCCGACGGAAGTCGAGGCCGCAAGGCAGTTTCTGGGGCGGCACGGCTGGGGCCATCGCACCGGCACCGCCGAACATTTCGCACAGCTTGTTCAGAACTCTCAGCGCAGCGCTGTGGCATTGAGCGGCCAGCAAATTGTCGGTTTCGCCCGTGGCATCACCGATGGCTTGTCCAACGGTTACCTGTCGATGGTCGTGGTCGACGGGCAACATCGGCGCGCGGGCATCGGGCGGGCGCTGGTCGAACATGTAATGGGCGACAACACCGACATTACCTGGGTCCTGCGTGCCGGGCGCGAAGGCGCCGAAGCGTTTTTCGCCAGCCTGGGATTTGAAACGTCGGTGATCGCGATGGAGCGTTTGCGGCTGAAATAGCCGACGGTTACTGTGACCCCGGCTATGCTCCACCCTCCTCCTTTTCCAGCATGGATGCTGCGCAATGCTCACGATTCTGCAAAATACTCCGCTACGGGTTTACCTGATTTTTCTGCTGGTGGTTTATTTCGGCATCAAGTCGTTTTCTCCCCGACGCGAAAGCCGTGCCTCTATGCTGATAACACCCCCGGCGTTTTTGGCGTGGTCGCTGTACTCCCTGAACCTGTCGATCAACCCGGCCTTGTTTTTCAGCACCTGGTTCGGCGCGCTGTTGCTGGGCGGTCTCTCGGCCTGGCTGGTGTTCTCGCGGCGGGGCGTGGTGCTCGACGACTCTGCGACAGGGCTGATCATGCCGGGCACGGTAAAAATCCTGATCATGTACCTGATGTTCTTTTCCGCGAACTACTACTTCGGTTACCAGCATGACGTGAATCCGGAGATTTCCGCGTCCCCGGACATGCAGCTGCTCAAGTCCGGCATTGCGGGTTTCATGTGCGGCCTGATCGGTACCCGTTCGTTGAAGCTCTACTGGACGCTGCGTGGCCTGACGTCCCGGCGACTACCCGAGAACGCTGTCGCCAATGAATGAGACAGGACACGCGCGGTGCCTGGTTGCCCTTCACAAATCATCCGGACAAATAATCGGCACCACCGGCCCCTTGCTCCGTGACAACGCTGCCGCGCTCCCCTAAATTAGTCGGCCTGAAAAAGCCCCCAGCGCTTTCTCGTCTCATCTCAAGTTAAAAAAGTAGTGAAATTTCAATGTCCGATTTCAACACCGCTGAATCCGTAGTCACTCTGTCGTCCAAAGCGGAATACGAAAACTCCATCAATCTTTCACAACACATCCCACAGGCGAAGATCATCAGCGAGATGGTGCTGGACGCGTTCCAGTCGAGCCGCGAAAGCGATCAGATCCGCGAACTGCGCGCCGCGATCCGTCAGGCCCACGACCGCTTCGATGACGACCAGGCCTATGAGCTGATGGGCGAACTCAAGCGCCTGAAGGACGCCGAAGCCGCCGACATCGCCGCCCTCGAAGACCTCAGCAGCAAATTCCCGATCAGCCGCATCCTGTCCAGCTTCAAGGACGATCCGGCGTTCCAGGAAATCGTCTACGGCTTGGCCCTCAAGGTGCTGAACCAGACCCACCAGGCGATCAGCAACCCGAGCGGCGGCAAGAGCAAGGCCGCACGCGCCAAGAAAGACGTTGAAGTGTTCAGCATCAGCAAGGACGGCATCAGCGTGACCCTGCCAATGCGCACACCGCGCTCGCGCCTGAGCGTGGATCGCGAGGCACTGGAATTCCTCGGCTTCACCTTCGTCGGTGAAGGCGACGATGCAGAAATCGAAGGCGAAACCTTCGTCGACAACGCCGGCACCGAGCACGCGATCAACCGCAAGAACATCATCACCGCCCTGCAACAGCAGACCGCGTTCGACGGTTACAGCATCGCCGCCCAGTAACACCGGCGCTGACGAAAAAGCCCCGCTCTGACATTCAGGCGGGGCTTTTTGTTGTGCGGCTTTCAGCGATTACGCCGAAGGATGCACTGCGGCGATCATATCGACTTCGATGGCTGCGTTTTTCGGCAACTGATAGACGCCGACGGTGGTGCGGGTGTGTCGCCCGACATCGCCCAACACATAACTGAACACATCCGACGCGCCATTGGCGACTTCGCTGAGGTCAACGAAATCCGGCGTGGACTTCACGTACACCGTGACCCGCAACAACGACCTGACCTTGTCCAGCGAACCGACTGCATCGACGATAAAGGCCAGACACCGCATCGCGCTGATGCTCGCCGCGGCCTGCGCATCCTTGAGCGTCAGCTCCTGCCCTACGCGCCCCGGATACTGAATCTTGCCCTCGGTGCGCGGCACCATGCCGCTGATGTAGATCTCGTCGTGATGACGGATCAACGGCGCGTAATTGCCACCCACCGTGTTCTCACCGTTGATGTCGTAATTCAGCTCTTTTGCCAGGGCAATGAATCGCTCGTCGCAGGTCATCCTCTCAGTCATTTCGCCCAGCCTCTTGATCGATGCATGTAGTTGGATCCGAATCTAGGGCTTTTGCCTATCGACCGCAACCTGTCGATTTCTAGCTAGTCGTTTCGAGGGAATGGCTGATAACCCCACCCTTTTGGGAGAGAGTCCGTTCGCGACAAAGGGCGTCGTTTCTCCATCATCCGAGCAACAAAAAACCCCGCTCATCTCTCGATGAACGGGTTTCTCGTACAACGTTCGAACCTTACGGCGCGTACGTCAGCAGCAGCTCGGTCGGCACCTTGAAGTCCAGGGACATCATGACGCTCAACGCGGTGATGGTGAAGATCGAGAACACGAACAGCTTGCGTGCCCAGACCGTGTCATCCACCGCCTTGTAGCCGGTCCAGGCCATGTACAGCCAGTACATGCCCATGGCCGCGGCGACGGCGAGGTAGCTCATGCCGGCGTAACCGCTGAAGGTCAGCATCAAGGTCGCCACGAGGAAGGCCAGGATGTAGAACAGGATGTGCTTCTTGGCCACCTGGATCCCGCGCTTCACTGGCAGCACCGGAATCGATGCGGCCAGGTAATCGTTGAAGCGGAAGATCGCGATGGCGTAGGAATGCGGCATCTGCCACAGGCTGAACATCACCAGCAGGGTCAGCGCGGCCATGTCGAAGCTGTTGGTCACGGCCACGTAACCGATCACCGGCGGCATGGCGCCCGACAGACTGCCCACCAGCGTGCCGTGAACCGACTTGCGCTTGAGGTACAGGCTGTAGAAGCCGACGTAGATGATGAAGCCGATCACGGCGAACAGGGCAGCCAACGGGTTGGCCACCTTGTACAGCAACGCAACGCCGGCGACACCCAGGACGGTCGCATAGACCAGGGCCAATTTCAGGGAGATCAAGCCCTGGACCAGCACCCGGTTCTTGGTGCGTTCCATCTTCAGGTCGATGTCGCGGTCGATGCAGTTGTTGAACACGCAACCGGAGGCCACAACCAGGGAAGTGCCGATCATGGCTGCCAGAAACACGGCCAGATCGACATGCCCTTTCGAGGCCAGGAAGAACCCGCCTGCCACAGAAAGCACGTTACCGAAAATGATCCCCGGTTTGGTGATTTGGATAAAGTGCTTGAGCGACATCGGGTTTACCTCACTTCGCCATCATGTAGGTGTGGATGCTGAACATGATCCACAGCGACAGACCGACCAGCAGCACGATCACGATGGCCGTAAAGACGAACGCAATCACGTTGTTACGTTGAGCGATGGAACGGTCCAGGTGCAGGAAGTAATACAGGTGAACGATCACCTGGATCACGGCGAACAGCAGGACGATTGCCAGCGTCGTCGACTTCGGCAGGGTCGGGAACATCACCAGACCGAACGGGATGACGGTCAGGATTACCGACAGGATGAAGCCAATGGCGTACGACTTTACGCTGCCGTGGCCAGCATCATGGCTGTCATGGGAGTGTGCATTAGCCATTACAGGGTCCCCATCAGGTAAACAACGGTGAATACGCAGATCCACACCACGTCCAGGAAGTGCCAGAACAGGCTCAGGCAGCTCAGACGGGTCTTGTTGGTCGCCGTCAGGCCGTGCTTGTTGACCTGGTACATCATGATGCCCATCCAGATCAGACCGGCGGACACGTGCAGACCGTGGGTACCGACCAGCGTGAAGAACGCCGACAGGAAGCCCGAACGGCTAGGACCGAAGCCCTCGGAGATCAGCAGGTGGAACTCGTTGATCTCCATGGCGATGAAGCCTGCGCCGAGCAGGAAGGTCATGAACAACCAGCCCAGAACCTGCTGCTTCTTACCTTTGTACAACGCCAGCATGGCGAAGCCGTAGGTGATCGAACTGAACAACAGCAGAGCGGTTTCGCCCAGCACGTATGGCAGTTCGAAGATGTCGTGGCCCGACGGGCCACCGGCGACGTTGTTTACCAGTACCGCGTACACCGCGAAGATCGACGCAAACAGAATGCAGTCGGTCATCAGGTAGAGCCAGAAACCGTATACGGTCATCTCGCCCGAGTCGTGGTGATGGTCATCGTGCCCATGGTCATGACCATGGGCGTGTCCAGCATTGGTCACTAAGTTCGACATTGTTTAAGCCTGTTCCAACTTGGTTTCAACACGGGTTGCGGAAGCAGGGATCTTCCCGGCCGCTACCAGACGCTTGTGCTGCTCGGCTTCGATGCGCTCGATTGTTTCAACCGGCACCATGTAGCCCTGATCGTCACGTGCTGCGTGAATCACGAAGTAGATGACAGTGCCGGCCAGGCTGGCGATCGCCAACCACCAGATGTGCCAGATCATCGCGAAACCGAACACGGTCAGCAGTGCGCCCATCACCACGCCAGTGGCGGTGTTGTTCGGCATGTGGATCGGTTCGTACTTGGCCGGAGCCTTGTACGCAGTACCGTTTTCCTTGGCCTCGGTGAACGGATCGATGCAGTCTGCTTTTGGCAGTACAGCGAAGTTGTAGAACGGAGGTGGCGACGAGGTCGACCATTCCAGGGTATGGGCATTCCACGGGTCACCGTGTTCGCACATGTTTTCCGGTTTGTTGCGGTCACGCACCGACACGTACAGCTGGATCAGCTGGCAGGCGATACCCACAGCAATCATCACCGCACCGAACATGGCAACGTACAGGTACGGTACCCACTCAGGGTTGGTGGTGGCGTTCAGACGACGGGTCATGCCCATGAAGCCCAGAGCGTAGAGCGGCATGAACGCGACGAAGAAGCCCGAGATCCAGAACCAGAACGCTGCTTTACCCCAGCCTTCGTGCAGCTTGAAGCCGAACGCTTTCGGGAAGTAGAAGCCGAAGCCTGCGATGTAGCCGAATACCGCGCCGCCGATGATCACGTTGTGGAAGTGAGCGATCACGAACAGGCTGTTGTGCAGAACGAAGTCAGCACCCGGGATGGCCAGCAGTACGCCGGTCATGCCGCCGATGGCGAAGGTCACCATGAAGCCCAGGGTCCACAGAACCTGGCTGGTGAAGCGCAGACGGCCCTGGTAGATGGTGAACAGCCAGTTGAACAGTTTCACACCCGTCGGGATGGAAATCAGCATCGTCGCCAGACCGAAGAAGGCGTTGACGCTGGCACCCGAACCCATGGTGAAGAAGTGGTGCAGCCAAACCATGAAGCCCAGTACCGAGATCGCGCCCGAGGCGTAGATCATCGAGTGGTGGCCGAACAGTTTCTTGCCGGTGAAGGCCGAGATGACTTCCGAGAAAATGCCGAACGCCGGCAGGATCAGGATGTAAACCTCAGGGTGGCCCCATGCCCAGAACAGGTTGACGTACATCATTGGATTGCCACCAAGTTCATTGGTGAAAATGTGGAAATCCATGTAACGGTCAAGGGTCAGCAGTGCCAGGGTAGCGGTCAGGATCGGGAACGAAGCCACGATCAGAACGTTTGCCCAGGTGCAGGTCCAGGTGAAGATCGGCATGTCCATCAGTTTCATGCCTGGGGTACGCATTTTCAGCACGGTCGCGAGGAAGTTAACCCCCGTTAACGTTGTACCCAGACCCGATAGCTGTAGCGCCCAGATGTAGTAGTCCATCCCCACGCCAGGGCTGTATTGCAGACCCGACAGCGGTGGATAGGCAACCCAGCCGGTCTTGGCGAATTCGCCGACGCCCAGGGACAGGTTGATCAGCACGACGCCGGATACCAGCAGCCAGAAGCTCAGGGAGTTCAGGAACGGGAACGCAACGTCACGCGCGCCGATCTGCAGCGGCACTGCAAGGTTCATCAGGCCGGTGAAGAATGGCATTGCCATGAAGATGATCATGATCACACCGTGAGCGGTGAAGATCTGGTCATAGTGTTCAGGTGGCAGGTAGCCAGGCGAACCCTCGGTGGCCATGGCCAGCTGGGTACGCATCATGATGGCGTCGGCAAAACCGCGCAGCAGCATGACCATGGCGACGATGATGTACATCACGCCGATTTTCTTGTGGTCGACCGACGTCAGCCACTCGGTCCACAGGTAAGTCCACTTCTTGAAGTAGGTGATTGCAGCGAACAACGCCAGACCACCGAGCGCGATCATCGAGATGGTGACCATCACGATCGGCTCGTGGAAAGGGATCGCTTCCCAACTTAATTTACCAAACATCGTTTACTCCTCTGCCCCGGCAGCTGAATGCGAATTCGAGTCCATATCCGTTGCCGCCACTTCTTTCTCTTTCTTCTCGTGCTTCAGCGGCTTGCCCGGTTTCATGCCTTCGTACTTGTCGACGATGGTCTGGAACAGGTTCGGCGTGACCGAGGAGTAGAGCTCGACTGGATTGTTCTGGCTTGGCTTGGCAAGGGCTGCGTATTCAGCGGCTTCAAGCTGTTTAGGTGCCTTTTTGACTTCACTTACCCAGGCGTCGAAATCTTCCTGAGAAGTTGCGATCGCTTTGAATTTCATACCGGTGAAACCAGCGCCGCTGTAGTTGGCGGAGATACCGTCCATTTCAGCGTTGCGGTCAGCGATCAGGTGCAGCTTGGTGGTCATGCCCGCCATCGCGTAGATCTGGCCGCCCAGGCCCGGGATGAAGAACGAGTTCATCACCGCGTCCGAAGTGATCCGGAAGTTAACCGGGGTGTGCGCCGGGAACACGATCTTGTTGACCGTGGCGATGCCTTGTTCCGGATAGATGAACAGCCACTTCCAGTCCAGCGCGACCACTTCGATGGTCACAGGCTTGACGTCGGATTCGATCGGACGATACGGATCCAGCGAGTGGGTCGACTTGTAGGTGATGTAACCCAGGGCAATGATGATCAGGACCGGGATGGTCCAGACTGCCACTTCGATCTTGGTCGAGTGCGACCATTTCGGGGTGTAGACGGCGTTCTTGTTCGAGGCGCGGTACTTCCAGGCGAACAGGAAGGTCATGACGATGACCGGCACAACGACCAACAGCATCAGCAGCGTGGCGGTGATGATCAGGTTGCGCTGTTCCAGGCCGACCTGGCCCGTTGGATTGAGCAAGGTCATGTTGCAGCCTCCCAGCAACAACGTGCCGAGCAGCGGCACTAGGCCTAGTAATCTGGGGTACCTGTTTTTACTCATCTCACGACCTCTAAAGCAGCTTGCGCAATGCAGTTGGGTTTTGATCGCCAACACTTCACCCTGCCAAGGGTTGGCATTTTCTTTGGATTGAATAAGGGCCGCCCGTCGCGCGTCAGACGCTCGACAAAACCTGGGACAGCGGTCAGTTCTTATTCGAATTCGTGGTCAAAGGCCTTGTTACAGACCAATTCCATTTGGTGCGGAAAGTTGGAAGGCACCGACACCTGGGTGTCTCGCAAGCCTCTCGGCTGCTCGACACCCGACTTCCTGCTCGCCTCCTTAATAAAGGCTGAACAGTGCCGGGAATTCAGTGCGGGCGATTGTAGATAGGTAGCGCCCTATACACCATGTCTTATCCCGAAATAATTTTTATCGCTCCGAGCAACAATCCATCACCGTTTTTGCAAAAGTTCCGCATGTTATCGAAATCGATTCTCAACAAAAACACCAAAAAATGTAGGTCTATCGGCCTCAGTTCAGACAGCTCCGAGGGCTTTTTCCCACGGCGCGATCCGCGCAAAGCCCGATATGCCAAGGCTTTTGGCCATCTGCCGGAGTCTGTTAAAACTGCCTGATCCGGCACACGCGTGCAAAAACCGAAAAACGCTGAAACAGACCAATCCTTTTTTGTAACAGCACTCCAATCCGGGCCTGTGAAACGAGCTGCGACACGGCCTGTGTGACAACATGTCGCACACCTGTCGCACCCTTCCTTGCCGTTCGTCACGGTGTTTTCACACAGACCCTGAAATGCAAAACGCCTCGATCTGCGTCACCGCAAATCGAGGCGTTTGTTTTATCGGCGCACGCGCCGAAAAGTTGATTCAGCGCAACGCTTTTCGGTTACGCGAGGTCAGCAGCGGAACCAGGATCACCACCAGCACGAAGGCCACGAGTGCCCATTGCGCCAGCGAAAGGCCGAGGATCGGCGGGTACGGCGTCGAGCAGAAACCGTCGACCTGGAAGCCCAGCGGGAAGATCTTTGCCAGCGGCAGGTCATCGACGATCGGTTGCAACACATCGATGCCGCAGCTCACCGCCGGATAGAACTGGGTGTACACGTGATGCCCGGCGACACCGGCCCCGGCGATGGCGCAAATCACCACCAGCACCTCGAACACCGTGATGCTGCGCCGGGTGCGCATGGCCGCGCCGATGAACGCGAACAGCGCGATCAGCAGCAACGCATAACGCTGCAGGATGCACAGCGGGCATGGCGCCTCGCCCAGCACGATCTGCATGTACAGCGCGCCGCCGATCAGCGCCAGGCAGATGATGCCCAGCAACACCAGATAGCGCCGCTCACGTCCCAATCGAATCGTTTCCTCGCTCATCGCGTTTCCCTTTCATGTCCATGGTTCAGCTGGCCGGCGGCTGCGCTTGCAGTTGCGCCATCAGGCTGATGTTGTCTTCGATATGCCAATTGGCCGCGATGCGACCGTTGTCGATCTGATAGATATCGGTTGCCCGGAAGTCTACACGCTGGCCCTGCCCTTTGAGAGCCTTGAACGTGCCGGTGAAATGCCCGCGAAAGTGCAGATGCACCACCACGCGATCCCCGGCGACGATCATTTGCTCGATCTCGCAACTCACGTCCGGCACCGCCGTGCGAAAGAACTTCGACGCCAGCAGCGGCCCGGTCGGCCCCTGCACCCGGCCTTCCGGCGGGGTCTTGTCGACGAACTGCGGCGACAGGGCGGCGGTGGCCAACGCCTCTTCACCCGTGTTCCAGAAACTGCCGTAACGCCGCGCCGCCAGTTCCATTGCATCTCGCTGGGCCTTGGGCAGGCTCTGATCGACGATCAGGGTCTGGGGTTCGATCAAGGTGGATTCGGCGAACGCGAACGGACTGGACAACAAGGCAACCGACAGGCCCAAAGTGGCCAGGCTGAAACGACGGGAAGAGGCGAAGTGCGACATGGGGGCGATCCTGATCATGTAAACGAACGAGCGCCTATCATCAGCATCGGGGAATAAACGATAAACCGGTTAAGAAACGATTAACCTTTAAACAGAATTTAAGAATCAGGACCGCGCCGACCCCTTTCGCGAGCAGGCTCGCTCCCACATTGGATCTGTGTCGCACACAAATCCTGTGGGAGCGAGCTTGCTCGCGATTGAAGGCGACTCGGTTCCGGATTATTCCAGAGCAGCAGCCGGCCCGAAGAACTCATACCGGCTCTGCTTCTCAGGCACACCCAGCGCCTTCAGGTGACGCTTGATCGCCCCCATGAAGCCTTTCGGCCCGAGGAAGTAGGCGTCCACATCACGCTCCGCCGGCAGCCACTCGCCCAGTTGTTCCTCGCTCAACAACCCGACCTTGTCCGCCGCCGGGCTCACACCATCATCTTCGGCGTAGCAATAGAAGCGCTTGAGCTGCGGATGACGCGCGGCCAGCCCGTCGATCCAGTCACGGAACGCGTGCACGCTGCCGTTGCGCGCACTGTGGATGAAGTACACCGGACGCTCGGTTTCCAGCGCCGCTTCCAGCATCGCCAAAGTCGGAGTGATGCCGACGCCGCCGCTAATCAGCACCAGCGGCTTGTCGCTGGCAGTCAGGGTGAACTCCCCCGATGGCGGGAACAGCTGGATGCTGGCGCCGACATGCAGTTGATCGTGCAGGTAATTGGAGGCACGGCCGCCCGGTTCGCGTTTGACGCTGATGCGGTACTGACCTTTGTTGGCCAGTGCCGACAGCGAGTAATTGCGGCGGATTTCTTCGCCGTCGAGGATCAGCTTCATGCCGATGTACTGGCCTGGCTCGGCTGCGAGAATCGGGCCCTTGTCCGCCGGCTCGAAGTAGAACGAAATGATTTCCGCGCTCTCCTCGACCTTGGCCGCGACGATGAACTCCCGCGCCCCGCGCCAGCCGCCGACGGCTTGCTCTTTCTGGTCATAAATGGCGGTTTCGGCGCCGATCAGGATCTCGGCCAACTGACCGTAGGCTGCGCCCCAGGCGTTCATCACTTCCGGCGTGGCGATTTCTTCGCCGAGTACTTCGGAGATGGCGCGCAACAGGCAGGTGCCGACGATCGGGTAGTGTTCCGGCAGGATCTGCAGGGCCACGTGCTTGTTGATGATCTTTGCCACCAGATCGCCCAACTGGTCGAGTTGATCGATGTGGCGGGCGTACATCAACACGCCGTTGGCCAGGGCGCGGGGCTGGTCACCGCTGGCCTGGTGGGCCTGGTTGAACAGCGGGCGGACTTCCGGGTACTCGGAGAGCATCATGCGGTAGAAATGGGTGATCAGCGCTTCGCCGCCGCTTTCCAGCAGAGGCACAGTGGATTTGACGATGGCACGATCCTGGACGCTAAGCATAAGGGTGACTCCTGAGCTTTCTCTAAAAGTGCCTTATCCATTCCAGTATTCGTGCCAACTATTTTTTCTATACAAATCAATATCTTGAAAATTATGTAGTCAGATCGACACAAGTGCCTCTATAGTCGCTTCGACTACAACGTGTCTCTTTGACTACAAGCTTATGTCCGCCAAATCATTGCTCACCGCCCTGCTCCCACTGGTCTCCGACCTGTCCCGCGAACTGCCCGAAGGCGAGCGCTATCGACGCCTGCTCGAAGCCATGCGCGCCCTGCTGCCCTGCGATGCCGCCGCACTGTTGCGCCTTGACGGTGAATGGCTGGTGCCGCTGGCGGTGGATGGCTTGAGCACCGACACTCTTGGTCGACGCTTCAAGGTCAGCGAACACCCGCGCTTCGAAGTGCTGCTGGCCGGCGAAGGGCCAACGCGTTTCGCCGCCGACAGCGACTTGCCCGATCCTTACGACGGACTGGTCGACGGCCTCGACGATCATCTTGAAGTTCACGACTGCCTCGGCTGTCCGTTGTTCGTCGATGAAAAGCTTTGGGGCCTGATTACTCTCGACGCCCTCGATCCCGAGCGTTTCGAACCGATCGAGCTCGACGCCCTGCAAGCCTTCGCCAGTCTCGCATCGGCCACTGTGAATGCCGCTGAACGCATCGAGCGTCTGGCAATTCGCGCTGAAGACGAACACCAGCGCGCCGAGGTTTATCGTCAGGCCAGCGGTCAGCAAAACCGTGAAATGATCGGCCAGAGCAAGGCCCACAAACGGCTGGTGGAAGAAATCAATCTGGTCGGCGGCAGCGACCTGACCGTGCTGATCACTGGGGAAACCGGGGTCGGCAAGGAACTGGTGGCCCAGGCCATTCACGCAGCCTCCAAGCGCGCCGACAAACCGATCATCAGCCTCAACTGCGCGGCGCTGCCGGACACGTTGGTGGAAAGCGAACTGTTCGGCCACGTGCGCGGCGCCTTCACCGGCGCCACCAGCGACCGGCGCGGCAAGTTCGAACTGGCCAACGGCGGCACACTGTTTCTGGATGAAGTCGGCGAGTTGTCGCTGACCGTCCAGGCCAAGCTGTTGCGGGTTTTGCAGAGCGGCCAGTTACAACGTCTGGGTTCGGACAAGGAACACCAGGTCGATGTGCGCCTGATCGCCGCGACCAACCGCGACCTGGCTGAAGAAGTGCGCAGCGGCCGCTACCGCGCCGACTTCTACCATCGCCTCAGCGTCTACCCGTTGCGGGTACCGGCGCTGCGAGATCGGGGTCGCGATGTGTTGTTGCTCAGCGGTTATTTCCTGGAACAGAACCGCTCGCGCATGGGCCTCAACAGCCTGCGCCTGAACAGCGACGCCCAGGAGGCGCTGCTGGCTTATAGCTGGCCGGGCAACGTGCGGGAACTGGAACACTTGATCGGACGCAGTGCACTGAAAGCGCTGGGCAACTGCAAGGTGCGGCCGAAGATTCTCAGCCTGAGCGCGATGGACCTCGATCTGCCGCGCGAGGTTGTGGATAACTCGTCGGTGCCGTCCGAAGCGACTGCCGCCCTACCATTGATCAGCGGTGACCTGCGCACCGCCACCGAGCAGTATCAGCGGCAGTTGATCAGCGCGGCGCTTGAGCGCAATCAGGGCAACTGGGCCAGTGCCGCCCGCGAACTGGGGCTGGACCGGGCGAATCTGGCGCGGATGGCCAAGCGGTTGGGGATGAAATAAAAGTCCCGCCGTCGGATTGGCGCCGGAATCCCTAAAGCCTGCCGGTTACAAGTCGATAACCCGGCATCGATACCTGCTGGCGATCCGTGCGATCGCCGCTCACCTTTTTCCACAGAAGGTTTTTATGTCTTCCAACAAAGCCCGCGCAGATTCACTTTCGCTTCTGCTGTTTACCTTGCGCAGCGGCAAGCTGATGGCGATCAACCTGCTGAAGGTCAGTGAAATCATCCCCTGCCCGCCGCTGACCAAGCTGCCGGAGTCGCACCCGCACGTCAAAGGCATCGCCACTCTGCGCGGTGCTTCGCTGTCGGTGATCGACCTGAGCCGCGCCATCGGCGAGCGGCCGCTGGAAGACCCGAACGGCGGCTGCCTGATCGTCACCGACGTCAGCCGTTCGAAACAGGGCTTGCATGTGCAGGCAGTGAGCAAGATCGTGCATTGCCTGACCACCGACATCAAACCGCCGCCGTTCGGTTCCGGCGGTTCACGCGCCTACATCACCGGCGTGACTTCGGTGGACGGCACGCTGGTGCAGGTGCTGGACATCGAAAAAGTCATCCACGGCATCGCCCCGGCGCAGATCGAAATGGCCCCGACCGAGCTGAGCATGGAAGACGCCGAAGTGCTGGGCAACGCACGGATTCTGGTGGTCGACGACAGTCAGGTGGCGCTGCAGCAATCGGTACACACCCTGCGCAATCTCGGCCTGCAATGCCACACCGCGCGCAGTGCCAAGGAAGCCATTGACTGCCTGCTGGACCTGCAAGGCACGGCGCAGCAGATCAACCTGATCGTCTCCGACATCGAAATGTCCGAGATGGACGGCTACGCCTTCACCCGCACCCTGCGCGAAACCCCGGACTTCGCCCACCTCTACGTGCTGCTGCACACCTCGCTGGACAGCGCGATGAACAGCGAAAAGGCCCGCCTCGCAGGCGCCAACGGCGTGCTGACCAAGTTCTCCTCACCGGAGCTGACCCACTGCCTGATCGAAGCGGCCAAGCATGTCGCTGCTCAGGGTCACTGAGTCTTGAGCGAGACGTTCTGCTTCCTGACGCGGCGCGACCTGAGCCAGGACGTGCCCGCCATCGAATGGCCGAACGGCATCGAACTCACGACCTACAGCGCCGAACACGCATCCGCCGTGCATGAACTGATGCAGATCGGCTACCGCGAAGGCGGTGGCCGGGTGCCGGCGCTGGACGTGTGGCAAAAGCAGTTCGAGAACGATCCGGAATACGATCCGGCACTGTGTTTCATCGCCAGCGATGCCGACGGCGTCATCGGCGTGGCGCAATGCTGGACCAGTTCCTACATCAAGAACCTGGTGGTGCATCCTCGCGCCCAAGGACGTGGATTGGGTCGGGCTTTGCTGCTTCATGCATTCAAGGCGTTTCAGGATCGACGCGAAGGATTTGTCGACCTGAAGGTGCTGGAAGACAACCGGCGAGCGCAGCGCTTGTACGAAATGTCTGGAATGTATGTGGTTCGCCGGGAAATGGTGCCGGACTGACAAACTAAAATCCTGCGGCATGTTCCAACCTTGGCGATCAAACCTCCAAGGATGCCCGAACCATGAAACGCCTCGCCCTCTCCGTGCTTTGCCTCATTGCCCCGTTGGCCCACGCCTCCAGCCCCGATGCCTGGGCGGCCTACGACAAAACCGTGCTCGCCAGCTGCACCAAGGCCAGCGGCCTGAAAAACGCCAAACCGGTCGGCAACGCCGCGCAATTCGATGACCGTGTCGGCTACACGGCGCTGTTGCTGCAAGGCCAGTACCCGCAAAAACACATGAAGGGCCAGCAAGGCACGGAGCTGTGCCTGTACAACAAAAAGTCGAAAACCGCGTTCGTCACCGAATGGGACTCGATCCGCCCGACCGCCAAACCCTGAGCGAATGGCGCACAACTTGCTTCACTCCGGTCCTGTACGGCGGCTTTACGTCGCCGATTCACACCCTGATTGAAGATTGCCCGCTCAATGAATACGACCTTTTCCTGCGTAGGCTGCGGCAAATGCTGCACCGATCACCACGTGCCCCTGACCTTGGCCGAAGCTCGCATGTGGGCGGCCGACGGCGGTCAGGTGATCGTGCTGGTGGAGGCGTTTCTTGCCAACGGCCTGGGCCTGCCGGAACAGCAGCGCGAACATGCGCAACGGCGTTCGGCGGTGGTGCGCAGCGGAATGTCCGACGCCCATGTGGCGATCACTTTCGCGGCCTACAACGTTGGCCCATGCCGGAATCTTGACGAAGACAAGCTGTGCCGCATCTACGAGCGCCGACCGTTGGTGTGCCGCATCTATCCCGCCGAAATCAATCCGCACATCCCGCTGATTCCTGCCGCCAAGGACTGCCCGCCGGAATCCTGGGAACAGGGGCCAGACCTGATCGTCGGCGGTGAACTGGTGGATCAGGAACTGGTGACGCTGATCCAGCGCTCGCGTCAGGCGGATCGCGACGACATCCGGATCAAGGATGCGATCTGCGGCTTGCTCGGCATCCGCACCACCGCGCTCAAGGGCGACGGTTTCACCGCGTACCTGCCGGACATGGGTGCGTTTGCCTCGACGATCGATCAGGTCACGGCGCAGCCATTGAGTGAAGTTTCCAGCGAATGGCTGTTCCATGTCTCCGGCGACGACATCGCCGGGCAAGTACGGGCGGCCGGGGCACAAGTGGTGTCCGAGCCGCCACAGACCTACGCGTTCATTTCACTGCGCGCGGCCTAAGCGCCCTGCCGCCGCCCCCAGAACTCCCGCGCCAGCGAACGCAAATCCCCCGCCAGCCCCGCCACATCCTGTGAGTTGAGCTGGCTCTGGCGCCCCTCATCCACCGTCAACTCACACGCCGTGCGAATGCTGACGATGTTGCGGTTGATGTCCTCGCTCACCGCGCTCTGTTCTTCGACCGCTGCCGCAATCTGCAGGCTCATCTCGGTAATCTGCTCGACCCGCCCGCTGATCCCGTCCAGGGCCCGGGCCGCACGCTGCGCCTGTTCGACGCTGTTATCCACATGCTCGCTGCTCTGCTGCATCACCAGCACCGCATCCCGCGCGCCGTTTTGCAGGGTGCTGATCATCCGTTGAATCTCGTTGGTCGATTGTTGAGTGCGCTGAGCCAGACCGCGTACCTCATCGGCCACCACCGCAAATCCACGTCCCGCATCCCCGGCCCGCGCCGCTTCGATCGCCGCGTTGAGCGCCAGCAGATTGGTTTGTTCGGCGATGCTGCGAATCACCTCCAGCACCCCGGAAATCTCGCTGCTATGACCTTCGAGCTGATGAATCACCTCGGTCGCCCGCCCCAACTCCTCGGCCAGCCGCAACACCGCACTGCGACTCTCGCCCACCAACAGATGACCTTCACGGGTTTCCGTCCCCGCCATATCCGCCGCTACCGACGCCTGCTGCGCATGGCTGGCGACCTCGGCCACACTGGCCGCCATCTGATGAATCGCCGCCGCCACCTGATCGGTTTCCGCCTGCTGCGCCAACGTGCTGGTGTGACTGCTATGCAGATGATCCACCAGTTGCGCCGCATGTCCGGCCAGCCGTTGCGACGCATCACCAATCCGCCCGACCACCGCGCCGACCTGCGCTTCGAGCATCTGCAACGCAAACTCGATCTGCCCGAACTGATCCCGCCGCCCGGTATAAATGCCCTGACTCAACGGGTTGTCGGCAATCAGCCGGGCACGCTCGGTCAGACGCTCCAGCGGCCGCAACAACCAACCCACGCCCAACGCACACGCACCACTGCCGGCCACCAGCGCAGCGGCCTCGATGCCGATGGACTCCGGCCGCAGCCAGGCTTCAATCCCCAGCACCACCGCCAGTACCGAACTGGTCAACGCCATGATCTTCGCCCGCAAACTCAAGCTTGGCAGCCGCTGCCACCGCGCCACCCGCCCCTCACGCAACTGCGCATACGCCCGCTCCGCCGCCGCCATCTGCCGCGCATCCGGCCGCGTGCGCACCGACTGATACTCCACCGCCGCACCGTTCTGCGTGACCGGCGTGACATAGGCACTGACCCAGTAGTGATCACCGTTCTTGCAACGATTCTTCACCAGCCCCATCCACGACCGCCCGCGCTTGAGCGTCTGCCACATATGGGCAAACGCCTGCGCCGGCATGTCCGGATGACGCAGCAAATTGTGCGGCGCACCCAGCAGCTCGTCGCGGCTGTAACCGCTGATCCTGATGAAATCGTCGTTGGCGTAGGTGATCGCGCTGGTCAGATCGGTGGTCGAGAGAATGTTCGCATCCGGCGCAACATCGACATTGCGCCCGGTCACCGGGAGATTGATCTTCATGGAAAGCGCGCTCGTTTTATTGGAAAGAGTCGGCAGGGCTGCTGACTCTAAGCGCACTCACTGGTTAAACGTTGATCTGGCTCAGGAACTGAGCAATTAGCCATCACTGTGACCGAAAATCACAGCGACGGCCGAGGCGGGATGGAATCAGCGCTTGCCCATCGAACGGCGAGTACCCGAAGGCGCCACACCCGGAATCTTGGCGTGACGATCACCGTCCTTGCCCTTGAACTGCGGCTGCTTCGCCGCTTTGGCAGCCGCCAGCTCACCTGGCTTGAACGGGAACTTGAACGCAGGAATGGTCGGCTTGGTATCGCCGGCCTCAGCCAGCTCTGCCGGGACATCGCTCACAGCGTTGTCGATTGGGGAAGTCATGAAAGCTCCGCGAAGCAAAAAGACCGGCCCGGTGGACGAGCCGCGAAAGCGCGCAGTATACCTGCGTGAGCGGAGTTTAAAGAGTCCCAAAAAGGGTACGACCTGTGCCTTTTCGGGACTCTTCGACTAGCGGATCACGTTTGCGGATCAACCCGATCCAGCGCCCGGTTCACCGCCAGCTCCGCCAGCATGATGATCTGCTGGATTCCCAGTGCCGTACTGCGCTGCGGGCCCGAAAGCTCATTGGCGAAATTGCTGGCGATGGTACTGGCCGACGCCAGGGACTCGCAGGCATTGGCCAGCAGGCTTTCGGTGTCGACGTTGGGAGTGACCATATACATCGTGCTCGGGCGCGGTTTGGTGGGGTTGGGGCAGAGGTAGTAGTCGAGGGCGCGTTTGATGGCTTCGCGGTTACGGGCGAGGTCTTCGGCGCGCATGGCCTCTTCGAGTGGGGTGGATTCGAGGGGTGGGTCGGGTATCAGTTTGTCCATGAAAAACTCCTACTTGGCTATGGAGCCATCCCTTGTCGTTTCCACACGACAAGAGGTGGCAGCTGTACGCAGGGTGGAAAACCGATAAGTAGGCAACCGGCCAGACCGAAGTCTGCCTGCGCACAGCCGCCGCGACGCAGTTTGCAGACGAAAGAAGACATCGGCAACGATTACGGGGAGATGCTTTGCAACTACTTGAAATCAGGTTTCCACACCTGTTCGCTGAATTGGCAGCGACAGCCAAAGACTAGAGAGCGCACTTCCGACGGACAACCTGAAAACCTTGTGGGAAGGATCTGGTGTAGTTGTTGAGATTTAAACAACCTCAAAAGCTCCCCTCACCCTAGCCCTCTCCCGGAGGGAGAGGGAACTGACGGTGTTGTTTATACGGAATACACCGACCTGAATCACCGAGCTGAACTCCAGTTTTGAGCAGCACCGCACTACGCTCTTCACCACTCAAAACGATGAGCGTTAGCTCGAGTACCGCTCTTGACGTGCCGGCCCCATCGGAAGGCTGAGTGGAGGGATTTATACGGGGGTGGGAGCGCAGCGACCGTGCGGCGCAGCCGCATGCATCGAGAGGAGGTGCAGCGAAGCAAACCGTAGGCGATGCCCCCGGATGAATCCCGGAACGAAGGAACGCCGAGCCACAGCGAGGCGCCGAACGCAGGGGCCCAGACCTTTGGTTACTTTGGGGCGTTTGCCAAAGTGACCCGCTGTAAGAGCGGAACCGCCAGCCGCAACACCCGAAAAAACGGATATTCACCCCAAACACCCAAAGCATGGCCGGCCCAAAGGCCGCCAAGTCAAAAGCCGAAACTGACAGCGCCGTCAGTTAGCCGTCACCCTCCTGACCCCCAAACAAGTTTATAAAGACAAAACCTGCCCAAACCCCGTCCCCCCTGGCGCCCCACAAGCATGCAAACCCAGAAGAAAAAAGCCCTGCTCGCCACCCTGCTGATCGCCCTCGCAGCCGCCGGTCTGTGGTACGCATACAAACCCGCCCCGGCCAAACTCGCCGCCCCCACCGCCATCCCGGTGCGAGTCGTCGCCGTCAGTGAAAAAGACGTCCCCCGCTACACCAGCGGCATCGGCTCGGTCCTCTCGTTGCACAGCGTCGTGGTGCGCCCACAGATCGACGGCATCCTCACCAAGCTCCTGGTCAAGGAGGGCCAACTGGTGAAACAAGGGGACCTGCTCGCCACCATCGACGACCGCTCGATCCGCGCCAGCCTCGATCAGGCCCGGGCGCAACTGGGCGAAAGCCAGGCGCAACTGCAAGTCGCCCTGGTCAACCTCAAGCGCTACAAACTGCTCAGCGTCGACGACGGCGTATCGAAGCAGACCTACGACCAGCAGCAGGCACTGGTCAACCAACTCAAAGCCACCGCCCAGGGCAATCAGGCCGCGATTGACGCGGCACAGGTACAACTTTCCTACACCCAGATTCGCTCCCCGGTCACCGGCCGCGTCGGCATTCGCACGGTCGACGAAGGCAACTTCCTGCGCATGACCGACACCCAGGGTCTGTTCACCGTGACCCAGATCGACCCGATCGCCGTCGAGTTTTCCCTGCCCCAGCAAATGCTGCCGACCCTGCAAGGCCTGATCAGCGACCCGCAGCGCGCACAGGTCAAGGCGTACATCGGCGCCGACACCGACGGCGAAACCGGCAACCTGCTGGGCGAAGGTCACCTGACCCTGATCGACAACCAGATCAATGCCAACACCGGCACCATCCGCGCCAAGGCCGAATTCGACAACCCGAACCAGAAGCTCTGGCCCGGCCTGCTGGTGACGGTAAAGATTCAGACAGCGCTAGATAAAGATGCGCTGGTGGTTCCGCCCACCGTCGTACAACGCGGTCTCGATCAGCACTTCGTGTACCGGGTCAACGGCGACAAGGTTGAAGCCGTGCAGGTGCAAATGGTTTATCAGGGCAGCGGCCAGGACATCATCAAGGGCGTGAAACCCGGCGACCTATTGGTCAGTGACGGCCAGTCGCGGCTCAAGCCCGGTTCGACCGTGCAGGTCATGAGCGAACCGCCGCAGGTGGTGCAAGCGGAGCCCAAGCCATGAAGCAGCACAAAGGCGTTTCGACCTGGTGCATCGATCACCCGGTGGCGACGATTCTGCTGACCATCGCGCTGGTACTGGTCGGGTTGATTGCCTTCCCGCGCCTGCCGATTGCCCCGCTGCCGGAAGCGGAATTTCCGACGATCCAGGTCTCCGCCCAACTGCCCGGCGCCAGCCCCGACACCATGGCTTCGTCCGTGGCCACGCCGCTGGAGGTGCAATTCAGCGCCATCCCCGGCATGACCCAGATGACCTCCAGCAGCGCGCTGGGCTCCACGTTGCTGACCCTGCAATTCACCCTCGACAAAAGCATCGACACCGCCGCCCAGGAAGTGCAGGCCGCGATCAACACCGCCGCCGGCAAACTGCCGAAAGACATGCCGACCCTGCCGACCTGGAAGAAGGTCAACCCGGCGGACAGCCCGGTACTGATCCTCAGCGTCAGCTCCACGCAAATGCCCGGCACCGAGCTCAGCGACCTTGTGGAAACCCTGCTCGCGCGTCAGATCAGTCAGATCGACGGCGTAGGCCAGATCAACATCACCGGTCAGCAACGTCCGGCAATCCGCGTTCAAGCTTCGGCGGACAAACTGGCGGCCATCGGCCTGACCCTCGCCGATATTCGTGTGGCGATCCAGCAGACCAGCCTCAACCTCGCCAAAGGTGCGCTGTACGGCGATTCGAGCATTTCCACGCTGTCGACCAACGACCAGTTGTTCCACCCCGAGGAATACAGCCAACTCATCGTTTCCTACAAGGACGGCGCCCCGGTTCACCTCAAGGATGTCGCGAAAGTCGTCAACGGTTCGGAGGATGCCTACGTGCAAGCCTGGGCCGGCGATCGACCGGGCGTGAACCTGGTGATCTCCCGCCAGCCCGGCGCCAACATCGTCGAAACCGTAGACCGGATTCAGGCCGCCCTCCCTGGCCTTGAAGCCATGTTGCCAGCCTCGGTGCAGGTCAAGACCCTGATCGACCGCACCCAGACCATCCGCGCCTCGCTGCATGAAGTGGAAATCACCCTGCTGATCGCGATCCTGCTGGTGGTGGCGGTGATGGCGCTGTTCCTGCGCCAGCTGTCGGCGACGATGATTGTCTCGGCGGTGCTCGGCGTATCGCTGACCGCCAGTTTCGCCTTGATGTATTTGCTCGGTTTCAGCCTGAACAACCTGACCCTCGTGGCCATCGTGGTGGCCGTGGGATTCGTGGTCGACGATGCCATCGTGGTGGTGGAAAACATCCACCGTCACCTCGAGGCCGGCGACAGCATGCGCGACGCCGCGATCAAGGGCGCCGGCGAGATCGGCTTCACCGTGGTGTCGATCAGTTTCTCGCTGGTGGCGGCGTTCATTCCGCTGCTGTTCATGGGCGGCGTGGTCGGGCGTTTGTTCAAGGAATTCGCCCTGACGGCCACTTCGACCATCATGATTTCCGTGGTGATCTCGCTGACGTTGGCGCCAACGCTGGCAGCGCTGTTCATGCGCAAACCGGTGCATCACGCCCATGACAAACCGGGCTTCAGCGAACGCCTGCTCGGCTGGTACGAAAAAGGCCTGCGCCGCGCCCTCGCCCACCAGAAACTGATGATCGGCGTGTTCGGCATTTCCGTTGCGCTGGCGATTGGCGGCTACGTGTTTATCCCCAAGGGGTTCTTCCCGGTTCAGGACACCGGTTTCGTCCTCGGCACCACCGAAGCCGCCGCCGATATCTCCTACAGCGACATGGTAAAAAAACACCTGGCGATGGCCGAAATCGTCGCCGCCGACCCGGCTGTCCAGGCGTTTTCCCACTCGGTGGGCGTGTCCGGCAGCAACCAGACCATCGCCAACGGCCGCTTCTGGATTGCCCTGAAAAAGCGCGGTGACCGCGATGTTTCGGCCAGCCAGTTCATCGATCGCATTCGTCCGCAACTGATGAAAGTCCCCGGCATCGTGCTTTACCTGCGCGCCGGCCAGGACATCAACCTCAGCTCCGGCCCGAGCCGTGCGCAGTATCAATACGTGCTCAAGAGCAACGACGGGCCGACGCTCGCCACCTGGACCCAGAAACTCACCGAGAAACTGCGCAGCATCCCGGCGTTCCGTGACATTTCCAACGACCTGCAACTGGGCGGCAGCATCACCCACATCAGCATCGACCGCAGTGCCGCCGCGCGTTTCGGCCTGACGGCGAGTGATGTCGACGAGGCGCTGTACGACGCCTTCGGCCAGCGGCAGATCAACGAGTTCCAGACCCAGGTCAACCAGTACAACGTGATTCTGGAGCTAGACACCAAACAGCGCGGCAAGGCCGAAAGTCTGAACTACTTCTACCTGCGCTCACCGCTGAGCGGAGAAATGGTGCCGCTGTCGGCGCTGGCCCGATTCGACGCGCCGACCATCGGCCCGCTGTCCATCGCCCACGACGGCATGTTCCCGGCCGCCAACCTGTCGTTCAACCTGGCGCCCGGTGTGGCACTGGGCGACGCGGTGATTCTGCTCAATCAGGCCAAGGCCGAAATCGGCATGCCGACCGCCATCAGCGGCAACTTCCAGGGCGCGGCCCAGGCGTTCCAGAGTTCGCTGAAAAGTCAGCCGTGGCTGATTCTCGCGGCGCTGGTGGCGGTGTACATCATTCTCGGCGTGCTCTACGAGAGCTTCGTCCATCCGCTGACGATCATCTCGACCTTGCCGGCAGCAGGCCTCGGCGCAGTGATCATGCTGTGGATCTGCGGCCAGGACTTTTCGATCATGGCGCTGATCGGGCTGGTGCTGCTGATTGGTATCGTGAAGAAGAACGGCATCCTGATGATCGATTTCGCCCTCGAAGCGCAGCGTCATCGCGGGCTGTCGCCGCAGGATGCGATTTTCGAGGCGTGTATCACGCGGTTCCGGCCGATCATCATGACCACCCTCGCCGCCCTGCTCGGCGCACTGCCGCTGATGCTCGGCTACGGCACCGGTGCCGAACTGCGCCAACCATTGGGGATAGCGGTTGTGGGCGGCCTGCTGGTCAGCCAGATGCTGACGCTGTTCACCACGCCGGTCATATACTTGTGGCTCGAGCGGCTGTTCCACAAGCCCAAACCTGCGCCCATCGCGGCGCTGGCAACGACAGACTGAGGCGGGTCATGCGCGTTCTGATTATCGAAGACGAAGAGAAAACCGCGGACTACCTGCACCGCGGCCTGACGGAACAGGGTTACACCGTGGATCGGGCCCGCGACGGCGTCGAGGGTCTGCACCTGGCACTGGAAAGCGACTACGCGGTGATCGTCCTCGACGTGATGCTGCCGGGCCTCGATGGCTTCGGCGTACTGCGCGCATTGCGTGCGCGCAAGCAGACGCCGGTGATCATGCTCACCGCCCGCGAGCGGGTCGAAGACCGGATCCGCGGCCTGCGCGACGGCGCCGACGATTACCTCGGCAAACCTTTTTCCTTCCTCGAACTGGTGGCGCGCCTGCAAGCGCTGACCCGGCGCAGTGGCGGTCATGAACCGGTCCAAGTGAGCATCGCCGACCTGTGGATCGATCTGATCAGCCGCAAGGCCACCCGCGCCGGCACCCGGCTGGATCTGACCGCGAAGGAATTTTCGCTGCTCAGCGTGCTGGCCCGGCGTCAGGGCGAAATCCTCTCGAAAACCGCGATTGCGGAAATGGTCTGGGACATCAATTTCGACAGCGACGCTAACGTGGTCGAAGTCGCGATCAAACGCCTGCGAGCCAAGCTCGACGGGCCGTTCGACGAGAAACTGCTGCACACGATCCGCGGCATGGGTTATGTGCTGGAGAGCCGTGGTGTCCAGTAATTCCATCGCCCTGCGCCTGAGCGGAATGTTCACGCTGGTGGCGCTGCTGGTGTTCCTGTTGATCGGCGGCGCGCTGTATCAACAAGTGGACAAAGGCCTGGGTCTGTTGCCGGAAGCGGAACTCGATGCGCGTTACAGCGTGCTTGAGTCCGCGCTCAACCGCTATGGCACCCCCGAGCATTGGGTGAAGATCAACGCCAAGCTCAAGCTGCTGGGCGAAGAAGACAAGCGCATCCGTTTCTGGGTGGTCAGCGGCAATCCGGGCTACGAGTTCGGCGAGCCGGATGCCTTGATTCGCGCGTTTGCCCAAGGCCCGTTGGGCATGCGCGATCTGCAACTGCCCGACCATCCTTATCCGCTGAAAGTGCTGCTCACCGAACTGCCAGCCAAGGATCAACGCCCGCCGCTGCGCTTCATGATCGGCATCGATACCGAGACCTTTCACCAGACCCAGCATCAGTTGCTGATCGCGCTGGTCAGCCTGGCGGTGATCGGCGTGCTGCTGGCATCGGCATTGGGATATTGGGTGGCGCGGATCGGCCTCAAACCACTGATCAAACTGTCCCACGAAGCCCAGCGTCTGGCGCCGCCGTTGCGGGCCGGGCGCCTGCGTCTGTCGCCGTTGCCGCCGGAGCTGGAGCAGTTCGTCGACTCGTTCAACTCGACGCTGGAGCGGGTTGAACAGGCCTATTCGCGGCTCGAATCCTTCAACGCCGACGTCGCCCATGAGCTGCGCTCGCCGCTGACCAACCTGATCGGCCAGACCCAGGTCGCCCTCACTCGCGGGCGCTCCGCCGAGCATTATTTCGAAGTGCTGCAATCCAACCTCGAAGAGCTGGAACGCCTGCGCTCGATCATCAACGACATGCTGTTCCTGGCCAGCGCCGACCAGGGCAGCAAGGCCACCAAACTGACGTCCACCTCGCTGGCCGATGAAGTGGCAACCACCCTCGAATACCTCGACTTCATCCTCGAAGACGCGCAAGTCCAGGTTCGGGTAAGCGGTGATGCGCAAGTGCAGATCGAGATCGCTCATCTGCGCCGGGCCTTGATCAATCTGCTGAGCAACGCGGTACAACACACCGCGCCCGGTCAGGTGATCGAAGTGCAGATCGCGGTCGAGGAACATCAGGTCAGCATCGGCGTGGCCAACCCCGGTTCGCCGATTGCCAGCGAACATTTGCCACGCTTGTTCGAGCGTTTCTACCGGGTCGATGCGTCGCGCAGCAACAGCGGCAACAACCACGGACTGGGGCTGGCGATCGTCAAGGCGATTGCGCTGATGCATGGCGGCGATGTGTTCGTGCGCAGTGATCGCGGGATGAATACTTTCGGAATCCACCTCCCGGTCTGAAAAGCCCCCTCACCCTAACCCTCTCCCAGAGGGAGAGGGGACTGACCGAGTTGTTCTTTCGAGTTACGCCGACCTGAAAAATCCAGTCGAACTCAGGCTTTGAAAAGCATGAAGATCGGCTCCCTTTCCCCCTCGCCCCCTTGGGGGAGAGGGCTGGGCGGGCGGCGTTCCGATGAGGGGGGGACTTTTGCTTTTGCTGTAACAGTCATTTATGAAAATCACGCTGTTTCCCAACGCCCGGCAACCTTATCTTTGCCCGCACCAAACAGCACTTGCCAAGCAAGAAGGTTTTCAAGATGTCCAACAGTATGGGTATTGCCAGCGCTTTCGTTTTGTCCTCATTGATCCTGTCGCCGATGGCGATGGCTGAAGAATCGCAGTCGTTCGTAGCGCAAAACGCCGCTCGCGCTCACGCATTCGAACAGCATCAGGCAGAAGTGATGGCCAAGGCTCAAGACGCCACGCAAGCCCCTCAGGCCGCAACTTCCCAGACTCAGGCTTCAGAGAAAGAGAGCTGAGTCGCGCACCGCTCCGTTTCCCTCGACGCGGTTGTTTGGCTCTTCCCGTTCAACCGTCGTCCTTGCAGGCCGCTGATTTTCAGCGGCCTTTTTTCGTTGTGGTCTGTAAGCTGTCCGGTTCGTCTTTAACAATTAGAAACATCCCGCACCTCAAGACATTGAAGTGTCAGTTGACCCCAAGGAGCTTTACCGCACGTGCGTTACCCAGTTCGCTTCACCCCGCTGTTCATTGCAATTGCCGCAACGATTGCCCCCGCCGCCCACGCTGCCGAATCCGAGAAACAGGGTTTCGTTGAAGGCGCGAGTCTCAACCTCAACGCCCGCAACTACTACATGAACCGCAACCGCCTGCAGCAGACGGATGACAACATCGAGTGGGGCCAAGGTTTCCTCGGCAAATTCGAGTCGGGCTACACCGAAGGCACGGTTGGTTTCGGCATCGATGCCCACGCCATGCTCGGTCTCAAACTTGATGGCGGTGGCGGCACCGACAACTCCAGCATCCTGCCGGTCAGTGACGGCAGCGGCAAAGCGCCGGGCTCGTTCTCCACGGCGGGCGGCACTCTGAAAATGCGTGCGTTCGATACCGAGCTGAAGGCCGGCGATCTGTTCCTCGCCAACCCGGTGATCGCCGGTGGCGAGACGCGCATGCTGCCGCAGACCTTTCGAGGCCTCAGCCTGACCAACCACAGCTTCGATGGCTGGATGATCGAAGGCGGCCAGGCCAGCTTCACCAAGCCCTACAACCAGAGCGGCCACAAACGCATCGGCACCTCTTACGGCACCCTCGCCGACGGCGACAAGAGCCAGCACCTGAACTGGGCCGGCGTGGCCTGGAGCGGCGTCGAAGGCCTGACCAGCAGCCTGTACGCGTCCGAGCTGAAGGACATCTGGAACCAGTACTACTACGACCTCGACTACACCTGGGCGCTGAATGATCGGGTGACCCTCAACCCGGGCCTGCACTTCTATCACACCCAAGACACCGGCGACGCGCTGCTGGGCAATATCGACAACAACACCTACAGCCTGCATTTCACCGTCGGTATCGGCAACCACAGCGTTACCGCTGCATACCAGCGGGTCAACGGCAACACGCCGTTCGATTACATCAGCCAGGGTGACAGCGTTTACCTCGACAACTCGCAGCAATACTCGGACTTCAACGGCCCGAACGAGCGCTCGTGGAAACTCAAGTACGCCTACGATTTCGCCGGCGTCGGCCTGCCGGGCCTGACCTCGGCGCTGTCTTACTCGCGCGGCACGCTGGACCTGACCAAGGTCGATCCGGGCAGCAAAGGTTACGCCTTTTGGTACAGCGCCGAAGGCCGCAACGCCAAGCATTGGGAGCGGGACATCGATCTTAAATACGTGGTGCAGAGCGGCCAGGCCAAAGACCTCGCGGTGCATCTGCAATGGGCGACCAACCGTGGCGGCAACGGTTACGGCGCGCTGGATACGGACACAGATGAATACCGTGTGATCATCGACTACCCGATCAACGTCTTCTAAGATCGGCGCTACAGTAAAAGGCCAGCCTGATGCGCTGGCCTTTTTCTTGCCTGTGGCAGCGAAGCGGGTACGACTACGCTTACAAGAATCCCTTACCGAAACCGAACCATGATCGCGAGCCGCACCCCTACCGTTCCCGGCACGACCGGACGCTCCGAGCTGCTGCTGATCCTCGGCAGTCTGCTGAGCGTGATCGCGATTGTGTGCATCGTGACGTTTCTGCTGATCCGCGAACACGCCAACGCGCAGGAATCAGCCACCCGCGGCGCCACCACCATCGCCCAGCTGATCGACGCCGACGTGCTGCGCACCGTCGAGCTGTATGACCTGACGCTGCAAGGGCTGATCGCTGCCGCCCAGCGTGACGACCTGAAAGATGTGTCACCGCAGATTCGCCATCTGGCGTTGTTCGATCGCTCTACTACCGCGCGCTTCAAGGGCGACATCCTGTTGCTCGACAAGCATGGCGAGGTGATCGCCGATTCCTCGCGGGTCGATCCGCTGCCAGGCAATTTCGCCGACCGCGACTACTTCCTCGCCCACGCCTTCAACCGCGACACCGGCATGTTCATCAGCCGTCCGTTCAAACCCCGCTGCGACTGCGATGACGCGAACCAGTGGCGGATCAGTTTCAGCCGGCGCATCTCTTCGGACACCGGCGAGTTTCTGGGCGTGGCCGTGGCGTCGATGAAACTCGATTACTTCGATCAGCTGTTCAACAGTCTCGACATCGGCATCGACAGCACCCTCAACATCATCAACAACGACGGCATCCTGCTGGCGCAGAAGCCTTATCTGCAGAGCGATTCGATCGGCAAGAGCTTTGCTGCCCGGCCCAATGTGGTGCGGATTCTGCGCGACAGCAACGGCAATGGCAGTTTCAACAGCATTTCGAGCATGGATTATCAGCAACGGCTGTACACCTATTCGCGGGTCGGCAATCTGCCGCTGACGGTGATCGTTGCCCTGTCCAGCGAGGAAGTGTTCGGCGCGTGGCGACGCACGGCGATCCTGATCAGCGGCGCCACCGGCGTGCTGTGTGCCGGCCTGCTGTGGCTGACCTGGCTGCTGGCCCGGGAGCTGCGACTGCGGCAACGGGCCGAACACGAACTGGCGCAACTGGCGGCGACCGATGCCCTGACCGGGGTCGCCAACCGGCGGATGCTCGACCAGTCGCTGCGCCACGAGTGGTTCCGCGCCCAACGCTCGGGCCAACCCCTGTCATTGCTGATGATCGATGCGGACCACTTCAAGGCATTCAATGACCGCCACGGGCATCAGGCCGGGGATCAGGCGTTGCGTGAACTGGCGAGAGTGATCACCGCCAATGTGCGGCGTCCGGCGGATCTGGTGGCGCGGTATGGCGGTGAGGAGTTTTCGGTGATCCTCGCGGAAACCGACAGCGTCGGGGCGCAGCAGATCGCCGAGCACATTCGCGCAGCGGTGGAACAACTGCCAAGCGTGAATGAAGACCAGTCACCTATGACCGTAAGCATCGGCATCAGCACCTGGACGGCGACGAGCGAGATCAGCCTGGAGCAGTTGTTGTTCGCGGCGGACAGGGCGTTGTATCAGGCCAAGGAAGGTGGGCGAAACCGGGTCGTCGTGGCCTGAAAACAGGCATAAAAAAAGGCCACCCAAAGGTGGCCTTCAAAAAACTAGAGAGGTTTTTTACTTACACCGCCGCAACCGGGCGCATGTAAGAGATTGGTGCAGTGCTGGCGTCTTCGAACGTCACGACTTCCCAGGCATCTTTCTGCTCAATCAACTTGCGCAGCAGCTGGTTGTTCAGTGCGTGGCCGGACTTGAAGCCCTTGAACTCACCAATCAGGCTGTTGCCCAGCAGGTACAGGTCGCCAATCGCATCGAGGATCTTGTGCTTCACGAATTCGTCTTCATAGCGAAGGCCGTCTTCGTTCAGTACGCCATCGGCATCGACCACGATCGCGTTTTCCACGCTGCCGCCGAGTGCGAGGTTGTGCTTGCGCAGGTACTCGATGTCACTCATGAAACCGAAAGTACGGGCGCGGCTGACTTCTTTTACGAACGAAGTGCTGGAAAAATCCACGCTTGCACTTTGGGTGCGGTCCCGGAAAACCGGGTGATCGAAATCGATCTCGAAGCTCACCTTGAACCCTTCGAAAGGGACGAAAGTGGCGCGCTTGTCGCCGTCTTCCACTGTCACTTCACGCAGGATGCGGATGAATTTCTTGGCGGCGTCCTGTTCTTCCAGGCCAGCCGATTGAATCAGGAATACGAAAGGTCCTGCGCTGCCATCCATGATCGGGACTTCAGACGCGGAGAGCTCGACGTAGGCGTTATCGATGCCCAGGCCAGCCATGGCCGAGAGCAAGTGCTCCACCGTGTCTACCTTCACGTCACCGTTGACCAGCGTCGTCGACATGGTTGTCTCGCCGACGTTGGCCGCACGAGCCGGTATCTCGACAACCGGATCGAGATCGGCACGACGAAAGACGATCCCGGTGTCGACAGGTGCAGGCTTGAGGGTCAGGTAAACCTTCTCCCCGGAGTGCAGACCTACACCGGTGGCACGGATAATATTTTTCAGTGTGCGTTGTTTAATCATGGCATGGGCCGCTTCAGCGCAAATTGCGAACTGGTATCAACAAAGGCTGGCGATGATAGCAGACCGAGCCTTTGCTGAACACCAATCACCTGAATACCCCTGATACATTTCATCAATCGGCCTGACGACGCAGGAAAGCCGGGATGTCCAGGTAGTCCAGGTCATCTTGCGGATTCATCTTCGCGGCAGTCGCAGCACCGGCCTGAGCCTGGTTGCGCATGACGGTCGGACGGTCCAGGTCACGGTAGTTCACCGCTGGCTGCTCCTGACGAGCGGGTGCCGGTTGCTGCACCTGAGCAGCCGCCATCGAGGTGTGAACGGTGTTGTCGATGACCTTCACAGGCTTCTCGATTTTCGCGCCCAGACCAGTGGCAACCACGGTCACGTGCAGTTCGTCGCGCATGTCCGGATCGATAACGGTACCGACCTTGACCATCGCGTGCTCGGAAGCGAAGGCTTCGATGATCGAACCCACGTCGGAGTACTCACCCAGGGACAGGTCAGGACCGGCAGTGATGTTCACCAGGATGCCGCGTGCGCCTTGCAGGTTCACGTCTTCCAGCAGCGGGTTGCGGATGGCCGCTTCGGTCGCTTCACGTGCACGGTTCGGACCGCTGGCGCAGCCAGTGCCCATCATCGCCATGCCCATTTCGCTCATCACGGTGCGTACGTCGGCGAAGTCGACGTTGATCATGCCCGGACGCTTGATGATGTCGGAGATACCGCGAACGGCACCGGCCAGTACATCGTCAGCCTTGGCGAAAGCCGACAGCAGGCTTGCGTCCTTGCCGAGGATGGTCAGCAGTTTTTCGTTCGGAATGGTGATCAGCGAGTCGACGCTTTCCGAGAGCATGCGGATGCCTTCATCGGCGATCTGCATACGCTTGCGGCCTTCGAACGGGAACGGACGGGTCACGACCGCAACGGTCAGGATGCCCATTTCCTTGGCCACTTCGGCGATGATCGGCGCCGCACCGGTACCGGTACCGCCGCCCATGCCGGTGGTGATGAACACCATGTTGGTGCCGGCCAGCACTTCAGCGATGCGCTCGCGATCTTCCAGCGCAGCCTGACGGCCGACTTCCGGGTTGGCGCCGGCGCCCAGGCCTTTGGTCACACCGGTGCCCAGTTGCAGAATGGTGCGCGCGCCGATGTTTTTCAGCGCTTGAGCATCGGTGTTGGCGCAGATGAATTCCACGCCTTCGATGTTGCTCTTGACCATGTGATTGACAGCGTTGCCGCCGCCACCGCCAACACCGATAACTTTGATTACCGGGCTTGCGGGGATGTTGTCTACGAGTTCGAACATTTTCCCTCTCCTTACATTCTCTAGTTTTTTCGCCTACTGCTGTTTGTTGCGGTGTTGCGGTAAAGCGTTAGAAGTTGCCTTGAACCCACTTCTTCAAACGGTCCAGCAACGGCGCCTGCGGCTCATCGTTGCTGTAGCTGTCGCGGCTGCCGATGCCCGAGAACGAGATCCCGTCGGACTGCTTCTGCAGGCCGTACATCAACAAGCCAACGCCAGTGGAATAAATCGGGTTGCGTACCACGTCATCCAGGCCTTTCACGCCATGCGGCACGCCCAGGCGGACCGGCATGTGGAAAATTTCTTCGGCAAGTTCCGTGGCGCCTTCCATCTTCGAGGTACCACCGGTGAGCACGATGCCGGCCGGGATCAGGTCTTCGTAGCCGCTGCGACGCAGCTCGGCCTGGATCAGGGTGAACAGTTCGTCGTAACGCGGCTCGACCACTTCGGCCAGGGCCTGACGGGACAGTTCGCGCGGCGGACGGTCGCCGACGCTCGGCACCTTGATGGTCTCCCCGGCACCGGCCAGTTTGGCCAGGGCGCAGGCGTAGCGGATCTTGATCTCTTCGGCGTACTGGGTTGGGGTGCGCAACGCCATGGCGATGTCGTTGGTCACCTGGTCACCGGCAATCGGGATCACGGCCGTGTGGCGGATCGCGCCTTCGGTGAAGATCGCGATGTCGGTGGTGCCGCCGCCGATGTCGACCAGGCACACGCCCAGCTCTTTTTCGTCGTCGGTCAGGACCGAGTAGGCCGAGGCCAGTTGCTCGAGAATGATGTCGTCGATTTCCAGACCGCAGCGACGCACGCATTTTTCAATGTTCTGTGCGGCGTTGACGGCGCAGGTGACCACGTGAACCTTGGCTTCCAGACGTACGCCGGACATGCCCAGCGGCTCGCGCACGCCTTCCTGGTTATCGATCACGTAATCCTGCGGCAGGGTGTGCAGCACACGCTGGTCGGCCGGGATCGCTACCGCCTGGGCGGCGTCGAGTACCCGCTCCAGGTCAGCCGAGCTGACTTCGCGATCACGAATCGCCACGATGCCGTGGGAGTTCAGGCTGCGAATGTGATTGCCCGCCACGCCGACGAACGCCGAGTGAATGCGGCAGCCCGCCATCAGTTGGGCTTCTTCGATCGCGCGCTGGATCGACTGCACGGTGGACTCGATGTTGACCACCACGCCTTTCTTCAGGCCGCGGGACGGATGAGTGCCGATCCCGACGATTTCCAGCGAGCCGTCGTCCGCAACCTCGCCGACCAGCGCCACCACTTTGGAGGTGCCGATATCGAGACCGACGATCATTTTGCCGCTTTGCACGTTTGCCATGGGTCCTGCCTCTTCTTAATTCTTTGCGACAGCGGGTTGGGCTGTCGTCGGCGCTACTGGTTCCCGCCAGCCAACAGCGAGGCCGTTGGCGTAGCGCAGATCGATGCGCGCAATGTTCGTAATCTGTTCTTTGAGCGTCTTGTCATAGATGGCAATGAAGCGGCGCATCTTTTCCACCAGGTTGCCGCGTCCCAGCAGCAGCTCGATCCCGGGGCCGGAACTGCCGGCACCGGTGGTCAGGAACCAGCTGCCACGTTCACGCAGCTCGAGCCGCGCAATCGAGAAGCCCAGTGGCCGGAGCATCTGGCTCAGCACCTGGTATTGCTGCATCACTTGCTGCTGGGCCCGCTGCGGACCGAACAGCTGCGGCAGGTGTTCGTAATTCGCCAGTTCCTTGGGCGTGAACGCCTGGCCCTGGTTGTTGAGCAACGACTCGTCACCCCAACGCGCCACCGGCAGTTGCTCTTCGAGGCGGATCACCACCTGGTCCGGCCACACCCGACGTACTTCGGCGTGGGCGATCCACGGCATCTGCTCAAGCTCGGTGCGCATGCTCGCCAGATCGATGGTGAAGAAGCTCGACGCCACGTAAGGGGCGATCCGCTGTTGCACCGCCTGCTGGCTGATGTAACTCAGGTCGCCCTGCACCGCGATCTTGGTGATCGGCCGGTCGGCGTACGGCAGCAAACGCTGTGCGCCTTCGTAAGTGCCGAACCCCAGGGCCACCAGCAGCACCGGCCAGAACAGACCTTTCAAAAAGCCGAAGTTGGCTTTTGGCAGGCGCGCGGACATCGGCTCTTTGGCCACCATTCGGCTGGCACCCCGCGGCACCGGCTTGCGGCCGGGTGCGGGTGGCTGATGTCTGAGCTGTGCGCCTTGCATGGTCTTAACCTCGCGCCTCTTTCTTGCCATCGGCATCGACACTGGCGGCCAGAATGGCCAGGACCAGCTGCTGGAAATCCAGACCGGCCGCTTTCGCCGCCATCGGTACCAGGCTGTGATCGGTCATGCCGGGAGCGGTGTTGACTTCCAGGAACCAGAATTTGCCGTCGGCGTCCTGCATCACGTCCGCCCTGCCCCAACCGGCAATACCCAGCGCCTCGCAGGCTTGCGCCGTGAGGTCCATGAGTTCTTTTTCCTTGGCGGCATCGAGCCCGCACGGAATCCGATACTGGGTATCGTTGGCGATGTACTTGGCGTCGTAGTCGTAGAACGTGTGTGGCGTACCCAGGGCGATGGGAGGCAACACCTGGTCACGCAGGGTGGCGATGGTGAACTCCGGACCGTGGATCCATTGCTCGACCAACACTTGCGAATCGTAGGTACTGGCCGCTTTCCATGCGTCGATCAACTCGGACGCAGAACTCACTTTGGCCATCCCGATACTTGAACCTTCATGCGCCGGTTTGACGATCAAAGGGAAGCCCAGTTCCGTCGCTGCCGAAATACAATCGGCCTCGCTGCGCAGCACGGCGTGACGCGGCGTCGGAATCCCGAGCGTGTGCCAGACCTGCTTGGTGCGCAGCTTGTCCATCGCCAGTGCCGAAGCCAGGATGCCGCTGCCGGTGTACGGAATGCCGGCCACTTCGAGCAGGCCCTGCATGCTGCCATCTTCACCGCCGCGACCGTGGAGGATGATGAACGCGCGGTCGATCTTTTCGCTCAGCAGGCGTTGCAGAATATCGGCGCCGACGTCGATGCCGAACGCGTCCACACCCGCGCTTTGCAGCGCAGTGAGCACAGCGTTGCCGGACTTCAACGAAACTTCACGCTCGGCACTCAGGCCACCGAACAGCACGGCCACACGGCCGAAGTCCTTCGGGGCGATGGTGGAGAACAGGTTGGCGTAGGCAGCAGTCATTTCAACTTCCCCTCGACCGATGCCGCCACGGCGCCGGCGAACAACTCGCTTTTCAACAGTTTCGGTGCGAGACCGCCGATATCACCGGCGCCCTGGCACAGCAGAATATCGCCGGCACGCAGCAGCGGCTTGACCACCGGCGCCAGGTCGACGCCGCGCTCGATGTAGATCGGGTCGAGCTGACCGCGCTGACGGATGCTGTTGCACAGCTTGCGGCTGTCGGCACCCGGGATCGGCTCTTCGCCGGCCGGATAAACTTCCATCAGCAACAGCACGTTGGCATCGGCCAGTACATTGACGAAATCGTCGTACAGGTCGCGGGTGCGGCTGTAGCGGTGCGGCTGGTAGACCATCACCAGGCGGCGCTCAGGCCAGCCACCGCGCACGGCTTTGATCACGGCTGCGACTTCGGTCGGGTGGTGACCGTAATCGTCGACCAGCATCACGCTGCCGCCGTCCACCGGCAGTTCGCCGTAGACCTGGAAGCGTCGGCCGACACCCTGGAACCCGGACAGGCCCTGAACGATGGCCTCGTCGCTGACGCCTTCGTCGGTGGCGATGCAGATGGTCGCCAGGGAATTGAGCACGTTGTGATTGCCCGGCATGTTCACGGACACATCAAGAGGCTCGCGATCAGGGCGCAGCACGGTAAAGAAGGTCTGCATGCCCTGCTGACGAACATTGATCGCGCGCACGTCGGCGTCTTCGCTGAAGCCATAGGTCACGGTCGGACGCTTGACCAGCGGCAGGATTTCACGCACCACCGGATCGTCCAGGCACATCACCGCCAGACCGTAGAACGGCAGGTTGTGCAGGAACTCGACGAAGGTTTTCTTCAGCTTGTTGAAGTCACCGTCGTAAGTCGCCATGTGGTCGGCGTCGATGTTGGTGACCACGGCCACCAGCGGTTGCAGGTGCAGGAAGCTTGCGTCGCTTTCATCGGCTTCGGCGATCAGGTAACGGCTGGTGCCGAGCTGGGCATTGGTGCCCGCGGCATTCAGACGGCCACCGATGACGAAAGTCGGATCCAGGCCACCGGCCGCGAACACCGAAGCGATCAGGCTGGTAGTGGTGGTCTTGCCATGAGTACCGGCGACGGCGATGCCGTGACGGTAGCGCATCAGTTCGGCGAGCATTTCGGCACGCGGCACCACCGGGATGCGGCGTTCCAGCGCAGTCGCCACTTCCGGGTTGGAAGTATTGACGGCGCTCGACACCACCAGCACATCGGCGGCTGCGGCGTTCTCGGCACGGTGGCCAATGAAGATCTGCGCACCGAAGGATTCCAGGCGCTCGGTCACCGGCGAAGCTTTAAGGTCCGAACCGGACACTTCATAGCCCAGGTTCAGCAGCACTTCGGCGATGCCGCACATGCCCACGCCGCCGATCCCGACGAAGTGGATGCGACGGATGCGGCGCATTTCCGGTTGCGGCATGGCTTTCTGATTCTCAACCATGGGCCACCTCCAGACAGGTATCGACCACGCTACGGGTGGCTTCGGGTTTCGCCAGACGGCGGGCCGCTTGGGCCATTTGTTCGAGTCGTTGCGGTTGCATCAAGACCTCTGTCAGGCGCGCGGCAAGGTCCGCGGCACCAGTCGTTCTTTGCGGCATCAGGAAGGCAGCGCCTTCGCGGGCCAAATAATCGGCGTTGCGGGTCTGGTGATCGTCGATCGCGTGGGGCAAGGGCACCAGCATCGAGGGCAGACCGGCGGCGGCCAGTTCACTGATGGTCAATGCGCCGGCGCGGCACACCACCAGGTCAGCCCAGCCATAGGCCTGGGCCATGTCTTTGATGAACGGCTGCACCTGCGCATCCACGCCGGCGGCGCGGTAGCGCTCTGCAGTCACTTCATCGTGGTTTCTGCCAGCCTGATGGAACACTTCCGGACGCAAGTCGGCAGCGACTTGTGCCAGGGCTTCAGGCAGCAACTTGTTCAACGGCTCTGCGCCCAGGCTTCCGCCCAGGATCAGCAAACGCGCCTTGCGTCCGGCCAGGGCCGGGCGCGGTGTTTCGAGGAACAGCTCGCTGCGCACCGGGTTACCGGTGGTACGGCGGCTGTCCGACAGGGTAAAGGTGTCGGGGAAGGCTTCACACACCCGGGCGGCGAACGGCACCAGCAACCGATTGGCGGTGCCGGCCACGGCGTTCTGCTCATGAACGATCACCGGCACGCCGGCCAGTTTGGCGGCAAGACCACCGGGACCGGTCACATAGCCGCCGAATCCGACCACGCACACCGGACGCAAGCGGCGAATGATCGCCCGCGCCTGCCACACCGATTTCAGCAGCATGAACGGCGCCTTGAGCAGCGACAGCTTGCCCTTGCCGCGCAGGCCAGTGGCGTTGATACGGTGCAGTTCAAGACCCGCCGCCGGCACCAGATCGTTTTCGATCCCGCGCGGCGTGCCGAGCCAGTGCACGGTATAGCCGCGCGCCTGGAATTCGCGGGCACAGGCCAGCGCCGGGAACACGTGGCCACCGGTGCCGCCGGCCATGATCAATACGTTAGCGCCCATGGTTCGGCTCCTCGGCGAAGTCGCTCTCATGGAATTCCATCTCTTCACTGCCCAGGTGGGTCCGGCTCTCCCACTCGATCCTCAGCAACAGGCCAAGGCAGGCGCAGCAGATCACCAGGGAACTGCCGCCATAACTGAGGAACGGCAAGGTCAGGCCCTTGGTCGGCAACAGGCCGACATTCACACCGATGTTGATCAGGAACTGGCCGATCCACAGGAACGACAGGCCGTAGGCAACATAAGCGGCAAAAAACTGTTTGGCTTTCTCGGCCCACAGACCGATGTACATGCCGCGAATACACACGAACACGAACAGTGCCACGGTGCAGAGCGAGCCCACGGCGCCGAGTTCTTCGGCGAGAACCGAGAACACGAAGTCGGTGTGGGCTTCCGGCAGGTAGAACTGCTTCTGCACGCTGTTGCCCAGGCCGACGCCCAGCCATTCACCACGACCGAACGCGATCAAGGCTTGCGACAATTGATAACCGGCACCGAACTGGTCGGCCCACGGGTCGGCGAAGTTGGTCAGACGCGCCATCCGGTACGGCTGCATCTGAATCAGCAACACCACCGCACCAACGGCCAGCACCACCATCAGCGAGAACCGGAACAGCCCGACCCCGCCGAGGAACAGCATCGCCGCCGCAGCGCCCATCATCACGACGGTGGCACCGAAGTCCGGCTCCATCAGCAGCAGGCCCGCCATCGGCAGCAGCACGATGAACGGCTTGAAGAAGCCCATCCAGCTCTCGCGCACTTCTTTCTGACGACGCACCAGATAACCGGCGAGGTAGATCACCACGAACACCTTGGCGATCTCGGACGGCTGAACGTTGAAGAAGCTGAAACCGATCCAGCGCATCGAACCGTTCACCTCACGGCCGATCCCCGGGATGATCACCATCACCAGCAGGCCGAACGCTCCGATCAGCATCAGCCACCCCAGCCGCTGCCAGGTGGCGATCGGGATCATCATGGTGACGACGCACGCGCCCAGGCCCAGCACCACGTAGATCAGGTGACGGGTCATGTAATAAAGAGCGCTGCCCGACTGCGCCGCGCCGACTTCTGTCGATGCCGAAGCGATCATGATCAGGCCCAGACCGAGCAACGCCAGGCAACCGGCGAGCATCGGGAAGTCGAGGTCGATCCCGCGTCCGGTGATCAGCGGCGACGGGTATGGCTTGATGATGTTTCTCAAGCTCATGCCAGATCCTCCACGGCGCGGACGAACTGGTGACCACGGTCTTCGTAGTTCTTGAACATGTCGAAACTGGCGCAGGCCGGCGACAGCAGCACGACGTCACCCGGTTGGGCGGCGGCGCGGCATTGGGCCACCGCATCGACCAGCGTGGTCGCGCGAATCAGCGGCACGGCATCGCCGATCGCTTCGCCGATCTTGTCGGAATCGCGGCCCATCAGGATCACGGCGCGGCAATGGGCCGCCACCGGATCGCGCAGGTCCTTGAAGTCGGCGCCCTTGCCGTCGCCACCGGCGATCAGCACGACCTTGCCGTCGATGTCCGCACCCAGGCCTTCGATGGCAGCCAGAGCGGCGCCGACGTTGGTGGCTTTGGAATCGTTGTAGTAACCGACGCCGTCCAGATCACGCACCCACTGGCAACGGTGTTCGAGACCGGCGAAGGTGCGCAGCGCTGCCAGCATGGCGTCGAACGGCAGCCCGACCGCGTGGCCGAGCGCCAGCGCCGCCAGGGCGTTGGACTGGTTGTGGGCGCCGCGAATCTTCAATTCGCGCACCGGCATCAGGTTCTGGAATTCAAAGGCCAGGTATTTCTCGCCATTCTCTTCACGCAGGCCGAATGCCTTGAAATCGGGTTTGGTCAGGCCGAAGGTCCAGCACGGCTGGCCCTCGCCCATCAGCGGCCGGGTCAAGGCGTCTTGACGGTTGACCACGAACTGCTTCGCACCACGGAAGATCCGGTGCTTGGCCAGGTGATAGGCCGGCAGACCGCTGTAGCGGTCCATGTGGTCTTCGCTGATGTTGAGCACGGTCGCCACTTCGGCGTTGAGCTGGTCGGTGGTTTCCAGCTGGAAGCTCGACAGCTCCATCACGTACAGCTCGACGTCATCGCTGAGCAGATCCAGCGCCGGCGTACCGAGGTTGCCGCCCACGGCCACGCGCTTGCCGGCCGCAGCCGCCATCTCGCCGACCAGGGTGGTGACGGTGCTTTTCGCGTTGGAACCGCTGATGGCTACGATCGGCGCCTTCGCGTTACGCGCGAACAGCTCGATGTCGCCGGACAGCTTCACGCCACGGGCCGCGGCGGCTTGCAGGGCCGGGGTCGCCAGCGCCAGGCCGGGGCTCACGTAGAGCTCATCGGCACGGCACAGGAATTCGACGTCCAGCTCGCCACAACGCACTTCCACGTGCGGATAGTCACGCTGGAGCGTGGCCAGTTCCGGTGGATTTTCCCGCGTATCGGCCACGGCAAACGCCACGCCCCGGTTCGCCAGGAAGCGAACCAGGGACATGCCGCTCTTGCCGAGGCCGACAACGATGCGGAAGTGGTCAGAAGCGATCAGAGACACTCGTTCTACCTCAGCTTCAGGGTGGCAAGGCCGATCAGCACGAGAATCACGGTGATGATCCAGAAACGGACGATCACGCGCGGCTCGGGCCAGCCTTTGAGTTCAAAGTGGTGGTGAATCGGCGCCATACGGAACACACGGCGACCGGTCAGCTTAAAGGACGCAACCTGAATGACGACTGACAGGGTTTCCATCACGAACACGCCGCCCATGATGAACAGGACTATTTCCTGACGGACGATCACCGCGATGGTGCCCAGGGCTGCGCCCAGCGCCAGTGCGCCGACGTCACCCATGAAGACTTGCGCCGGGTAGGTGTTGAACCACAGGAAGCCCAGGCCGGCACCGATCAGCGCGCCGCAGAACACGATCAGTTCGCCTGCGCCCGGTACGTACGGGATCAGCAGGTATTCAGCGAATTTCACGTTACCCGAGAGGTAGCAGAAAATGCCCAGGCCACCGCCGACCATCACGGTCGGCATGATTGCCAGACCGTCGAGGCCGTCAGTGAGGTTGACCGCGTTGCTCGAACCGACGATCACGAAGTAAGTCAGCACGATGAAGCCGGCGCCCAGCGGAATGCTGTAGTCCTTGAGCATCGGCAGGATCAGGGTGGTTTCCACCGGAGTGCTGGCAGTCATATAAAGGAAGATCGCCGCACCGAGGCCGAACACCGACTGCCAAAAATATTTCCAGCGACTCGGCAGACCACGGGAGTTCTTCTCGATCACCTTGCGGTAGTCGTCGACCCAGCCGATGGCGCCGAACAGCAAGGTCACCAGCAACACGACCCACACATAACGGTTGCTCAGGTCAGCCCACAGCAGGGTGCTGACACCGATCGAAGACAGGATCAGCGCGCCGCCCATGGTCGGCGTACCGGATTTGGACAGGTGCGATTGCGGGCCGTCGTTACGAACCGATTGGCCGATCTGACGGTTCTGCAGGGTGCGGATCATCCACGGGCCGTAGCACAGCGACAAGACCAGCGCGGTCAGCACACCGAGGATCCCGCGCAGGGTCAGGTACTGGAAGACCGCGAAGCCTTTGTAGAACTGTTGCAGATACTCCGCTAGCAGCAGCAGCATTAATGTTTCTCCAGACTGGACCCGCACAGGGCCGCAACGATGTTTTCCATCGCTGCGCTGCGCGAACCCTTGATCAAAATGGTGGTGTTTTTGTCCTGCTCGGCGTCGAGGGCCTGGATCAGTTCGGCTTGGGTGCCGAAGTGATGCGCCTCGTTACCGAATGCGTTCACGGCGTGGACCATGTTCGGCCCGACGGCGTATAGCGCGGAAACCTTACCTCGGGCGTATTCGCCCACGTCGCGGTGCCCCTGCTCCGCCCAGTCGCCCAACTCGCCGATATCCCCGAGCACCAGGACGGTGCGACCGGAAAAGCCGGCGAGTATATCAACGGCCGCGCACATCGAGGTGGGGTTCGCGTTGTAAGTATCATCGATCACGCGCATGCCGTTTTTCGCCAGTTGCGCGACGGTGCGACCCTTGACCGGTTGTACCGCGCCAAGCCCGGTGGCGATGCCGAACAGCGACACGCCCAGTGCGTGAGCGGCAGCGGCGGCGGCCAGGGCGTTGGCGACGTTGTGGGTGCCGAGCAGGTTCAGCTGAACCCGTTCCACACCTTCAGGACTGTGCAGGTTGAACGCCGGGCAGCCGCGGGCATCGGTGGCCAGGTCGCTGGCGTAAAAATCCGCCTGAGTGTTGCTCAAGGCAAACGTCAGCACCTTGCGGGCGCCGGCGCGGGTCTTCCAGATACCAAACGCCTTGTCATCAAGGTTCAGCACGGCGACGCCGTCGGCCGCCAGCCCTTCGATGATTTCGCCTTTGGCTTCAACGATTTTCTCCGGCCCGCCGAACTCACCGACATGGGCGGTCCCGGCGTTGTTGAGGATCGCCACGTGCGGCTTGGTCAGCCCTACGGTGTAAGCGATTTCACCCAGGCGCGAGGCGCCCAGTTCGATCACTGCCGCGCTGTGTTCCGGGGCGAGTTCGAGCAGGGTCAGCGGTACACCGAGGTCGTTGTTCAGGTTGCCACGGGTCGCGTGCACCGAGCCGCGCGTGCGCAGGATGCTCGCGAGCATTTCCTTGACCGTGGTCTTGCCGCTGGAACCGGTAACGGCCGCGACCGGTTTGGTGAATGCGGCACGGTTCAGCGCACCCAACTGGCCGAGGGCCTGGCGGGTGTCCTTGACCAGCAATTGCGGCAGCGTGCTGTCGGCGACTTCGCGCTCGACCAATGCCGCAACGGCGCCTTTGGCGGCGACTTCATTCAGATAGTCATGACCGTCGAAACGCGGGCCGGTCAGGGCAATAAACAGTTGGCCAGCCTTGATCGCGCGGCTGTCGATGCTCACGCCGTCAAAACTGGCGTCGGCACTGACCAGACGGGCGTCAAGCGCGTTGGTCAGTTCGCTGAGTTTCAGGGCCTTAAGCATGGGCCACCTCCCACGCGGTCAGGGCGTGATCAGCCTCGACCAGATCGGAAAACGCATGGCGCTCGCCGTTGATTTCCTGATAGTCCTCGTGACCTTTGCCGGCCAGGACAATCACGTCGTCGGCCGAAGCGCCGGCAATCAGTTGCGCGATGGCCTGGCCACGGCCAGCCACGAACGTCACGTTATCCACAGCCGTGAAGCCGGCGCGGATGTCATCGAAAATCACCGCCGGGTCTTCGGTGCGCGGATTGTCGTCGGTCACCAGCACGCGGTCGGCCAGACGCTCGACCACTTCGGCCATCAGCGGACGTTTGCCGCGATCGCGATCACCGCCGCAGCCGAACAGGCACAGCAGTTGGCCTTTTACGTGCGGGCGCAACGCGGTCAGCACTTTTTCCAGCGCGTCCGGGGTGTGGGCGTAATCGACCACCACCAGCGGCTGGGTGCCACCGCCGAGACGCTGCATGCGTCCGGCCGGGCCTTCGAGTTTCGGCAACACCTTGAGAATTTCGTCGAGCGCGTAGTCGAGACCGAGCAGCGCACCGACGGCGGCCAGCACGTTGCTCAGGTTGAAACGACCGAGCAGCGTGCTGCGCAGATGGTGTTCGCCCTGCGGCGTGACCAGCGTGGCGCGCACGCCGTGGTCGTCGAACTGCGCTTCACGCACATAGAGGTAGGCGCTGCTGTCGAGGAGGCTGTAAGTGATCAGCCGCGATTCGCGCTTTTCAACGGCCAGTTGCCGGCCGAAATCGTCGTCGAGGTTGACCACGCGGCACTTCAGGTCATTCCAGGCGAACAGCCGGGCCTTGGCCTCGGCGTACGCTTCCATGGTGCCGTGGTAATCCAGGTGATCGCGGGACAGGTTGGTCATCACCGCCACGTCGAACGCCAGCGCGGTGACCCGGCCCTGATCCAGACCGTGGGACGAGACTTCCATGGCCACGGCCTTGGCGCCGGCCTTTTTCAGGTCGCCCAAGGTCGCTTGCATGGCAATCGGATTCGGCGTGGTGTGCAGGCCGCTTTGCAGCGCGCCATGAAAACCGGAACCCAAAGTGCCGACGATGCCGCAATGCTGGCCGAGCAGGTCCAGCGCCTGCGCCACCAGTTGAGTCACGCTGGTCTTGCCGTTGGTGCCAGTGACGCCGATCAGATTCAGATGATGACTCGGCTCACCGTAAAAACGCCCGGCGATGTCCGACAGCTGCGCTGCCAGGCCCTTGACCGGAATCAGCGGCACTTCGGTGATCGGCAGCACGGTGGCGCCTTCCACTTCATAAGCCACGGCAGCAGCACCGCGCTGCAAGGCGTCGGCGATGTGCGCACGCCCGTCGAACTTGCCGCCCGGCACGGCGAGGAACAGGTCACCCGCGCGAACGTTACGGCTGTCGAGCGCCAGTTCACGGATCAACAGATCGTGGCCGGCGTGGGGGAAAATCTTGTTCAGACTCAGAGACATCAGCCGCGCCCTCCATTGGCTTTCAGCGGAACGGCCGGGGTGGCGTTGGCCTGTTGTGTGGTCGGCAGGTTGTCCGGGGTGACGTTCATCAGGCGCAGAGTGCCCGACATCACACGGCTGAACACCGGCGCCGAGACCAGACCACCGAAGTAACCGGCCTTGGTCGGTTCATCGATCACCACGACGATTGCATAACGTGGATCGCTCATCGGGCCGAAACCGGCGAACAGCGAGCGGTAAGAGTTTTCGGCGTAGCCCTTGGTGCCGACCGACGTTTTACGCGCGGTACCGGACTTGCCACCCACGTGATACGCCGGCACCTGCGCACGGAACACGCCGCGCGGGGCTTCGATCACCTGTTGCAGCATGCCTTGCATGGTTTTCGCGACGGCTTCCGGCAGCACCTGGGTGGTCTGCGGCGCCTTGTCGGTTTTGATCAGAGTCAGCGGTGCGAGACGACCGTTGTTGGCCAGCGCCGAGAACGCGTGCACCAGCTGAATTGCCGTCACCGAAATACCGTAGCCGTACGACAGCGTTGCGGTCTCGGCCTTGCGCCACTCGCGGTAGTTCGGCAGGTTGCCGACACGTTCGCCCGGGAAGCCGAGGCCGGTGTCCTGGCCGAGGCCGACTTTCTGTGCGAGGCGGAAAATGGTTTCGCCGCCGATATCGAACGCGACCTTACTCATGCCGACGTTACTGGAATTGATCAGAATGCCGGTCAGGTCGAGCACCGGACCTTCGGTCTTCGATACGTCCTTGATGGTGTACTTGCCGATCTGCAGGGAGCCCGGATACACCTCGACGGTGTCGCTCGGTTTCCAGCGGCCGGTTTCGATCGCGGCGCTCATCGAGATCGCTTTCATGGTCGAACCGGGTTCGAACACGTCGATCATCGCGCGATTACGCATCATCGCCGGCTGCAGGTTGCGACGGTTGTTCGGGTTGTAGGTCGGCTGGTTGACCATGGCGAGGATTTCGCCGGTCTTCACGTCCATGATCACCAGACTGCCGGCCTTGGCGCCGTTCTCGATGATCGCGTTGCGCAGCTCGCGGTTGGCCAGGTATTGCAGACGCAGGTCAATCGACAACGCCAAGGGCTTGCCGGCCTTGGCGTTTTTGGTGACCTGGACATCCTTGATCAGCCGTCCGCGCCGATCCTTGATGACTTGCCGCTTGCCGGGCACGCCGGCCAGCCATTCATCGTAGGCCAGTTCGACGCCTTCACGACCGTGGTCATCGATGTCGGTGAACCCGACCATGTGCGCCGTCACTTCACCGGCCGGATAGAACCGGCGGAATTCTTCGATGCCGTAGACGCCCGGCACTTTCAGGTCGAGCACGGCCTGGCCCTGCTCGGGGGTCAACCCGCGCACCAGATAAATGAATTCTTTGTTGGCCTGGGCTTCGAGACGTTCGGCCAGGGCTTTCGGATCCTGCCCCAGCGCGGCAGCGAGCGCAGGCCACTTCTCTTTGGCGGTCTGCATTTCCTTGGCGTTCGCCCACAGCGTGGTCACCGGGGTACTCACGGCCAGAGGCTCGCCGTTACGGTCGGTGATCAGACCACGGTGAGCCGGAATCGGAATGTGCCGAAGACTGCGCGCATCGCCCTGACCTTTGAGGAAGTCACGGTCAACCACTTGCAGGTCGATGATGCGCCAGCAGATCGCCGCGACCATCACGCCGAGAAGTGCCACCATCAGACGGAAACGCCACGGGAAGAGAGCCCCCTCGAGTTTCATCATGGCGCCACCATCTTCACGTCAGCTGCGCCTGGGATGTGCATCTTCAGTTGTTCGGTGGCCAGCACTTCGATCCGGCTGTGGGCGGTCCAGGTGCTTTGCTCCAGGATCAGGCGCCCCCACTCGGCCTGCGCCTTGTCGCGCACGCTCAGTTCGTTGTAAAGGGTGTTGAGCAACTGCCGGTTCCAGTGGGCGCTGTAAGACACGCCGATGGCCGACACGAGCACGCCGATGAACAGCAGCAGCATCAAAAAGCTGCCGCCGGGCAGTGGCTTGGCGAAAAGCTTGCTCACCGCAGCTTCTCCGCGACGCGCATGACGGCGCTACGGGAACGTGGGTTGGCTTTGAGTTCGGCGTCGGAGGCCGTCTGCGCTTTGCCATGGACTTTGATTTTCGGTTCGAACGCAACGTGGCGAACCGGCAGGTTGCGCGGCAGGTTGTCGGCTTCGCCTTTCACCAGCTTGCGCATGAACAGTTTGACGATACGGTCTTCCAGCGAGTGGAAGCTGATCACGACCAGACGACCGCCCACTTCCAGGCATTCGAGCGCGGCTTCAAGACCCGCTTCCAGATCGCCCAGTTCGTTGTTGACGTGAATTCGCAGGCCCTGGAAAGCGCGGGTTGCCGGGTTCTTGCCCTTTTCCCACGCAGGGTTGGCGACTTTCAGGACTTCGGCCAGATCGGCGGTGCGTTCGAACGGCGTGATGTCACGACGCTCGGCCACGGCACGGGCCATGCGGCCGGAGAAACGTTCTTCGCCGTATTCCTTGAAAACACGGGCGATTTCTTCCACTGGCGCGGTATTGACGAACTCGGCTGCGCTGATGCCACGGGACGGATCCATGCGCATGTCCAGCGGGCCATCGTTGAGGAAGCTGAAGCCACGCTCGGCATCATCGAGCTGCGGCGAAGACACGCCCAGATCCAGCAGAATGCCGCTGACCTTGCCGGCCAGACCCTGTTCGGCAACGACCGACCCAAGCTCGGCAAAGCTGCGCTGCACAACGACAAAGCGGCCGTCTTCGGCCGCCAGCGTTTGCCCGGTGGCAATCGCTTGAGGATCCTTGTCGAATCCGATGAGCCGACCATCCGGCCCGAGCTTGCTCAGGATCAACCGGCTGTGCCCGCCGCGCCCGAACGTGCCGTCCAGATAGCAGCCATCAGGACGTACGGCGAGAGCCTCGACGGCTTCGTCAAGCAGTACGGTGATGTGGTTAAAGCCGCTATCAATAGTCACAGGATCAGATCACGCAGTTCGTCAGGCATGGCGCCCGGTTGTTGTATGGCAGCCAGGTCAGCGGCAGAAACCGCATTCCAGGCATCTTCGTCCCACAGTTGGAACTTGTTCAGTTGGCCCACCAGCATCGCGCGCTTGTCGAGCTTCGCGTATTCGCGCAGGCGCGGCGGCACCAGGAAACGACCACTGCCGTCGAGCTCGAGGTCAACGGCATTACCAATCAATAAACGTTGCAGACGACGGTTCTCTTCGCGAAGCGAAGGGAGCGCGCGCAACTTGGTTTCAATAATTTCCCACTCATCGAGCGGGTAGACACACAAACATGGATCAACGGCATCAATGGTCACGATCAACTGGCCGGAACTGCGCGAATCGAGCTCGTCACGGTACCGGCTCGGCATGGCGAGACGGCCCTTTGCGTCGAGACTGATAGCGTTAGCTCCGCGAAACACGTCTGCGTTTCTCCAATTTTTATCGTTTTGAGCTCAAAAAACCCACTTCATGCCACTTTCCGCCACTTGCGCACACTATAGGAATGCGCCCACCACACCGTCAAGGCGCGGATTAAAGGAAAACCCTTACAGAACGGAGATTTAGGAGCATAAAAGGAGGAGCAACGAGAATCTGGCGGATGCTTTTATCCAATAACTTGAAGCAGCACTGAAAGCTGCGCTCGAAAGTTAAAGTAATTTGTTAAGAGTAAGATTTTTTCGGTATTACAAAAGCGCTTCTGCTGTTGATTGAAGCACGGTGGGAAATGGCTATTACTGCGTTTGCCGCTGCCGGTTTCAGCGCAGGCCTGCTGATAATAAACAGCCCTGTCGCCTTTAATTCAAGCAGGGAAAAGAAAAAGGTGGAGAGTCGATCTGTAAGCCGGGTTCTGTCTTGAACAGTCATTCGTCTACGATGGCCATCACTGGACATCTTTAGCAACCTACCCGGTCCCAGCGCGGGCCACGCCTTGGGACCCTATTTGGTCTTGCTCCAAGTGGGGTTTACCTAGCCACGAACTGTTGCCAGACGTGCGGTGCGCTCTTACCGCACCTTTTCACCCTTACCGGCGCCGAAGCGCTTAGGCGGTTATTTTCTGTGGCACTTTCCGTAGGCTCACGCCTCCCAGGCATTACCTGGCACTTCGCCCTATGGAGCCCGGACTTTCCTCCCCCCCCTAATTTTCATAGAGGGCAGCGACTGTCCGATCGACTCTCCGCCGCGCAGGTTAACGGCAGAGCGGCCGAAGAACAAGCGCTAATAGCCCGCAAACCGGTCTGCGCGACGGGTTACGCGTCTTTTTGCCGGTCCAGCGCCACCTGATACAGCACGTTTTTGCGCTCACCGGTGATTTGCGCCGCCAGAGCCGCCGCACGCTTGAGCGGCATCTCTTCCAGCAACAGGTTGAGGATGCGCATCGCCTCGCTGCTGACGGCATCTTCAGACTCCGGCGCGGTCCAGCCCGCCACCACCACGACGCATTCGCCACGCTGCTGATTGCTGTCGGCCTCGACGAATGCCCGCAACTCGCTCAGCGGCAAGCCCTTGAGCGTTTCAAAGGTCTTGGTGATTTCACGAGCGAGCAATGCCGGACGATCAGCGCCGAACACCGCTTCCATATCCCGCAGACATTCCAGAATGCGATGCGGCGCCTCGTAGAAAATCAGCGTGCGCGGCTCTTCTTTAATGGCTTCCAGGCGTGCTTTGCGCCCCACAGCCTTGGCCGGCAGAAAACCTTCGAAGATAAAGCGGTCGGATGGCAGACCGGCAGCCGACAACGCCGCGATCAACGCGCACGCACCTGGCACCGGCACCACATTGATCCCGGCCGCACGCGCCTGACGCACCAGGTGATAACCGGGATCGGAGATCAGCGGCGTACCGGCATCAGAAATCAGTGCGACGTTGTCGCCCGCCAACAGACGGGTAATGAAGCGACTGCCCTCATCCCGCTCGTTGTGTTCATGACAGGCTGCCAGCGGCGTGGAGATGCCAAAGTGCTGCATCAGGCGCTGGGAATGGCGCGTATCTTCGGCTGCGATCAGCGCCACCTCGCGCAGGATCTTCAACGCCCGGGCGCTGATGTCATCCAGGTTGCCGATGGGCGTCGCCACCACATAAAGCGAGCCCGCAGCGGAATTCAAAGGACCTGGAGCAGTCAAAGCGCACACCTCATGATCGGTAAAAGCCGCCATTGTAGCGCGTCGTGCGCCGGTCGACGCGCCCGGGTCGGACACGGTTTGTCGCACCATTGTGAGGCTGCGCACTCTTTGTATCAGCTAAATTGACGGTTTCACGCCAGTAACATCGCGCCCCGGCCAGTGCTTGGGTACAATTCGACGCTAATTTGATCGAGTATCAGGAACACTTACATGATCGCTTGCCTGCGGCTGTTCACTGCCCTCTGCCTCGCTGCCTTGCTGGCGGCTTGCGCCAGCTCCCCTTCCTCCAGCCTTGGCGAACTTCCACGGACCCCGGATGCCACCATCGAGCAATTGCTCGAACAGGCTGCCCAGGCCAAATCGCCGGACAAGGCTGCACTGCTGCGCTTGAGTGCGGCAGACATGGCGTACCGCCAAGGCAATGCCGGACAGTCCGCGCAAATCCTGCAGCAAGTGCCGATGGAGCAACTCCAGCCGGGCCAGCAGGCATTCGCCAGCACGCTGTCTGCTGAACTGGCCATGACCCGCAATCAGCCGAAAGCCGCGCTGACTGCCCTGAGCCACCCAAGCCTGCAACGCCTGAGCGAAATGTCGGTACCGCTGCAAGTTCGCGCCGGCACGGTTCACGCCCGCGCCCTTGAAGCCGACGGCCAGACCCTGGCGGCCGCCCGCGAGCGCATCTTCATCGCGCCGATGCTGGAAGGTGAAGCCGCCAGCAAGAACCACGAAGCGATCTGGACCCTGATTGCATCGCTGCCGGCCGATCAACTGCAAGCGAACACCACCAATGACCTCGGCGGCTGGATGAGCCTGGCTCTGGCCGTGAAAACCGCCGGCACTCTGGAACAGCAGCAAGCCGCCATCGACAACTGGCGCAATCAGCATCCAAAGCACCCAGCCGCGATCAACCTGCCGCTGCCCCTGACCAAACTCAAGGAACTGGCCAGCCAGCCCCTGAGCAAGATCGCCCTGCTCCTGCCACAGGACGGCCAACTGGCCTCGGTCGGCAAGGCCCTGCGTGACGGCTTCATGGCCGCGCACTATCAGGCTCAGCAAGCCGGCCAGAAACCACCGGCCATCGAGTTCTACGACAGCTCGAAACTGACCAACCTCGACGAGTTCTACCGCAAGGCCCAGGCCGATGGCGTGCAACTGGTCGTCGGCCCGTTGGAGAAACCGCTGGTCAAACAGTTGAGCACTCGCCCGCAACTGCCGATCACCACCCTCGCCCTGAACTACAGCGAAGGCGATCAAGGTCCGGCGCAGCTGTTCCAGTTCGGTCTGGCCGCTGAAGACGAAGCCCGCGAAGTCTCACGCCGCGCCCGTGCCGACGGTCTGCATCGCGCCGCCATCATGGTGCCGAAAGGCGAATGGGGCGACCGCGTCCTGCGTGCTTTCAGCCAGGACTGGCAAGCCAACGGCGGCAGCATTGTCGCCACCGAACGCGTCGACCAGCCGGTGCAACTGGCCCAGCAGATCGCCGACATGTTCCAGCTGCGTCAGAGCGAAGCTCGCGCCAAGAGCCTGCAGAATGCTGCCGGCACCAACGTTGCCGCCCAGCCTTCGCGTCGCCAGGACATCGAATTCATCTTCCTCGCCGCCACCCCTCAGCAGGCGCAGCAGATCAAGCCGACCCTGAACTTTCAGTACGCCGGTGACGTGCCGGTCTATGCGACCTCCCACGTGTTCAGCGCCAGCGGTGACGTGAACCAGTACAACGACATGAACGGCGTGCGCTTCTGCGAAACCCCGTGGCTGCTGGAAACCAGCGATCCGCTGCGTCAGCAGGTCACCGCGCAATGGCCACAAGCTGCCGGTAGCCTCGGTCGCTTGTATGCGATGGGCGTCGATGCCTATCGTCTGGCGCCACGTCTGGATCAGCTCAAGACGTTGCCGGACAGCCGTATCGAAGGCCAGTCGGGCAGCCTGGGCATGACCCAGTCCCAACGCGTCGTCCGTCAGTTGCCATGGGCACAGTTCGTCAGCGGTCAGATCCAGCGCCTGCCGGACACTCCACGCTGATGCCCGACAGGTCACACCTGCAAAGCGGCAAGGATGCCGAGCGCCAGGCGCTCGAGCATCTGCAAGACCAGGGTCTGCGCCTGCTGGCGCAGAACTGGTTATGTAAACGCGGTGAGCTTGATCTGGTCATGCTTGATGGCGATACAGTAGTATTCGTCGAAGTCCGTTACCGAAAGAACACTCAATGGGGTGGCGCACTCGACAGCATCGATGGGCGCAAACGGCAGAAACTGATTTTCGCCGCACAGTATTTTCTTCAGCGCGAGTCGCGTTGGGCCAATTCCCCCTGCCGCTTCGACGTGGTGGCCATCGACAGCCACCAGGGTCAGCTGAACTGGTTGCAAAATGCGTTCGACAGTTGACCGCCTGCTCCGACCCGGACACTTTCACTCAACACTTTTGCTCTTTGCTTTGCGGGCTGCACATTCACGTGCCGGACAGCCGCGCTAATTAAGGTACACAGATGGACATGCAATCCCGAATTCGCCAGCTTTTCCAGGCCAGCATCGACACCAAGCAACAGGCGATGGACGTACTTGCACCGCACATCGAGCAAGCCAGCCAGGTGATGGTCAACGCACTGCTCAATGAGGGGAAAATGCTCTCGTGCGGCAACGGCGGCTCGGCCGGCGATGCCCAGCACTTCTCCTCGGAGCTGCTCAACCGTTTCGAGCGTGAGCGCCCTAGCCTGCCGGCGATCGCGCTGACCACCGACAGCTCGACCATCACCTCGATCGCCAACGACTACAGCTACAACGAAGTGTTCTCCAAGCAGATCCGCGCACTCGGCCAGCCGGGTGACGTATTGCTGGCGATTTCGACCAGCGGCAACTCGGCGAACATTATTCAGGCGATCCAGGCCGCACATGATCGCGAAATGATTGTCGTAGCATTGACCGGACGCGATGGCGGCGGCATGGCTTCGCTGCTGCTGCCCGAAGACGTCGAGATTCGCGTACCGGCCAACGTCACCGCACGTATTCAGGAAGTCCACTTGCTGGCGATCCATTGCCTTTGCGATCTGATCGACAGCCAACTGTTCGGGAGTGAAGAATGACCCCTAATCGCCTTGGCCTTCTGGCCTTGACCCTGTGCCTCGGCATCAGCGGCTGCACCTCGGTGGTGAATGCCAGCCGTGAAGCGCCGATCGAAGACGACCGCGGCACCCGCACTTTCGGCAGCAAGATCGATGACTCGCTGATCGAAACCAAAGTCGGCGTCAACGTGGCCAAGGCCGATCCGGCCCTGGACAACGACTCGCACATCGTCGTCACCAGCTTCAACGGCGTCGTTTTGCTGGCTGGCCAGACCCCGCGCGCAGACCTCAAGGAAAAGGCCGAACAGGCCGCCGCCAACGTTCAGCGCGTGAAAAAGGTCCATAACGAACTGCAAGTGTTGCAGCCCTCCTCCCTGCTGGCCCGCCAGAACGATGCCTGGCTGACCACCAAGATCAAGACCCAGATGCTCACCGACGCCAGCATTCCCGGCTCGCGGATCAAGGTCGTAACCGAGAACGGCATCGTCTATCTGCTGGGCCTGCTGACCAAACAGGAAGCCGCCCAGGCGACCAATCTGGTGCAGGGCGTTTCCGGTGTGCAGAAGATTGTGAAGCTGTTCGAGTACATCGACTGACCGCAAAACGCAGGCACAAAAAAGGCGATCCAACCGGATCGCCTTTTTTTATTACTTCACCACTTTCAGGCTTGGCCGGCCGCTTGGGCGCGGTGGCTCGCTGTCCGGTGGCGGAACATCGTCATCCTGCTCGATCTCGTCTTCGTCATCCATCGGCGACTCCAGATCGAACACCATGCCTTGACCGTTCTCCCGGGCATAGATCCCCAGGATTGCAGCAATCGGCACGTACAGACTGTGCGGGACGCCACCGAAGCGACCTTCGAAGGTCACAACGTCGTTGTCCATGTGCAAGTGCCGCACGGCACTCGGCGAAATGTTCAGGACAATCTGCCCGTCACTGGCAAAGCCCTGTGGCACCTGCACCGCCGGGTACTCGGAATTGACCAGCATGTGCGGGGTGCAATCGTTATCCACAATCCACTCGTAGAGCGCGCGGACCAGATAAGGTCGACTGGAGTTCATAGCGGCTCCTTAAGCCTTAGCGCATGTCGCGTTCGACACCAGACAGACTCGCCTGGAAAGCCTCACGCGCAAACTGACGCTCCATATAATCAAGCAGCGGCTTGGCCGGCCGCGGCAGTTCTATACCCAGAATCGGCAAACGCCAGAGTATTGGCAATAGGCAGCAATCCACCAGACTTTGTTCCTCACTGAGGAAAAACGGCTTGTCGGCAAACAGCGGCGACACGCCCGTCAGGCTTTCGCGCAATTCCTTGCGCGCCACGGCACGGGCCGCTTCCTTGGTGCGCGAATCCAGAATCAGATCCACCAGACCACACCAGTCACGCTGAATGCGGTGAATCAGCAGACGGCTGTTGGCACGCGCCACCGGGTACACGGGCATCAATGGCGGATGCGGGTAACGCTCATCCAGGTATTCCATCACCACGGTCGACTCCCACAACGCCAGGTCACGATCGACCAGCGTGGGCAGACTGCCGTAAGGGTTCACTTCAATCAGTTTAGGCGGCTGACGACCAGCCTCCACAAAAATGATTTCGGCGCTGACACCCTTCTCTGCAAGCACGATGCGCACTCGGTGGGAATAGTGGTCGGCGGGGTCGGAGTAACAGGCCAACCGATTGGTCACGCCCATGGCGATCCTCCTCGCTTGTTGAAATAGTCGGAGCCGGAAAAACGCGCGCGCCCAGAGGGCGCCTCCCGCAACGGCTGGCGTACCAGGCGTTGCGTTTTCAGAGGCGCCCTTGGGCGCGCGCGATTAACAGCAATTGCTTGAAGCGTATCAGTGCACGTCTTTCCAGTATTCACGCTTGAGCAGATAGGCGAACACAAAGAAGAACGCCAAGTACAGCAAGACATAAGTACCGATGCGCTGATGTTGCAGCTTAACCGGGTTAGCCGAGTAAGCCAGGAAGGTTACCAGATTCTTGACCTTCTCATCGAACTGCTCTTCGTTGAGGGTTCCGGTTTTCGGCAAGATGGTCAGCTGATCGCACGCTTCATGAGTCAGAGGCGTACCGGTCAGCGGGTCATATTGCTTCTTGCCGTCTTCGACGATCTGTACCTGTTTGCAACCCACGACCTGACGACCTTGCAGGCCGACCAGCACGTTAGGCATGCCGACATTCGGGAAGACCTTGTTGTTCACGCCCCATGGACGTGCAGGATCTTCGTAGAACGACTTGAGGTAACCGTAGAGCCAGTCAGTGCCGCGAACACGAGCCACCAGCGTCAGGTCCGGCGGCGCTGCGCCGAACCAGGTCTTGGCGTCGGCCGGCTGCATGCCGATGTTCATGTGATCGCCGATCTTGGCGCCGGTGAACACCAGTTTCTCCAGCATCAGTTCGTGCGGAACGCCGAGGTCATCGGCCACACGCTCGTAACGCTGGAACTTGGCACTGTGGCAACCCATGCAATAGTTGGCGAAGGTACGCGCACCATCCTGCAGGGCAGCCTTGTCGGACACGTCGATGTCGACCTTTTCCAGTTCCGGACCACCGTGTTCGGCCGCGAAAGACAGCACTGGCAGAGCAGCAAAAATCAGAGCAAAAAATAACTTTTTCATCAGCCAGTCACCCTTTCCGGAACCGGTTTGGTCTTCTCGAGCCTGGTGTAGAACGGCATCAGAATGAAGTAGGCGAAGTACAGGAAGGTGCAGACCTGCGACAGCAGCGTACGGCCTGGCGTCGGGGCCAGAACGCCCAGAATGCCGAGGATCACGAACGAAATGCAGAACACCACCAGCCAGATCTTGCTCATCCAGCCTTTGTAGCGCATCGACTTGACCGGGCTGCGGTCGAGCCACGGCAGGACGAACAGCACCGCAATCGCCGCCCCCATGGCGATAACACCCATGAGCTTGTCAGGGACCGCACGCAAGATTGCGTAGAACGGTGTGAAGTACCAGACCGGTGCAATGTGCTCAGGGGTCTTGAACGGGTTGGCTTGCTCGAAGTTAGGCTTTTCGAGGAAGTAACCGCCCATTTCCGGGAAGAAGAACACAATGAAGCAGAAGATGAACAGGAACACCACGACGCCGACGATATCTTTTACGGTGTAGTACGGGTGGAAGGCGATACCGTCCAGCGGGATACCGTTTTCGTCTTTGTGTTTCTTGATGTCCACGCCGTCCGGGTTGTTCGAACCGACTTCGTGCAGCGCCAGGATGTGCAGCACCACCAGACCGAGAATCACGATCGGCAGGGCAACCACGTGCAGGGCGAAGAAGCGGTTCAGGGTGATCCCGGAAATCAGGTAGTCACCGCGGATCCACTGGGTCAGGTCGTTGCCGATGACCGGGATCGCGCCGAACAGCGAAATGATCACCTGGGCACCCCAGTAGGACATCTGGCCCCACGGCAGCAGGTAACCCATGAAGGCTTCGGCCATCAGCGCCAGGTAGATCAGCATCCCGAAGACCCACACCAGCTCGCGCGGTTTCTGGTACGAACCGTAGAGCAGGCCACGGAACATGTGCAGATAGACCACGATGAAGAACGCCGAAGCGCCGGTGGAGTGCAGCAGGCGCAGGATCGAACCGTACTCGACGTCGCGCATGATGTATTCGACGGAGGCGAACGCTTCTTCCGCCGACGGGGTGTAGCTCATCGTCAGCCAGACACCGGTGACGATCTGGTTGACCAGAACGAGCAGCGCCAGCGAGCCGAAGAAGTAGAAGAAGTTGAAGTTTTTTGGAGCGTAATACTTGCTGAGATGGTCTTCCCACATCTTGGTGGCGGGGAAGCGCGCATCAACCCAATCCATGAACTTGCTCATCACGCTTTCTCCGTATCGACGCCAATGACAATCAGGTCATCGGTCTCATAGGAATGCGGGGGTACTGGCAGGTTCAAAGGCGCAGGTTGCGACTTGTAGACGCGGCCAGCCAGATCGTAGTGGGAACCGTGGCAAGGGCAGAAATAGCCGCCTACCCAGTCTTTGCCCAGATCTGCGGGTGCCACTTCGGGACGGAAGGTCGGTGAGCAACCCAGGTGAGTGCAGATCCCGATCAGCAGGAGGATTTCCGGCTTGATCGAACGCACTTCAGGGTCGACATAAGTGGGTTGCGTGGAGTTTTTGGAGGTCGGATCGGAGAGCTGGCCCTCGATCTTCTTGAGATTCCCCAGGATTTCCTCGGTACGGCGGACAATGAACACCGGCTGGCCGCGCCATTCAGCAATCATCTGCTGTCCTGGCTCGATTTTGCTGACATTCACTTTCACCGGTGCTCCGGCAGCCTTTGCCTTGGCACTGGGAAACCATGACCCCACGAACGGGACCGCAGCCCCCACCGCTCCTGCAGCACCCACCACGGATGTGGCTGCTACCAAGAAGCGACGCCGGCCTGCATTCACGCCGTCATTGCTCATTCAGTCCTCTCCCATCAGCTTTGTGGCCTGTTAAATCAGGCGTCTACTAAATTGAAACTATGTACTTATAAAAATTTTGCCGAATGGTAATGAAAACCCCCAATTCTGACAAGGTAATTACCCGGAGGGCTGGCCCTCAAGCCTTGTAGTATAGGGGGTCTACGAATGTGGCAAGTTGTCACAGCGCAATTATTCAAGAAATCGCACGCATAAAAAAACGCCCGGTTCCGTGAGGAATCGGGCGTTCTTTTTGAACGTGGAAGCGAAATTAACGCTTCGAGTACTGCGGACGCTTACGCGCTTTACGCAGACCAACTTTCTTACGTTCAACTTCACGGGCGTCGCGGGTAACGAAGCCAGCTTTGCGCAGAGCGCTACGCAGGGTTTCGTCGTAGTCCATCAGAGCGCGAGTGATGCCGTGGCGGATTGCGCCAGCTTGACCACTTACACCACCACCGATGACGGTGACGTAGATGTCGAACTTCTCGACAGTCTCAGTCAGTTCCAGCGGCTGACGAACTACCATGCGGGCAGTTTCGCGACCGAAGAACGTGTCCAAGGAGCGGTTGTTGATGGAGATGTTACCAGTACCCGGACGCAGGAAAACGCGTGCGGTTGCGGTCTTGCGACGGCCAGTGCCGTAATTTTGAGTCGCCGACATAATGAACTATTCCGTTAAATCTTCAGTTCTTGGGGCTGCTGAGCAGTATGAGGGTGTGCAGCGCCCGCATAGACTTTCAGCTTACGGTACATGTCGCGACCCAGTGGGTTTTTAGGCAGCATGCCTTTAACCGCGGTCTCGATCACGCGCTCAGGGGCCTTGGCGATCAGCTTTTCAAAGTTGATCGACTTGATGCCGCCCGGGAAACCGGAGTGGGAGTAGTACATTTTGTCAGTGGTTTTAGCACCGGTAACACGGATCTGCTCGGCGTTGATTACGACGATGTAGTCGCCGGTGTCAACGTGAGGAGTGTACTCAGGCTTGTGCTTGCCACGCAGACGGCTCGCGATTTCGGTGGCCAGACGACCCAGGGTCTGACCAGCAGCGTCGACGACAAACCAGTCGCGCTTTACTGTTTCCGGTTTAGCAGTAAAAGTTTTCATTCTTTATAGCCTCAGGGGCCGCCTGTAAATAAGACGGCGGATCTTACTGAATAGTGCGTACTTTGACAAGTCAAAGGCAGCCGGATACAGACGCTTTCGGGGGCTCGGGTCGGCGCGTCCGTTCAACGGCAAGATTCTTCGGCGGCGGGGCATCACTTCCACTGCAGAAAGAGGTCGGCAATTATGCAGATTGCGAAAAAAATTTCAACCTGCTTTTATGCTTGTTTTGCCCAAGGAGCACCCGATGGACTATCGCCAGCTAGGCCGTACCGACCTGAACGTGAGTGCAATCTGCCTCGGCACCATGACCTGGGGCGAGCAAAACACTGAAGCTGAAGCCTTCGCCCAGATCGAACGGGCAAAAGAGGCCGGGATCAATTTCCTCGACACTGCCGAAATGTACCCGGTGCCGCCAAAAGCCGACACCTACGCCACCACCGAGCGCTACATCGGCAATTACTTCAAGAGCCGTGGCGACCGCGCCGACTGGATTCTCGCCAGCAAGATCGCCGGCCCCGGCAACACCATCGACTACATCCGCGACAAGAACCTGCGCCACAACCGCCAGCACATCACCGAAGCCGTGGACGCCAGCCTCAAGCGCCTGCAGACCGACTACATCGATCTGTATCAATTGCACTGGCCGGAGCGCAGCACCAACTTTTTCGGACAACTGGGCTACAAGCACCAGACCGAAGCCAACCTGACGCCGCTCGAAGACACCCTCGAAGCGCTCGATGAGCAAGTGAAGGCCGGCAAGATCCGCCACATCGGCCTGTCCAACGAGACTCCGTGGGGCACCATGCGCTTTCTCGCCCTGGCCGAAGCCCGTGGCTGGCCGCGCGCCGTGTCGATTCAGAACCCGTACAACCTGCTCAACCGCAGTTTCGAGATCGGCCTGGCGGAAATCGCCATCCGTGAACAGTGCGGCCTGCTCGCCTATTCGCCGCTGGCGTTCGGTTTCCTGTCGGGCAAGTACGAAGGTGGGGCGCGTCCGCCGAAAGGCCGCCTGAGCCTCTACAGCCGCTTCAGCCGCTATTTCAACCCGCAATCGGAGGCGGCCTGCAGCCGTTACGTGGCGCTTGCCCGTGAACACGGCCTGGATCCGGCACAAATGGCCCTGGCCTTTGTGAATCAGCAACCGTTCGTCACCAGCAACATCATCGGAGCGACAACGCTGGAGCAACTGGACAGCAACATCGCCAGCTACGAGCTGAAACTGTCGAAGGAAGTGCTGGAAGGGATCGAAGCGATTCACAAGGATCATCCGAACCCGGCGCCGTGATCCAGGACGATGATCGTTCCCACGCTCAGCGTGGGAACGCATACCGCGATGCTCCGCGTCACTCCCAAAGCGGACGCAGAGCGTCAATGGCGGCATTCCCACGCAGAGCATGGGAACGATCACACGCTCGGATCAAAGCGACCGCGCAATGATCTCCTTCATGATTTCATTGGTGCCGGCATAGATCCGCTGCACCCGCGCATCCGCCCAGGCCCGGGCCACCGGGTATTCCCACATGAAACCGTAGCCGCCATGCAGCTGCACGCACTCGTCGAGCACCTTGCATTGCAGGTCGGTGCCCCAGTACTTGGCCATCGCCGCCGTCGGCACGTCGAGCTTTCCTTGCAGATGCAGCTCCAGGCAGCGGTCGACGAACACCCGGCCGATCTGAATCTCGGTGGCCATTTCCGCCAGTTTGAAGCGGGTGTTCTGGAAGTCGGCAATCGACTTGCCGAACGCCTTGCGCTCGCGGGTGTAATCCAGCGTCCATTGCAGCGCCGCCTCGGCTGAAGCCAGACCGCCAATCGCCACGGTCAGACGCTCCTGCGGCAGTTCCTGCATCAGATAGGCAAACCCTGCCCCGGCCTGACCCAGCAGGTTTTCTTTCGGCACTCGCACGTCCTGGAAGAACAATTCCGACGTGTCCTGCGCCTTCATTCCGACCTTCTCCAGGCGCTTGCCCTTGTCGAAGCCCGGCGTGTTCGCCTCCACCAGAAACAGGCTGGTGCCCTTGGCGCCGGCCTTGGGATCGGTCTTGGCGACAACGATCACCAGATCCGCCAGGAAGCCATTGGTGATAAAGGTTTTCGAGCCGTTGATCACATATTCGTCGCCATCCAGCACCGCCGTGGTCTTGACCCCTTGCAGGTCGGAACCGGCACCCGGTTCAGTCATGGCGATCGCGGTGACCATCTCGCCGGACACCAGTTTCGGCAGGTACTTCTGCTTCAGCGCCTCGCTGCCGTAATGCAGGATGTACGGCGCAACAATGTCCGAATGCAGCGAGAAACCGATGCCGGTCAGGCCCAGCCGCCCTACTTCTTCGATCACGACCGCACTGTAAAGAAAGTCCGCCCCCAACCCGCCGTATTCCTCCGGCAGGTGCGAGCACAGCATCCCCGCCTCCCCCGCCTTGTTCCACAGTTTGCGGTCGATGTAGCCTTGTTTTTCCCATTGCCCATGGAACGGCACGGCCTCTTTTTCGAGGAATGTTCGTACGCTGTCGCGGAACAATTCGTGCTCGGAGCTGAACAAGGTTCTGGGAATCATGCGGCACCTTTTCTTTATTGTTGGAGGGATCAGACCTTTAGAGACTAAGCCTCGCTTCCGATACAGGACACTGGACACATCCGACAAAAAATAAGACGATCCAGCCGTCTGGTGACCACTTTCCCTTATAAAAACAAAAGTTGAATTATGTCCAAGCAAGTCTCCACGCCCTTGCGGCGCGTCAGCATCCTGGCGATCGACCGGGTTTTCGCTTCCACCCTCATGCAAGCCAAGGATTTCTTCCATCTGGCCAGCCTGCGTTACGGCAAACAACTGGGCCACGGCCTGACTCCGGCGTTCGAAACCCGCCTGGTCAGTCCCGACGGCAAACCGGTGAACAGCTTCAGTGACGTGGTCATGCCGGTGGACGGTGGCCTGGAAAACGCCGACGTCATCATCCTCCCGGCGTTCTGGGACGATTTCGATACGCTGTGCCAACGTTATCCACAGATCCTGCCGTGGCTTCGCGAACAGCATGCCCGGGGCGCCGTGCTCTGCGGCGAGGCCACCGGGGTGTTCTGGCTGGCCGAGGCCGGGTTGCTCAACGGCAAGGAGGCGACCACCTACTGGCGCTTCTTCAACGCCTTCGCCGAGCGTTTCCCGCAGGTCTACCTGAATCAGGACAAGCACCTGACCGACGCCGACAACCTGTATTGCGCCGGCGGCACTACCTCAGCCTGCGATCTCTACATTTATCTGATCGAGCGCTTCTGCGGCGCCAATGTGGCCCAGGCTGTGGCCCGCGACATTCTCTATGAAGTGCAGCGCAGCTACGCCCCGGGACGCATTGGTTTCGGCGGTCAGAAGTTGCACCAGGACGTGATTATCCTGCAGATCCAGCACTGGCTCGAAGAGCATTTCGCCGACAAGTTCCGCTTCGAAGACGTGGCCCGCGAGCACGGCATGAGCATTCGCAATTTCATGCGCCGCTTCCAGACTGCCACCGGCGACAAGCCGCTGCACTATCTGCAACGGCTGCGCATCGAGACCGCCAAGGGCTTGCTCTCCGGCAGTCGCAAGAGCATCAAGACCATCAGCTACGAAGTCGGCTACGACGATGCGAGCTTCTTCGCACGGCTGTTCCGCCAGCACACCGAACTGTCGCCGAACCAGTACCGGCAGCAGTTCCAGCAAGCTGCCTGACGATTCGACCAGACACAAAAAAGGGCCTGCATCTGCAGGCCCTTTTTGTTTGCCGAATCCGCTTAAGGCTTGTGTGCCCGGGACAGGAATTCGTGGGATTGCATCTCCAGCAGACGGCTGAGGGTACGCTGGAACTCGAACGTCAGGCGTCCGCCAGTGTACAGGTCTTTCAACTCGACTTCGGCAGAAATGATCAGTTTGACGTTACGGTCGTAGAACTCGTCGACCATGTTGATAAAGCGACGGGCGATGTCGTCGGTGGTGACGCTCATCTGCTCCACGCCACTGAGCAGCACGGCGTGGAAGATCTTGCCCAGTTCGATGTAGTCGTTCTGGCTGCGTGGGCCGTCGCACAGCTCGCGGAAGTCGAACCAGGCCACGTCATCGCAAGTACGCAGGGCACGGATTTCGCGGTTCTCGATGATCAGCACATCGTTTTCCACCGCCGCCGTGCATTCCGGCGTCAGCGCGCGGAAGCTCTTGCGCAGGCTTTCATGGGCGGCTTCGTCGAGCGGGAAATGGAACAGCTCCGCTTGTTCGAGGTGGCGCAGACGGTAGTCGACGCCGCTGTCGACGTTGACGATCTCGGTGTTCTGCTTGATCAGCGCGATGGCCGGCAGGAAGCGCGCGCGTTGCAGGCCGTCCTTGTACAGGCCGTCCGGCACGATGTTCGACGTGGCGACCAGGGTCACGCCGTTCTTGAACAGTTCTTCCATCAGCGTGCCGAGGATCATGGCGTCGGTGATGTCGGAAACGAAAAATTCATCGAAGCAGATGACCCGCGACTCAGTCGCGAAGCGCTTGGCGATGATGGTCAGCGGGTTTTTCTCGCCGCCGAGGGTCTTCATCTCTTCGTGCACGCGCTTCATGAAGCGGTGGAAGTGAGTGCGGGTCTTTTCCTTGAATGGCAGCGCTTCGAAGAAGGTGTCCACCAGGTAGGTTTTGCCGCGACCCACGCCGCCCCAGAAGTACAGGCCCTTGACCGGCGTCTGATCCTTTTTGCCAAACAGCTTGCCCAGCAAACCCGGCTTGTTCTGCTCGGCCGCGATCAGATCGTCGTACAGGCGTTGCAGATGACGCACGGCAGTTTCCTGCGCCGCATCATGGAAGAAGTCCGGGCGTTTCAGATCAGCTTGATATCGTTCTAGGGGCGTCATAATTCGTTAGCAAGGCAACAAAAACGGGCCGTCACTGTAGCGATGGCCCGTGGGAATGGCAATCGGCCCTTGGTCGGGCCGGCCCGTTGATTATTCCTGAACCGGTGTCAGAGCGACCCGCAAGGCCTCGACGGCCGCATCCCGCGCAGCCACGTCGGCGAACGCCGGGCTGTCGCCAACGCACTCGCCTTCCAGCCAGACGCTGAAGCTCAGCTCTTCGCTGCGCACATCCAGCGCCTGACCCGATTGCAGCTGCTTGGTCACCTGACCGGCGGTTTTACCGTCGGCGAAGTTGCGCGACAGCAGCAATTGCTCGCCGTCGGCCGCCAGCAGACGGAAACGGAAGCTGCCGTCGTCTTCACGGAAGCTGACGAAACGTGCGGCTTTCGCGGCTTTCTTCTTGGTGGTCGCGGCCACCTGAACCTGATTGACGAAGGAGCGCAGGCCGACCGCTTCACGCAGCTCGTTGAGGAACGGCGTCGCCACCGCACGGGCCTTTTTGGCGCCGTGTTGCAGGATGTCTTCCAGATCTGCCGGACGCTCGATCAACTGGTGATAACGCTCGCGGGACTCGCCCAACTCGTTGTCCAGCAGCTGGAACAGACGGTTCTTCGCCTCGCCCCAACCCAGACCGCCCAGCAGTTCGCTGCGGAATTCGTCGGCCTGCGCCGGCGTGGAGAAGGCCTGGAACAGAGTGAACAGGTGCGAGTTGTCCGGATCTTTCGCTTCGCCCGGCGCGCGGGAGTCGGTAACGATGCGCGAGATCGCGTCCTTCATTTCCTTGGCGCTGGAGAACAGCGGAATGGTGTTGTCGTAGCTCTTGGACATCTTGCGACCGTCCAGGCCCGGCAACGTGGCCACGCTTTCCTCGATCAGCGCTTCGGGCATGGTGAAGAACTCCTTGCCCTGGCCGAACAGGTGGTTGAAGCGCTGGCCGATGTCACGGGCCATTTCCACGTGCTGGATCTGGTCGCGGCCGACCGGCACCTTGTGCGCGTTGAACATCAGAATGTCCGCCGCCATCAGCACCGGATAGCTGTACAAGCCCATGGTGATACCGGCATCCGGGTCTTCGCCGGTCTCGACGTTCTTGTCCACCGAAGCCTTGTAGGCGTGGGCGCGGTTGAGCAGGCCTTTGGCGGCAACGCAGGTCAGCAGCCAGGTCAGCTCGGGGATTTCCGGAATGTCGGACTGACGGTAGAAGGTCACGCGATCCACATCCAGGCCACCGGCCAGCCAGGTCGCGGCGATTTCCAGACGCGAGCGCTGGATGCGCAGCGGGTCATCGCACTTGATCAGGGCGTGATAGTCGGCCAGGAAGTAGAACGAGTCGGCATTGCTGTCGCGGCTGGCGAGGATCGCCGGGCGGATGGCGCCGGCGTAGTTGCCCAGGTGCGGGGTGCCGGTGGTGGTGATGCCGGTGAGGATGCGGGTACGGTTCGTCATGGGTAATCGCTTGTCAGACTGCAATCAATTCGAGAGACGCGGCAGGATCAGATCCTTGAGATCGGTCAGCTTGCCATGAAAAAAGTGTCCGCATTCTGCCACTTTCAGCAGCTCATGGGGGCGCGGGAGTTTTTCAGACCAGTCGTAGACCAGCTGCGGATCGATCACTTCATCGGTTTCCGGCTGGATCACGGTCAGCTCACCCTGCTGCGGCAATTGATCCTGATTGCCCAGACGCATCACCGCCGGCGCGACCATGAACAGATGCTTGAGCGCGATGCCCCGGGATTCGAGACGACCGCCGAGACTTGCTGCAACAAATCCACCGAAGGAGAAACCGAACAGGGTCAGCGGCAGATCCGGGTGTTTTTCCAGCAGCCATGCGGCGGCGGCCTGGGCGTCGTCGACTTCACCAGTGCCCATGTCATGGGAGCCTTCGCTGGCACCGACGCCGCGATAGTTGAAGCGCAAGGTGATCAGGCCGGCGTCGCGTGCGGTGCGCTGCAGGGTCGAGACGACCTTGTTGAGCATGGTGCCGCCCTGCACCGGGTTCGGGTGGCAGATCAGCGCTACGCCGCGGGGCTGCTCGTTGTCCAGATACAAAGACTCAAGTTGCCCCACCGGGCCATCAATCACTACAGGGGTTTCACGCATCAGCAAGGAAGGAACTCCGTGACCTCGAATCGGGTCGACTCGTCTAGCAAATTGTCTGTGCCAGTCTATTGCGAGTGAATCGCGGTATACAGCGCAGGTTCGAGCCGTTAACGTAAAGCAAAGCCGTTTATAGAGGAAGGACTCGTGGAACACTCGCTCTTAGTTTGGTTGTTACCGACTCTTGCCCTGGTTGTGGGTGTCGCCATTGGTTTCCTGATCGCTCGCGTTGCGCCGAACGCCGCGCCCAGCCGCACGCAGCGTCAACTGGATGATATTCAGGAACGTTTCGACAGTTATCAGAACGAAGTGGTGACCCACTTCAACAGCACCGCCAATCTGGTCAAGAAACTGACCCAGAGCTATCAGGAAGTGCAGGATCACCTCGCCGAGGGTGCCAACCGCCTGGCCCTGGACGAGCAGACCCGTCAACGCTTGCTGGCCTCGCTGCACGCCGACGCGGCACAGGCCCCACGGGAACGCCTGACGCCACCACGGGATCAGGAACCGCCGCGTGACTATGCGCCGAAGACCCCGAACTCGCCGGGCATGCTCGACGAGCATTACGGCCTGAAGAAGTAATCAGCCTTCGCGCCAACAAAAAGCCCCCGGACAATCACTTGTCCGGGGGCTTTTTTGTACCTGACGGTTACGGGTACTGTTGAACCGTGCCCGGCTGCTGCTGACCACCGTACTGCTGGCCCGGAATCGCCTTGAGGTTAACCTCGACGCGACGGTTCTGCGCCCGGCCATTGACGTCACCGTTGCTGGCGATCGGATTATCCGGGCCGGCACCGCGGGCGCTCAGGTTGGCACCGCTGACGCCTTGCGAAGTCAGGTAGGTCGCCACGCTCTGCGCACGACGCTGGGACAGGTCCATGTTGTGCTGACGACTGCCAGTGCTGTCGGTGTAACCGACGATTTCGATCTGGTTCTGGTTGAACTCTTTGAGCGAGTTGGCCAGGTTGTTCAGCGGCTGATAGAAGCTGGAAGCGATGTTCGCCGAATCGGTGGCGAACGTGATGTTGCCCGGCATGATCAGCTTGATCTGGTCGCCCTGACGCTGCACTTCAACCCCGGTGTTGGCCATGCTGGCGCGCAGTTTTTTCTCCTGCTGGTCGGCGTAGTAGCCGTAACCGGCGGCCGAGGCACCGACGACGGCTGCGCCGATCAGCGCACCCTTGCCGCGGTTGTTGTGGTCGATGGCGGCACCGGCCAGCGCGCCGGCCAGCGCACCGAGGCCACCGTACTTGGCGGTTTTGCTCATGCCCTGGGAGCCACCGTCGGCCTGACCCTGATTGTCATACGGGTTGGGCGAGGCGCAGCCGGACAAGACGGCCACGGCAGTAGCGACAATAATCAAACGACGCGTGGTGAACATGGAGTGCTCCTACATTTTGCATTCTGTGGTGCAGCGGCCATTGGCAACTGGCCCGTGCGGGCGTTGGATCATGACAATGCACAAAAATTCCGCCGGGCACCCGTGACAAAATGTTTAGGCACGCACAAATGGGTTCTCGCGCATCTCATCCCCCAGACGCGTATCCGGACCATGCCCGGCTACAACGGTCGCGTCTTCATCCAGGGTGTATAGCCGTTGCTTGATCGATCGCACGATGGTCGCCTGATCGCCGCCCCACAAATCCGTGCGCCCTACTCCGCGACGAAACAGCGTGTCGCCGGCAATCAACAGCTTAGCCTCGGAAAACCAGAAGCTCATGGAACCTGGCGTATGCCCCGGCGTGTGCAGCGCCACGCCACAGCCGCAGGCCAGCTCCTCATCATCGCTCAACCAGCGATCGGGAGACGGTACCGGGGTGTAAGGCACGCCGAACATCTGGCACTGCATCTCGAGGTTGTCCCACAGGAACTGATCCTCTTTGTGCAGATGCAAGGTGGCGCCGGTCTTCTCTTTCATCTGTCCGGAAGCCAGGAAGTGGTCGAGGTGCGCGTGAGTGTGAATGATGCTGACCACTTTCAGACCGAGGGCATCGAGCCGGGCCATGATCAGGTCAGGGTTGCCGCCCGGATCGACGACAATGGCTTTTTTGGTGATCGGATCGCCGATGATCGTGCAGTTGCACTGGAGCGGGCCGACGGGGAAAGTTTCGCGAATGAGCGCGGGATTTGCAGCGGTCATGGGAGATCCTGAACAGACATTGAAGACAGTGCGCAGAGGCTGATTTCCGCCATTTTACGTTGTTGGCTCGCAGGATGCCGACACAGCGCAAAACAGCAGATTCAGTTCAACACCCCCAACTCTTTCGCCCGCGCCACCGCTTGCGTGCGCCGTTCCACACCCAGCTTGCTGTTGATGTGACTGGCGTGGGTTTTCACGGTGTGCAGCGAGATGAACAGCTGATCACTGATTTCCTGATTCGAGCAGCCCTGAGCGATCAACCTCAGGACGGCGAGCTCACGACTGCTGAGCGATTCGGTCGTCGTGGATTCCGCTGCAGGACGAGCCGGCGCCTGGGGGAAATGTTCCAGCAATTGCTGACCGGCAGCTGTCGGTGCAGTCAGTGACAGTTGCCCGCGCAACCAGTCAGCATGCTCTTTGACCAGCACATCGAAAGGTTGCAGGACGCCGCCGGACGCCGCTTCCAGTGCCTGACTCAATGCCTTGCGCGCTTCAGGCTCACGATTGTTTGCCAACAGCAACACCACTTTTTGCGTCAGCGCCATCACGCTGAGCAGTTGCCGTCCGGTTTGCTGGCCGTTCTCCAGCAGCACGTTCAATCGCCCTTCGGCGAGCATCGGTTGCCCCTGTATGACGTCCAGCAACGCCTGTTGCAGCTCGACGTGCAAGGGCAGTTGCGGATGAAATTCCGGCGGTGCCGCCGCGTGTTCACCGGTGTAGGTCTGGCCCAGTCGCGCCAGCCAGGCTTCGGCCAGATCGATACGCCCCTGAGCCAGCCACAGCTCACATTTGACCAGGGTGATCATCGCCAGGTAGTAGATCGGCGGGACATCCCATATGTGCATCAGCCTTTCGGCTTCGGCCAGTTCGGCGAAGGCCTTGGCGAAATCGCCGCTGCTGCCGTCGAGCCGGGCGATCACGCAGTGGCCGATCAGCACGCTGATGTCACGACAGGCCCTTGCTTCAGTCAGGCCCGCCTGCAATCGCGCCCTTGCCGCCTGAGGCTGCAATCGCATGGCCAGCAGAAAACCCTCATACAGCGTCAGTCGCGCACGCACGGCGTACAAACGCTGCGCGGACAATCCGCGCAAGCGCTCCAACCCTTGGCGCACTTCATCGAGCGCGCGCAGGATTTCGCCGCGGGCCTGCAGGACGCGGGCACGATCATAATGCGCCAGCGCCTCGAACAAGGGATTGCCGACCCGCTGCGCCAGCTCAAGCGACTCGCGGTTCAGGCCCCGTGCACGCCACAGATCGCCGTCGGCAATCGCCAGGTTGGACAGGGTCGAGAGGCACATCAGGCGTTGGCCGTAACGCTTGGCCGGCAGGCTTTCCAGTGCTTCGCTGCAATACTCGATGGTCTGCTCGCGATGGCCCCGCCCGCGGGCGATGATGCCCTTGAGCGCCAGCCATTGGGCCAGCATGGATTTCTGGGCGGTGGCCGAAGGTGCCGGCAGAAAACGACTCAGATGACTGGCGAGTTCTTCGGCCGCATCAAGCTGACAGGCCAGCCCCAGCGCCCAGCTGTACAACACGATCAGGCGCGGGGTGCTGATCAGCAGGCTGTCGGGCAGGTCCATTTTCCAGCGCAGCAGCATGCCGACGTTTTGCTCGGCCAGCAGTTGTTCCTCGGACAGGTTTTGTACCAGATTGGCCGCGACGTCCAGATGCCCTGCGCGCAGCGCCTGCTCGACAGCTTCATCCAGAAGGCCCTGGGCATTGAACCAGCGGCAGGCGCGCAGATGCAGCGTCGCGGCCGGCACCAGTGCCCGGGCGATAGGCCGGCTGCGCAACAGGTCGGAAAACAGGTGGTGATAACGATACCAGTGCCCATGCTCGTCCAGCGGCACGAGGAACACCTGATGCGCCAGCAGGAAACGCAGGATTTCCGCACTGTCGTGGGCTTCGCGCACCGCGTCGCACAGCTCGCTGCAAAAGCGTTCCTGCGGCGCGGTGTCATAAAGAAACGCCTGGATCTCGGCGGGCAGGCAATCGATGACTTCTTCCAGCAGATATTCGCGGATCAGCCCTTCCCCGCCGTTCAACGCTTGTGGCAAGGCTGATTCGGTGCCGACTTCAGCGATCGCCAGCAGCCAGAAACGCAGCCCGGCCACCCAGCCTTCGCTGCGCTGGATCAGGTTTTCCAGCGCTTCACCGCGCAGGGAACTGCTGTGACGATCAAGCAGTGCCAAGGCTTCGTCGTGGGTCAGGCGCAGGTCCTGTTCGTGCAGTTCCAGCAACTGGCGCGACAGGCGCAGACGTGCCAGGTGCCAGTCCGGGCGCTGCCGACTGGTGACCATGACCACCAGGCCGTCAGGTAAATGATTGAGGAAAAATTGCAGGCAACGGTCGAGCACCGGCCCTTGAGCGAGGTGGTAGTCATCCAGTACCAACAGCAGCGGAGCCGTCGGTTGCAGATGCAGCGCCAGTTCATCCAGCAGGCCGTCGAGCCATTCTTCGAACGCAAACGGCTGATGACGTTGACGCATTTTCAGCAGTCCCAGTGCCCGGCTGCCCAATTGCGGAAAATAGTCCTGCAGACCTTCGAGCAGTCGCTCGAGAAACCGCCCCGGATCGTTGTCCCGCGGACTCAGACCCAGCCACAGGCTTTGCCAGTGCGCCGGCAGACTCTGACAGAACTCCACCGCCAGCGAGCTCTTGCCGAACCCGGCCGGGGCGCTGACCAGCAACAAACGCCCTCCGAGCCCGGCGCTCAGGCGCTCGCACAAACGGGGTCGCAGCACGTAGCCGTCGGGTAGCGGCGGACGGAAAAAACGTCCGTCCAGTGCCGCGACGGCAACGCTTGCAGGGCCCGGAAGTGGGGACAGATCAGTCATGGCCGGCTCTTGTTTGTAGGGCTGTTGGCGGCGTAGCAGATGCCCGCAGACTAGCCTTAAACGGAGCGGTTATGAAGGTCGTTGCTACAAATGGCTACAAAAAGTCTACGGAAAAAGCGACAGGCAAAAAAACGCCCCGAACCGGTCGGGGCGTTTTAACGAGGATGCGGCCTCGGTTTACAGGAGCTTAGCGAACACCATCCTGACGCAGGGCGGCAGGAGTGAAGTCGCTGGTAGTGGCGGTGAAGCCGAAGTCATACGCCGATTTCTCTTCGTTCTTCATGCCCAGAGCCAGGTAGCGGCCGGACTGCAGGTCGTAGAGGGTTTCCAGGGTGTACCAAGGCACCTGCACGTTGTAGTAGTCCTGGGAGTGAGCTTCCGCCACGCGCCACAGTTGGTTGCGACCGTCGTAGTGATCGATCACGGCCGCTTGCCAGGTGTCTTCGTCAATGAAGAAGTCACGCTTGGCGTAGATGTGACGCTGACCTTCCTTCAGGGTCGCGGTCACGTGCCAGACGCGACGCAGTTCATAGCGCGCCAGATCCTGGTTGATGTGCCCGGCCTTGATGATGTCGGCATACTTGAGCTTTGGATCGTCGAGCTTGTAGCTGTCGGAGGCGATGTACATCTCTTGCTTGCCGACCAGTTTCCAGTCGTAGCGATCCGGTGCGCCGTTGAACATGTCCAGGTTGTCGGAAGTACGCAGACCATCCGCCGCGGTACCCGGGCCGTCATAGGACACTTGCGGTGCGCGGCGCACACGACGCTGACCGGCGTTGTAGACCCACGCCGAACGCGGTTCCTTCACCTGATCGAGGGTTTCGTGCACCAGCAGTACACCACCGGCCAGACGTGCCGGCGCGGTCACTTTCTGCTTGAAGTAGAACAGGATGTTGCCCGGGTTCGCCGGATCGTAATCTTTCATCTTGTCGCGGAACACGAACTGGTCCTGGAAATACACCAGGCTGAACGAGCCGTTCGGTTGCGGCGTGGCCTGGGTCACCAGACGGGTCACGCTACCGCCACGATAGCGGGTGATGTGGTTCCAGATCACTTCCACACCGGTTTTCGGAATCGGGAACGGCACGGCGGTATCGAAGTTTTCCAGGCCGTTGCCGCCCGACACCAGCGTCGTGGTGGTGGCGTTCTTCTTGATGGCGGCGAATACCGCATCCGGCACGGTGGCACCGCGATGGGATGGGTAGACCGGCATCTTGAAGGTATCAGGGTAACGCTGGAACATCGCGTACTGACCCGGCGCGAGCTTGGCCTTGTACTGATCGACGTTCTGTTTGGTAATGGTGAACAGCGGTTTTTCACTGGCGTACGGGTCGGACAGGAAGCCTTTGCTGTCGACAGTGCCGGCGTTCTTCGGCATCGGTTTCCAGGCCGGGATCGAGCCGTCGGCGTTACCGGCCATTTCGGCGCCCATCGGGGTCAGGCTCTTGCCCAGTTTGTCCGCTTCGGCGGCAGGCACTGCCGCCATGACGCCGGTCGCCAGCAGCGACAGGCCCAGAACACCGGCGTGGAACAGACTCTTTGTTATTTTCATAAATTCGTTCGTCCTGAATGCAGTGCTTAGAAGTTCACGCCGAGGCTGAGCGCCACGAAGTCGCGGTCATCCACGGTGGTGTACTTGCCGTCGAAGAAGTTGGTGTAAGCCAGGCTCGCGGTATAGGTGTTCTGGTACTCGGCATCGACGCCCAGGCTCACCGCCTTGCGACCTTCTTCAAAGTTGCCGCCAGGGCCTGGCGAGTAGCCGCTGACGTCATGGGACCAGGCCACGTTCGGTTTGAGGTTCACGCCGGCGAACACGTCGTTGTATTCCCAGATGGCGCGACCGCGATAACCCCAGGAAACCGACGTGGTGAAACCGTCATTGTTGCAATTGCGGCTACGGTTGTTCTGTGGGGAACCTGGCCCGGCGCCATTGATGGTGCCGTTGTTGAGGATGTTGACGCAGGTGTTGGTGCCGCCGGTGGCTGGCAATTCGCCCGGGCCGAAGACCGGGTCGCGGCCATAGCGCTTGTCGGATCGGCTCTCCAGACCGCCCACGTAAGTCGCGCCCACTTCACCCACCAGCGTCAGACGGCTCGCGCCCATGACCTGATCGAAGAAGTGCGTGAAGGTGGTCTGCAGTTGAGTGATTTCCTTGCGCTCGTAACCGTGCAAATCCTGACCCGGCACGCCGTCGAGCAGCGATGCGTTCGCAAACGTGCCGCCCAAGGGACGCACACCGGCGAACAGGATGTCGGTAGAGTTCAGTTGTACCGGCGCATTCGGACGGTAGCTGATTTCACCGCTCCAGGCGGTGCCGGTAGGCAGGGTGGTGGAGAAGCTCAGACCGTACAGACGGATGTCTTCTGGATACTCGACGAAGTAGTTCGAGTTGCCTGCAACCACCAGCGGCCCCAGGGCCCGGAATGCTGCCGGCAATGCCGCCACGCCGTTGTAGACCGATTGCGGTGCACCCGTGGCGCTGAAGATCGGCGCACGGCTGTGATAGTTCATGAAGTAGGCACCGAACTCGGTGTCCAGTGGCTCGAACATGTATTTGAGGGACGCGCCCCACTGACCGCTGTCTCGGGCATCCCGATCAGGACCGCGACGTACCAGCACGCCCTCCTCGTTGACGTCGACGCCGTTGGCAGCCAATGGCCCCAGGGCAATGGCCGGGATCTGCGAACGCTTGTTCAGCACGCGCAGGTTGTCGGTGCAGCCGTCGGCAATGATGTCCGGCTGGGAGAAGAAGGTGCCGCAGTTGTCGACGACAGTCTGGTCCCACTCGAGCTGATAGAAGGCTTCGGCGGACAGGTTTTCGGTCAGGCTCTGGGACACGTAGAACATGTTGACCGGGATCAGGCCTTCCTTGATCTCGGCGCCCGGACGGCGGAACGCGGACACGTCGATCGGGTTGATCGAGTTGATGCCGCCGCCGATGAAGGTACTTTCACCCCAGCTCACCACCTGTTTGCCCAGGCGCACGGAGCCCGGCTGATCGGCGATCGAATAGTTGTGGTAGACGAAGGCATCGAGGATCTGACCGCCGGCGGACTTGGCGCCTTCCTTGCGATTGCTGTCGCTGATGTCCTTGAACTCGCGGCTCTCGTCCTTCAGTTCGAAGTCGTACCAGTACTTGCCACGGACAAACACGCCGGTGTCGCCGTATTTCAGTTCGAGGTCATGGATGCCCTTGAAGATCTTCGAGAACGTTTCGCCGCTCTTGAAGTTGGCATGGCCGTCGTCGGAAGTCTGGGACAGACCGTGACCGCCGTTGTTGACGCCGATGAGGTTCTTGTTCGGGCTCTGGGTGGACCAGCTGGCACCGATCGACAGGGAGGAGTCGAACTGGCCTTCGATTTCACCGACGTTGAAGCTGACGCCGAATGCGGGCCCGGCGAGCGAAGAAGCAAGACTGACGGCCAGAGGCAGCTTTGCCCGGCGCCAGAACTGGTTTACTGAGGTCATCGACGCTACTCCATGTGCATTATTGTTATGGCAGTGAGTACTTTTAAAAACGCCTGAAGGACCGGGCGCCAGAGGCTTCCCGAGATCGCTTCAATGTTGCATCGCCCCGTTTGTGCGTGTGCCCCGTTCTTAAAAATCCTTGAGCGGACTATAGCCAGCAGGTGGTACTGCTTGATCCCTCTAAAGTGTGATTTGCAGCTGCCGGCCACTCTGGAACAGTCCTTTCGCCAGTCCGACACATGTCGGCACGGCAAGGATGGCTGAAAATTCGAATTTCACAAGCCAAGCGCTTGCTTGGTGGGTCTGGCGCGCCGTTTTCGGCGCGCCAGAGGAGGCTCAGAGCGTCGAGAGGAAGGTGCTGTTGTTGGCCTGCCATTCGGTGATGTCGAGGCGGATGCGCTTCTTGTCGAGCTTGCCGACACTGGTCTTGGGAATTTCAGTAACAAGCGCGATCTGGCTCGGAATCGCCCACTTGCTCAAGTGCCCCAGTTCAACGAATGGCTTGAGGTGTTCCTTGAGCTCGCGCGCCCCGATGGCGTGCCCTTCGCGGACCACCAGCAAGGCAAACGGACGCTCGCCCCACTGCGGATCGGCGATGCCCACCACTGCTACTTCACGTACCGCGACGTGACGGCTGATCAGGTCTTCGAGGTCCAGCGAGGAGATCCACTCGCCGCCGGTCTTGATCACGTCCTTGATCCGGTCGCGAATGTCGATCACGCCCATGCTGTCGAGCGTGGCGACGTCGCCGGTGTGCAGCCAGCCGCCGGCCCACAGCTCGGCGCCCTTCTGCGGTTCGTTGAAATAACCCTCGGTCAGCCACGGTGCACGCAACACCAGTTCGCCCTGGGTCTCGCCGTCCGCCGGGAGGAAATTGCCCTCGGTGTCGACAATCGCCGCTTCGACCAATGGCCCCGGCACGCCGGCCTTGATGCGGTAGGTGGTGCGCTCGTCTTCGGTGCCTGCCATCAATTCATCGTTGAGGTGCGCGCACGAGACCAGCGGCCCGGTTTCCGACATGCCATAGGCGGCCGTCAGTTGAATGCCCTTGCTCTTGGCCGTTTCGTACAGCGTACGATTGAGCGCACTGCCGCCGATGACGATTTTCCAGCCGCCAAAATCGGTGCCTTGCGCGCCCTTGGCGTTGAGCACCATCTGCAGGATGGTCGGCACACAATGGGAGAATGTGACCTTTTCCTTGCGCCACAACTCGACCAGAAACTCCGGGTCGTAACGCCCCGGATAAACCTGCTTGAGCCCGAGCATTGTCGCCACATACGGCAGACCCCACGCATGCACGTGGAACATCGGGGTGATCGGCATGTACACGTCGTTGGTGCCCAGCAGCCGCACGCTGTCGATGGCGCCCATGATGGTCGACACGCCCATGGTGTGCAGCACCAGTTGCCGATGGGTGAAGTACACGCCCTTCGGATTGCCGGTGGTGCCCGTGGTGTAAAACGTAGTGGCGACCGAGTTTTCGTCGAAATCCTGGAAGTCGTACTGCGGACTCGCGGCCGCCAGCAGTTGCTCGTACTCCCCCACCAGATTCGGCAAATCCGCGGTTTTTTCCGGCAGATCAGTCAGCAGCAGGGTTTTCTCCACCGTGGTCAGGTGTGGCGCGATGGCCTGGTACAGCCCGACAAACTCGCTGTTGACCAGCACGAAGCGGTCCTCGGCGTGGTTCATGGTGTAGAGGATCTGTTCCGGCGACAGGCGCACGTTGATGGTGTGGATCACCGCGCCGATCATCGGGATCGCAAACATGCACTCGAGGTAGCGATGGCTGTCCCAGTCCATCACCGCCACGGTGTCACCGGCCTTCACGCCGGCAGCCGTCAGTACGTTGGCCAGCCGCGCAACCCGCTCGATCAGGGTCGGGTAGCTGTAGCGCAGCTGGTCACGGTAGATGATCTCGCGGGTTTTCTCGTAACGGGCGCCCGACATCAGCAGCCGTTTGATCAGCAGTGGATACTGGTACGCCCCTTCGGCGGGCGGAATAACGCGAGTCTGCAACATAAGAATCCCTTTTCTGACTGCACGGTGTTGGCTTTGGAGTTTCGTACTCTAGAACCGTTATACGTCAGCCAAATCAGCCAAAGGAATGATTTGCAGAGCCGTACAAATGCTAGCTTTGCGCCAGCATTTGCCGAAACAGATGACAGCCCAGAAGGATCAATGCATCTCGGTGAACGCGAGTTTCACGCCGATGGCGATCAGCACCGCGCCCATGGTGCGGTCGAACCAGTGGCCCATGCGGGCGAAACCGGCGCGCACGCGCTGCTGGCTGAACAGCATGGCCACCAGGCAGAACCAGGTGGCGGTCGCGACGGCGAGATAAATGCCGTAACCGGCCTGGACTGTCAGCGGGGTGTGCGGGTTGATCACCACGGTGAACAGCGACAGGAAGAACAGCGTGGCTTTCGGGTTCAGACCGTTGGTCACGAAGCCTGAGGTGAAGGCGCCCCGAGCGGTGCGCTCGCCAGCTTCTTTGTGCAGGTCGTCGGTCACGGTTTTCGCCGGTTGCGCACGCAAAGCCTTGAAGCCGATGTAAAGCAGGTACGCGGCGGCCGCCCATTTCAAGGCGTTAAACAATACGATCGATTGGGAAACGATCAGCCCGATTCCCAGCAGCGAATAACCCACGTGCAGGAAAATCGCCGTGCCCACGCCCAACGCGGTCCAGGTCCCCGCGCGTCGCCCGTGGGTCACGCTTTCGCGCACCACCACGGCGAAATCAGGACCGGGGCTGGCGACGGCCAACAGGTGGATCAGGGCAACGGTCAAGAATTCGGTCCAGTACATGGGGGCTCCTTTCGGCCAAGCGTAACGAGTTGTTTCATCTGGTAGGCTCGGCAGATTACGCCTTCCCTTCAAAGCACAACAGGTACAGTTGATGACGAACGCCCACCGCGCCGTATTCCTCGATCACCCGTCGCTGGATCTTGGCGATCTCGATCTGAGCCCTTTGCGTGACTGCTTCAGCGACCTGCAACTGTTCGCCCAGACGCTGCCTGCGCAAGTGAGCGAACGCCTGCAAGGTGCGACCGTGGCAATCAGCAACAAGATCCTCATCGACGCCGCCGCCATGGCCGCCAACCCACAGTTGAAGCTGATCCTGATCACCGCCACCGGCACCAACAACGTCGATCTGGCCGCCGCCCGCGCCCACGGCATCACGGTGTGCAACTGCCAGGGTTACGGCACGCCGTCGGTGGCGCAACACACGATCATGCTGTTGCTCAACCTCGCCACACGCCTGGCCGATTATCAAAAAGCCGTCGGCGAAGGCCGCTGGCAGCAGGCGAAACAGTTCTGCCTGCTGGATTACCCGATCGTCGAGCTGGAAGGCAAAACCCTCGGCCTGCTTGGACACGGCGAACTCGGCGGCGCGGTCGCGCGTCTGGCCGAAGCCTTCGGCATGCGCGTGTTGCTGGGGCAGATTCCGGGGCGCCCGGCCCGTCCGGATCGTCTGCCGCTGGAAGAACTGTTGCCACAGATCGACGCCCTCACCCTGCACTGCCCGCTCAACGAACACACCCGGCACTTCATCGGCGCCCGCGAACTCGCCTCGATGAAACCTGGCGCTTTCGTGGTCAACACCGCCCGGGGCGGGCTGATTGACGAACAGGCCCTGGCCGACGCCTTGCGCAGCGGTCATCTGGGCGGCGCGGCCACCGATGTGCTGAGCGTCGAACCACCGACCAACGGCAATCCGCTGCTGGCTGCCGACATCCCGCGCCTGATCGTCACCCCGCACAACGCCTGGGGCAGCCGCGAAGCGCGGCAGCGGATCGTCGGCCAACTGGTGGAAAACACCCGGGCGTTCTACAGCGGTAAGGCGCTGCGGGTCGTCAGTTGATAAACTGCGGCACTTTTTTTCACAGGAGCAGTTATGGATCCGCGCAGTGAAGTACTGCTTCGTCAGGCCGAGTTATTCCAGGGTTCGGTGTTGCTGGCCGGTTTGCCTGCCGATGATCTGCTGGGGCGCCTGCCCGATGCGTTTGGCTGGTGCTGGCACGCCGGCGATCAGGCCGCACTCGAAGCCCGCTTCGCAGGCCGCAGCCATTTTGGCGTGAACGTCCCGGAACGCGAATTCACCAACGCCGTGGTGTTCCTGCCCAAGGCCAAGGACCTGACCGATTACATCCTCAACGCCGTGGCTTCGCGCCTGGCCGGGCGTGAGGTGTATCTGGTCGGGGAAAAACGCAGCGGTATCGAAGGCGCTTCCAAACAGCTCAACCCGTTCGGCAAGCCGCGCAAGCTCGACAGCGCGCGCCATTGCCAGCTGTGGCAAGTGACCGTGGCTAACGCTCCCGAAGCCAAACCGCTGGAAAGCCTGGCGCAAACCTACGAACTGCCGCTGGCCGAAGGCCCGTTGAAAGTCATCAGTCTGCCGGGCGTGTTCAGCCATGGCCGACTGGATCGCGGCAGCGCCCTGCTGCTGGAGCACCTGGACAAACTGCCAAGCGGTCATCTGCTGGACTTCGGTTGCGGCGCCGGCGTACTCGGTGCGGCGGTCAAGCGTCGTTACCCGCACAATCAGGTCACGTTGCTCGACGTTGATGCCTTCGCCGCCGCCAGCAGCCGGCTGACCCTGACGGCCAACGGTCTGGAAGCCGAGGTACTGACCGGTGACGGCATCGACGCCGCGCCGATGGGTTTGAACGCGATTCTGAGCAACCCGCCGTTCCACGTCGGCGTGCACACCGATTATTTCGCCACCGAAAACTTGCTGCGAAAAGCGGCCAAGCATCTGAAAAACGGCGGCGAACTTCGCCTGGTTGCCAACAGTTTCCTGAAGTATCAACCGTTGATCGAAGAGCATCTCGGGGTCTGCGCGATCAAGGCCGAAGGCAATGGTTTCCGGATTTACCGGGCCAAGCGCGGCTGAAAATTAGCACTTGCCGAATGGATTCCGCCTAGGCAGAATCCGCTCCGTCCTAGGGGAGTAGTCTCCCACGAGCGCCAAGCTCGTCCGGCATACGTCAACATACTTGATCCTCAGATCATGGCGTATGCGACCCAAGCGTCCGCAGCAGACGGATCGCAGGGTTTGACAAGACCTATGACACGCACACCTTACCCGGGGCGGGAAGGCTGTACGTGTCATAGCCGTGTCGACCCGCCCCTTAGGAAATCCTGATGCTGGACTCGTTACTCGTTCCCACCGCAATCGTTGCCTTGGCCGAAATCGGCGACAAGACGCAACTGCTCGCGCTGATTCTCGCCGCTCGCTTCCGCAAACCCTGGCCGATCATTGCCGGTATCGTCGCTGCGACCCTGGCCAACCACGCGGCAGCCGGTGCGGTCGGCGCCTGGTTCGGCAGCTTCTTCTCCGATTCCGTCCTGCACTGGATTCTCGCCGCGAGCTTCGCCGCTACCGCCCTGTGGACGCTGGTACCGGACAAGATGGACGACGATGAAGCCAGCACCGCCCGCAAGTTCGGGCCATTCCTGACCACGCTGATTGCGTTCTTCCTCGCGGAAATCGGCGACAAGACTCAGATCGCCACCGTGATGCTGGCCGCGCAATACCCGGAGCTGTGGCTGGTGATTATCGGTACGACGGCGGGGATGCTGATTGCCAACGTGCCGGTGGTACTGGCGGGTAATTTTGCGGCGGAGAAACTGCCGTTGACCCTGATCCGTCGATTGGCCGCCTCGGCGTTCCTGATCCTGGCGATCGTCGCGGTGTACAAGGCGATGCAGAGCAGCGGCTGGGTTTGATCCGGCAGATCGCTCCCGCACCGAGTGCGGGAGCGATCATGGTTTCAGGACTTGGGCGCTTTCTCGTAAAGCGGCATGACCTTCGGAATCGCCGCCTGCAACGCAGCCGTGCGGCTGCTGGAAGACGGGTGAGTGCTCATGAACTCCGGCGGTGCGCCTTCAGAGGCCTTGCTCATCTTGTCCCACAAAGTGATGGCGGCGTTCGGGTTGTACCCGGCACGCGCGGCGAGTTCCAGACCGATCAGGTCGGCCTCGTTTTCGTTGGCGCGGCTGTTGGGCAGCGTCATGCCGTAGTTGGCCACAGTGTCGGCCAGCGCCAGGCTGTCCTGACCCAGGCCGAGCAACGCACCGGCACCCTGCTTGGCCATTTCGATGCCATAGGCCTTGGACATGGCTTCACGACCATGCTCGCGCAGGGCGTGGGCGATTTCATGGCCCATGACCGCGGCGATTTCATCGTCGGTGAGCTTCAGACTGTCGATCAGCCCGGTGTAGAAAATGATCTTGCCGCCAGGACCGCAGTTGGCGTTGAGCTCGTCACTCTTGATCAGGTTCACTTCCCATTTCCACTGCGCCGAATCCGGACGGAAATTCGGTGCTTGGGCGATCAGCCGGTTGGCGATGGCCTGAATGCGTTTGGCATCGTTGCTGGTCTTGTCCAGCACGCCTTTGCTGGACGCCTCGCCCACGGTCTTCTGGTAGGACTGGGCATACATCTGGTCGACCTCTTGCGAGGACAGCATGCTGAACATGTACTGCTTGCGCTCCACGCCCACGGCACCGCCGCTGGTGGTGTTGACCGACTGACAACCGGCCAGCAACAGCGCTGCACTCAGTGCACTTACAACCAATGTCTTGTTCATTCAAAAGCTCCCTGAAAACCTGCCGCGTATCCTAGGCGGGTAATTGTATCGACGCCAGATACAACGGACGTGTTGCATCTACTTTCAGAAAACTCCCGCCAGACCTGTAGGAAAAAATTCACATCCGCCACCAGGCCCGCTGCAACTGCGTCGCGCACTGATCCATTTGCGACATTGCGCTGCAATTACTCCCCCTTTACCTCATGGCGCAATAGTGGCTGCCGATACAGCAGCGCAGACGTCCTCTCGCGTGCGGAGCTCCCATGAAGTTCAAGTCGATCCAGTTTTCCGTAGCCGCCCTGGCCGGCGCCATCGTACTCAGCGTAGTCGCCGCGCTGGTGCTGTACGCGCTGTTCTCCGGTGCCCGCACCCAGGAAATGGTCCAGCAACGGACCCAGGCCCAGTTCGAGCAAGTCATCGAACAGCGCCTGACCTCGCTGGCACAAACCCAGGTCAGCCAGATCCAGCGCGAACTGGAAGCGCCGCTTCTGATTGCCGGTGGGCTGGTGCGCGTCAACGCCCTGCTCGGCACGCCGGGCGCCGATGGCCAGCCGCGACTGACCGTCAGCCGTGAGCAACTGATCAGCCTGATCAAGGAAAACGTCGAGAAGAACCCGAAGATTCTCGGCACCTATATCGGTTGGGAAAAGAACGCACTCGACCACAACGATTCGGCCTACGTCGGCACCAGCGTGGTCGGTATCGACGCCGCCAACGGGCGTTTCCTGCCGTGGTGGTTCCGCAACGACGATGGCACCCTCGGTCTGGACAAACTGGTGGACGTCGACGACCAGAAAGTCCTGTCCACCGGCGTGCGCGCCAGCGAGTACTACCTGTGCTCGAAGGAAACCAAAAAATCCTGCGTGATCGATCCGGCCCCGTACAAGGTTGGCGACAAGATCGTCATGCTCGCCTCCTTTATTGAACCGATCATGCTCAACGGCGCGTTCCAGGGCATCGTCGGCGCCGACCTGTCGGTGAACTTCATCCAGGAAATGCTCCTGGGCGCCAACCAGAAACTGTACAGCGGCGCCGGGCAAATGGCCCTGATCGGCGGCAACGGTCGGATCGTCGCCTACACCAAGGATCCGAGCAAATTCGGCGAGAAGGTCAGCGACATCCTCGACGCCCAGCAGATTGCCAACATGGCCAATCTCAAGCGCGGCGAAGTGACGTACACCGTCAATAAAGAGCAAGGCCGGATCGAGTTGTACCTGCCGTTCGGCATCGGCCAGACCGACGCGCGCTGGACGCTGATGCTGCAACTGCCGCTCGACGCGGTAATGGCCGACCTGCAAAAGCTGCAAGGCGACCTCGACGCCCAGCGCAAATCCGACACCTTCGGCATGGCCATGGTCGGTCTGATCATTGCCGGTCTCGGCTTGCTGGTGATCTGGTTGGTGGGCCACGGCATCGCCCGTCCGCTGAAGCAAATGGTGACCATGCTCGATGACATCGCCCAGGGCGAAGGTGATCTGACCCGTCGTTTGACCAGTGATCGCAATGACGAACTCGGTTCAATCGCCAAAGGCTTCAATACCTTCCTCGCCAAATTGCAGGGGATGATCACGCAGGTAGTGTCGTCGGTACAGAGCGTCAGCGATTCCTCGGAGCACACGGCCGACATCGCGATCCGGACCAATATCGGCATACAGAAACAGATGGCCGAGATCGATCAGGTCGCCACCGCCGTGCAGGAAATGACCGCCACCGCGCAGGACGTGGCGCGCAACGCGACCCAAGCGGCACAAGCCGCCAGCCACGCCGATCAGGCCGCCAGTCAGGGCATGCAGATCGTGCGCGACACGTCGAATTCGATCGGCGTGCTGGCCGTAGAAATCGGCAAGGCCGTGGACGTGGTGCAGACCTTGGCCAAGGACAGCGAAAACATCAACGCGATCCTGATCGCCATTCGCGGAATCGCCGAGCAGACCAACCTGCTGGCCCTCAACGCGGCGATCGAAGCGGCCCGCGCCGGTGAACAAGGACGCGGTTTTGCGGTGGTGGCCGATGAAGTGCGCAACCTGGCGCAGAAAACCCAGAAGGCCACCGAAGAAATCCAGAGCATGATCCAGCAACTGCAACAGGGCACCCGCGATGTGGTGCGGGTCATGGAAGACAGCCAGAACCGCACCGACGAAAGCGTGCAGCACGCGGCCAAGGCAGCCGAAGCGCTGGAGACTATTACTCAGGCGGTATCGGTGATCAACGACATGAACACCCAGATCGCCAGCGCCGCCGAAGAACAGAGCGCGGTGGCCGACGATATCAACCGCAACGTGATCAATATCGGTCAGGTGGCGAATGAGGTGGCGGGTGGTGCGGATGAGTCGAGTTCGGCGAGTGCCGATCTGACCAAACTGGCGGAGCAGCAGCGGCGGTTGATCAACCAGTTCAAGGTTTAAGAGCCACCCCCTCACCCCAGCCCTCTCCCGGAGGGAGAGGGAGCCGACCGAGCTGTCTTCCGTCATACATCGACCTGGTAATTAGTGTCGATTATGGATTCAGCAAAGAACTTTCAAGTCGGTGTATTACTGCAATATCTCTCGGTCAGTCCCCTCTCCCTCCGGGAGAGGGTTAGGGTGAGGGGGGCTCTTGATCTGCTGCTAGGCCGGAGTCAGGCACTCCGGCCCGTTGAGCTTCGGATCATTGACCAGATTCGCCAGCACCCGCTCGCGCAAGGCGGCGGGTTCGCTGGCGAGCAAACCCTGCAGAACATGCAACGGCGTTTCAGGATCAAGCCACGCCGCCTGCCCCGCCTCATCGAGAATCAACGGCCGGCGCTGACTGGCCGCTGACTGAGTGATCACCGCCGTGCTCAGCCACACCTGTTCCTGCACCGGATACGCTTCCCAGATCGCCGCAAAAAACAACGACGCCCCTTCCCCCGGCGTCAGCCAGTACGGCCGTTTGCGCACGTTGCCGCGCCATTCGTAGAAACCGTTGGCCGGCAGCAGGCAGCGGCGCAGGCGCAGGGCTTCGCGGAACATCGGCTGTTCGGCAACGGTTTCGGCCCTGGCATGGGCCGGGGTGCGCGACATGTCGGTCAGCCATGGCGGTGTCAGCCCCCAACGGCCACGGGCCAGCGTGCGCTGGCCGTCGGGTTCGGCGCGCAGCATCAACACCGAATCGTTGGGGGAAATGTTCCACTGCGCCTGCTGATCGGCGGGAAAACCTGGCAGGCTCGCGAAATCGCGGTTCCAGCGAAACAGGGCATAACGTCCACACATGGGGCAGCACGACTCACAAATAAAACGAACGCCAGCCTAACAGACCAGCGTCCCGGGATAGCTGTCCGGTTCATCGCCGGGCAGCGGCAGCGCGGCATTGTACGCACTGATCAGCTCGCGGGCGTATTCGGCCTGGTCGTTATCGACCGACAGGCCCAACAGTCCGAAGATCGGCAACTCCCCCGTGCCGCCCAGCAGATCGCGCCCGACCAGATGCGCCTCGATGCCCTCGCTGGCGAGCATGCCCTTGAGCATCTCGCCTTCCATCAGGTTTTCCGGCTCGTAGATTCGCTGCATGGCCGCGCCTCACTCGTTTTCGCTGAAGACTTCCAGAAACCAGTCCTCTCCATGGACCTGCAACACAAAGGTGATCGGCCGACAACACACCTGACAGTCTTCAATATAGGTCTGGTCGCCAGCGGAGAGATCCACGGTCGTCTCGACCTCTTCACCACAATACGGACATTCATATACTGCGCTTTCCAGCATCGCGGTCTCCCGGGTGACTTGTGCGTATAATCGCCGGTCTATTTGCAGGGCTATTTTTGTCTGGCTACTTTTTCAGACCGTGCCCCGTTGGTTTTCGATCAAAACCTTTACTTACCCTAGCCGTTTCCAACAAGAGAGCATGATGGGCGAATTCGATGCCATCCGACCTTACGACGACAGCGAAGTACCTGCGGTACTGGCGCGACTGCTCGGCGACAAGGCGTTTCTAGATATCCTCACCCACTTCCGCTTCCCGCGTTTTGCCGGTGCCTTCGGCTGGATGCTCAAACCACTTATAGCCCATCGGCTGCGTCGTGAGTTTGCCGACGTGACCTCCGTGGCCACTTTGCAGGACAAGGTCGAGTTCTACGTCGACCACACCATCGAGCGCGCCACCGACGGCGTGACCTACACCGGTGTCGAGCAGTTCAAGTCCGGCAGCGCTTATCTGTTCATCGCCAACCACCGCGACATCGTGATGGACCCGGCCTTCGTCAACTACGCCGTGTACCACGCCGGCCTGCCGACCCCGCGCATCGCGATTGGCGACAACCTGCTGCAAAAGCCGTTCGTCAGCGACCTGATGCGCTTGAACAAGAGCTTCATCGTGCATCGCTCGATCACCGGGCGCCGCGAGAAAATGGCCGCTTACCAACTGCTGTCGGCCTACATCAACCACTCGATCCGCAATGACTGCGCCTCGATCTGGATCGCCCAGGCCGAAGGCCGCGCGAAGGATGGCGACGACCGTACCGAGTCGGCGATCCTCAAGATGTTCCACATGAGCCGCAAGGACGAGCCGTTCGGCGAAGTCATTCAGTCGCTGAACCTGACCCCGGTGTCGATCAGCTACGAATACGATCCGTGCGACCAGGCCAAGGCCCGCGAGCTGTACATCCGCGCCACCACCGGCACCTACAGCAAGGCACCGGGCGAGGATGACGTGAGCATTGCCAAGGGCATCACCGGCTACAAGGGCCGGGTGCACGTGAACTTCGCCGCGCCGATCACCGAGCTGTTCGAGGACACCAAGCAATTGGCGGTCGAGATGGACAAGCAGATTCTCGGTGGCTACCGGTTGTTCCCGGTGCACTACCTGGCGTACGCGCAGTGGGCCGATGCCGATCCCCAGCTGAACGTACCGAAGGCTGCCGAGGTGTTTGGCGCCGAAGAACTGGCCAAGGCCCAGGAAGAATGGCAGAACCGTCTGGACGCCTGCCCCGAGGAGCATCGTCCGTATCTGGTGCTGCAATATGCGACGCCGGTGCGCAATCAGTACCGGGTCAAGGCTGGCCTGCCGCTGTAAGCGGTGTCGGCTGGATACAAGAACGGCGCCTTCGGGCGCCGTTTTTCGTTCAGAAGCGGGTACTGATCCAGGACACCAGCAACGCCAGGCCCAGGCAGGCAAAACCGAAGCGGTAGAAGAAGCGGTTCATGCGCAGGGTCGCCCAATCCAGCACCGGTTCCTGATCCGGCTGACTCTGACGCTGGGCCGCGATACTGGCCATCGCCCGTTGTTCACGGCGGCGGGTCGCGTGCAGCAGCCAACTGCCGGGGAAGGCCAGCAAAAGGGCCAGCAGGTTGATCAGTTTGGCGGGATGGGCGGTAAACAGCGTCATCAAGTGCAGCGACATCACAGACCTCAATCTAAACCGGTATGGCGAACGCCAGACCGACGACCGCGGCGCGGATTCTACCGAAACCCTCCCCGACTGCCCTAGCCTTTGCGACAAATAACCCCTCAATCGACCGATGGCTGTCCTGTGTCACGGCATCGTCATTTGTTTCAGTCACCCTGCGCGCCTCGAAACCGACACGGAACGCGACATGCTTCACGCTGAAAACCAGGATCGCCTGTACCTCATCTCCCCGTCCGACGAACAGCAGACCCTCGTCGGCAGCCTGGCCTTCAATGTTCAGGACCGTCACTGGCTGGTGTATTGCGCCCTCGGCGGGCACCAGCATGCGGACTTGCCCGAGACTGATTTGCTGACTGGTGTCAGCGTCCTCGACTTCTATTCGCAAGCTGCCTGAACGAAAAAGCCCGGAACCATCACTGGCCCCGGGCTTTTTCACATCAACCGAACACTTACTCGGCGAGGACCTGACCCACGGTCGGGTCCTTGAACAGACGGGTCAGCGCATCGCTCAGCACGTCGCTGACCAGTTTGGTGTTGGTTTCCTGGTTCGGCGCCATGCCGAAACGCTGGTCCAGCGAGGCACCGTAACGGCCGCTGTAGCGACGGTTGGCGTTCTGCACGTAGGAGCGGAAGGTCGCACCGATGGTGGCTTCAGTCACGTACATGCCTTCCTTCGGCGACTGGTATTTCAGTTCGGCCAGGGTCACGGTCAGTTGCGGTGCATTGGGCGCGTTGTTGGTCGGGGTGAACCCGAGCAGACGCACGGCGGCTTCAGCCTGGGCCTGCAGCTTCGGCAGGATCTGCTCGCGCTGCACGGTGATGGCGCTGGTTTCCGGGTACAGGCCGCCACGGGTGCCGAGAGTTGGCGACGGACGACCGTCGACCACGCGGACCACGACAGGCTGACCATGGCCGACCGGTGCCAGCTGAGTGGTCAGCTTCGGTTCCGGGCTCAGTTGTTGCGGGCTGTGGGCGCAGCCAACCAGGGTCAAACTGGTCACAGTGATCAAACCGAACAACAGGCGTTGCAACATGCTCTTCTCTCCAGAATCAGGCACAGACAGGCCGGCAGTATAGCGGTGGGCCACTGTGGGTCACCAGCACTGAAATGTCAGACAAAACCCGCCGCCAGCGGTTCCTGTCACACATTCTTCACTCCCCATACACGTTCGCGTCACGGCCTTTTGACAATCTTGCTCACAGATCCCCAAAAGGAGCACTGCCATGCGCTATCTGATCTCGTTGTTCGCCCCACGCCCGCTGCACCGCAGCTTCGCCCTGCTCGACCGCAACGGCCATTGCCAGGCCTTCAAGCAATGCAGCCTGCAACCGATGGGTGGCGGCTGGGTCGAAATCGAGGAAATCCGCCTCAACTGGTTGCACCAGCCACTTCCCGCCAGCGCCCGGGTCGAACAGCAGCGCCCACGCGCACGTGCTCAGGCGATGTTGAGCATCTGACCGGATGCCTAATAAAAGTCATTAAACTCGACCAACTCCCCGCATTTCTTCGATACAATCTCCCCCCGATTATAAGGACGTCTCCTGATCGGGCCCCGCAACAGCGTCAATGCGCTTGCATTGGCATCCAAATCGCCCACAGAGAGCCGCCCACACAGATCGAGTGAAGCTGGCGTGCTTGCTGTTTCCCTGGCAAATCCCGCTTTTCGCGAATCTGCAGAGCTGTCATGACGCTCGGCCACTGAGTTGTTTGCCCCCTCGGGCACGGTGCCAGCCCCGGACAGCCCTTTTTGAGGTTCACGTCTTCAAAAGAGCGTGAAAAAAACGGGTTTTCACAACTTCACAAGAGTGTGGCGAGCAAATGAATAGTTTTGCGTCTGAACATGCACCATTAGCGTCTGAAACAGCCCAACGACACAGGAACGGGAACGCCTCGAATACCGGAGCCTGAAGCCTGTCCGCTACGGATTTGGTTGCACAAACGGATGTCTCGACCATAAGTCGAATTGCCAGCCCCGTGCCGAAATGAGTTCATAGGACTCTTGAAGCCAGGCCGCACGCATCCGTCGAAGTTGCGAAAAATTGCGAAGATTCGGACATGGCACACCTGACCAAGGATACCCGGGGCTCAACTGACCTGCCCTGGACGCCTGGCAGCCATGCCGACAATTTGGTGCTGCAGATTTTGGAGACGCGTTAAATGGCGCATAACGAAGCAGTCGACGTAGTTCTGGTTGGGGCCGGCATCATGAGTGCCACCCTCGCAGTACTGCTCAAAGAGCTCGACCCGGCGATCAAGCTGGAAGTCGTCGAGCTGATGGATTCCGGTGCCGCGGAGAGTTCCAACCCCTGGAACAACGCCGGTACCGGCCACGCCGGCCTGTGCGAGCTGAACTACACGCCACAGGCTGCCGACGGCACCGTCGACATCAAGAAAGCCGTGCACATCAACACCCAGTTCGAGGTGTCGAAGCAGTTCTGGTCGTACCTGACCAAGAAAGGCACGTTCGGCTCGTGCAAATCCTTCATCAGCCCGGTGCCGCACCTGAGTTACGTCGAGGGTGAGAAAGGCGTGTCGTTCCTCAAGGAACGTTTCAATACGCTGCGCAAGCACCACGCCTTCGCCGACATGGAATACACCGAAGACAAGGCGAAGATGACCGAGTGGATGCCGCTGATGATGCCGGGTCGTCCGAAAGACCAGGTGCTCGCCGCCACCCGCGTGATCAACGGCACCGACGTCAACTTCGGCGCCCTGACCAATCAGTTGCTCAAGCACCTGACCAGCGCACCCGATGCCCAGGTCAAGTACTGCAAGCGCGTGACCGGCCTCAAGCGTAACGGCAACGGCTGGACCGTCAGCATCAAGGACGTCAACAGCGGCAGCAGCCGTGAAGTCGACGCCAAGTTCGTATTCCTCGGCGCCGGTGGCGCGGCCCTGCCGCTGCTGCAAGCCTCGGGCATCGAAGAGAGCAAAGGCTTCGGCGGCTTCCCGATCAGCGGCCAGTGGCTGCGTTGCGACAACCCGGAAGTGGTCAAGCATCACCAGGCCAAGGTTTACAGCCAGGCCGCCGTGGGTTCGCCACCGATGTCCGTGCCGCACCTCGACACCCGCGTGGTCGACGGCAAGAAATCCCTGCTGTTCGGGCCATACGCCGGCTTCACCACCAAGTTCCTCAAGCATGGCTCCTTCATGGACCTGCCGCTGTCGGTTCGCGCCGGCAACATCGGGCCGATGCTGGCCGTGGCGAAAAACAACATGGACCTGACCAAGTACCTGGTCAGCGAAGTGATGCAGTCGATGGAACAGCGCCTGGAATCCCTGCGCCGTTTCTACCCCGAGGCGAAAGCCGAAGACTGGCGCCTGGAAGTGGCCGGCCAACGGGTGCAGATCATCAAGAAAGACCCGAAAAAGGGCGGCATCCTGCAATTCGGTACCGAACTGGTGGCCGCGAAGGACGGCTCCCTCGCCGCCCTGCTCGGCGCTTCGCCAGGCGCTTCGGTGACCGTTTCGATCATGCTCGAACTGATCGAGAAGTGCTTCCCGGCCAAGGCCAAGGGTGAATGGGCTGCCAAACTGGCGGAAATCTTCCCGGCCCGTGAAAAGGTCCTGGAAACCGACGCTGCGTTGTATCGCAAGATCAACACGCAGAACAACGTCGCGCTGGAACTGGTTGAAGCCAGCAACGAGACCGAAAGCTACGCCTGATTCGGCTCCATGAAAAACGCCCCGCACTCGGTGAGTGCGGGGCGTTTTTTTATGCCTGTGGAAAACTTCGGGCGATCAGCCGCGTGCTTTCTCGATCAGCTCGATGTATTCCGGGGCGTTGCGCTGATCGCGGATCTGGTCGACGAAGGTCTTGCCGTGCTCGTCCTTGCCGTCCACGTCATAACCGGCTGCAACGAAGAACGTCAGAAAACGCTCGAAATCGTCGATGCGCAGGCCACGGTAAGCCTTGACCAGTTTGTGCAGCGACGGCGAGGTGGCGTCGACCGGCTCAAAATCGAGGAACAGCTTGATCTGCTCATCGCCGATCTCGTCACCAATCACTTGCTTCTTATCTTTACGCATTGCCGACTCCAGCTCGCAGACATTTCACGGGGCGGGCAGTTTACCCCTGCGCAGGCACAAGGCTCAACGCGAGCGCGTGCTGCCGGTGTGCAAATCGGCCCAGATGTGGCCATTGGCATAGGTCAGGAACTGGCAATACACGGTGTCGTTGCGCAACAGATCGATCACCACCCGGTACTGGGCCAGCGGGTAGAAGAGCGTCAGGGTCTTGCTCTTGTCGTCATAAATCGGTTTTTTCAGGCTTTTGCTTTCGCCATCGAAGTTGACCAGCACCTGATTGATCGTCGCGCCCTTGTTCAGGGATTTGCCCTTGAGGCGGATCATCAATGGCGAGGTCACCGGGATCGGCTGTTGGTTGGACTGGCGCTGGGCCCCCACGACCACGGAATAATCGGTGACCTGCAACAGTTGCTGCTGCTCGGGTTCGGCATCGCGCAGGGTCAGGTCGTCCGGCGGCAGGAATTGACTGTGCATCGGGGCGGCGGCCAGGGGCAGGCTGAGGGTCAGCAACAGGGCGGCGCAGCTGCGGATCAAGAGGCTCATGACAGGCTCCGGGGGGCGGGGCCGAGCACTCTAGCACGGGTTTTACAGGGTTCTGTAAAGCAAAAGGCGCAAGCTTCACCTACGGACGCTTGCGCCTTTTCATTGCGGATTCGCTCAGTCGAATTGCGCGTGCATCCAGGCCTGATACTCCGCAACCCCGGCCTCGCCTTCGCGTGGGGCCCAGTGCGCAAGCTCGCCCTCTCCAACCGGACGATAGGGCCCAGCCTTGCACTCGAACATCAGACTGTCGGCTTCCAGAACGACCAGACCGTGGAATACCCCGACTGGCAGATCCACCCCAAGGCACTCGCCACCGGCCTGCAATACCTGCTTTTTCACCACCGCACCGGTTTCGTCAAAGATCAGCAAACCGAGCTTTCCTTTGAGTACCAGCAAGGTTTCCGCCTTGTTGTCACCCAAATGACGGTGTGGCGGAATGTAGGTGCAAGGTTGCAGCCCTACCGCCATGCGGTGGCAGGCCTCCTCCATCTGATGGAAGTTGTGGTGCTGACGCCCGCGAGGACTGGCCGCGGCTTTCTCGGCCAACTCGGCAAACAGCGTTTGATCAAGAAAGCCCGGCGTGTTCATTGATTACATTCCCTTGACGGCAAAAATTCCGTTGGCGTTGCGCCAGTAACCTTTGTAGTCCATGCCGTAGCCGAAGATGTAACGGTCGATGCACGGCAGACCGACGAAGTCGGCTTTGAGGTCAGGACGAGCCTTGCGGTCGTGGTCCTTGTCGATCAGCACAGCGGTGTGCACTTTACGTGCGCCGGCGTGACGGCAGAAGTCGATGATCGCGCCCAGGGTGTGACCTTCGTCGAGGATGTCGTCGATGATCAGCACGTCGCGGTCGATGAACGAGACTTCCGGCTTGGCTTTCCAGAACAGATCGCCGCCGCTGGTTTCGTTGCGATAGCGGGTGGCGTGCAGGTAGGACGCTTCCAGCGGGAACTGCAGATGGGTCAGCAGTTTGCCGGAGAAGATCAGGCCGCCGTTCATCACGCAGAACACCACCGGGTTGCTGTCAGCCAGTTGTTCGTTGATTTGTGCACCGACGCGGGCAATGGCAGCCTCGACTTCAGCTTCGGTGTACAGGCAGTCAGCCTCTCGCATGATTTGACGGATATGCTCGAGATCAGCGGACATGGCGCTCTCCAGGGGGGACGGATTTCGGAAAAGCGGGCAAAGGTACGCATCAACCGGGGCCGAATCAAGCATTTGTGGACTAACGTACTGTATGTCCTATAGGACATCACCCTCGGATAGATTAATCTAGGCCGGTTTTTTTGCCCGCCGCCGGAGCCTTTCCCCATGTCCATCCAAGAGATCCGCCATCCGCTGATCCGTCACAAACTTGGCCTTATGCGCCGTGCAGACATCAGCACCAAGAATTTCCGCGAACTCGCGCAGGAAGTCGGTGCCCTGTTGACCTATGAAGCGACCAAAGACCTGCCGCTGGAAACCTACGATATCGAAGGTTGGTGCGGCACCGTGTCGGTCGAGAAAATCGCCGGCAAGAAGATTACCGTCGTGCCGATCCTGCGTGCCGGCATCGGCATGCTCGAAGGCGTGCTGAGCCTGATCCCGGGTGCCAAGGTCAGCGCCGTCGGCGTTGCCCGTAACGAAGAAACCCTGCAGGCCCACACCTATCTGGAAAAACTGGTTCCGGAAATCGACGAACGCCTGGCAATGATCATCGACCCGATGCTCGCCACCGGCAGCTCCATGGTTGCGACCATCGACCTGCTGAAGAAGGCCGGTTGCAAGGACATCCGCGCGATGGTGCTGGTTGCCGCGCCGGAAGGCATTGCCGCTGTCGAGAAAGCTCACCCGGACGTGATCATCTACACCGCGTCCATCGATCAGAAACTCAACGAGCACGGTTACATCATTCCTGGGCTTGGCGATGCCGGTGACAAGATCTTCGGCACCAAGCAGAAGGACGCGTAAGCATGCAGCAAGAGTTCAACGATCCGCTCTGGCGCACGGTACTGTCCGGCGCACAGATGCTGTTCGTGGCTTTCGGCGCCCTGGTGCTGATGCCACTGATCACGGGCCTGGACCCGAACGTGGCACTGTTTACCGCAGGTCTTGGGACAATTCTGTTCCAGATCGTCACCGGGCGTCAGGTGCCGGTGTTCCTGGCGTCGAGCTTCGCCTTCATCACCCCGATCATTCTCGCCAAGGGCCAGTTCGGCCTCGCCGCGACCATGGGCGGCGTGATGGCGGCCGGTTTCGTCTACACCTTCCTCGGCCTGGCCGTGAAGATCAAAGGCACCGGGTTCATTGACCGTCTGCTGCCGCCAGTCGTAATTGGCCCGGTGATCATCTCCATTGGCCTGGCCATGGCGCCGATTGCCGCAAACATGGCGATGGGCAAGGCCGGCGACGGTTCGGAGTTGATCCATTACCAGACCGCGATGATGATTTCGATGCCGGCACTGCTGACCACGTTGATCGTGGCGGTGTTTGGCAAAGGCATCTTCCGTCTGGTGCCGATCATTTCCGGCGTGCTGGTGGGTTTCGCCATGTCCTTCTATTTCGGTGTCGTCGACACCGCTAAGATTGCGGCGGCCCCATGGTTTGCGCTTCCTCATTTCACCGCGCCGGAGTTCAACTGGCAGGCGATCCTGTTCATCGTCCCGGTAGCATTGGCCCCGGCGATCGAGCACATCGGCGGCGTGATTGCGGTCGGCAGCGTGACCGGTCGCGACTACCTGAAGAAACCAGGCCTGCATCGCACCCTGCTCGGTGACGGAATCGCGACCACCGCAGCCGGCCTGTTCGGCGGTCCACCCAACACGACCTACGCGGAAGTCACCGGCGCGGTGATGCTGACCAAGAACTACAACCCGAAAATCATGACCTGGGCGGCGATCTTCGCCATCACTCTGGCGTTCATCGGCAAGTTCGGCGCCCTGCTGCAAAGCATTCCGGTGCCGGTGATGGGCGGGATTCTGTGCCTGTTGTTCGGTTCGATCGCGGCGGTGGGGATGAACACCCTGATCCGTCACAAGATCGACCTGGGCGAGGCGCGCAACCTGGTGATCGTGTCGGTGACCCTGGTGTTCGGGATTGGCGGTGTGCTGGTCGGCACCGGCACCGGCCCGGACGACTTCGGCCTCAAAGGCATCGCGCTGTGCGCGGTGGTGGCGATTGCGCTGAACCTGATCCTGCCGGGCAATGACAGCTGGAAGCACAAGAAGGCGGATGAGCCGCTGATCTAAGCCTTGGCTTCAAGATCGTTCCCACGCGGATCACCCCACACTGATCGTTCCCACGCTCTGCGTGGGAATGCCTCTGGGGACGCTCCGCGTCCAGTGACGCGGAGCGTGGGAACGATCAATCATCGACGATCATCAAAGGGCCAGTGGCGCCCGTTCACACAGCGTTGCCAACGCCTTCGCCCATTGCGGGTCGTCATTCAGGCACGGCACCAGCACCAACTCCTCTCCCCCCGCTTCGCAGAACTGTTCCTTGCCGCGATCGCCGATCTCTTCCAGGGTCTCGATGCAATCGGCAACAAACGCCGGGCACATCACCAGAATCTTCTTCACGCCGTTTTTGGCCAGCTCATCCAGCCGCGCTTCGGTGTAGGGTTCGATCCACTTCGCCCGGCCCAGCCGCGACTGAAACGACACCGACCACTTGCCGTCCGGTAGCCCCATGCGCTCAGCGAACAGCGCCGCTGTGCGCAGGCATTGGGCGCGATAACAGGTGGCCATTACGGCCGCCGAGGCGTTCTTGCAGCAATCTTCATTTTTGAAGCAATGATTGCCGGTCGGGTCGAGCTTGGTCAGATGCCGTTCCGGCAAACCGTGGAAGCTCAGCAACAGGTGATCGTAATCCTGCTGCAAGTGCGGCTTGGCGCTCGCCACCAGCGCGTCGAGGTATTCCGGCTGATCGTAGAACGGTTGCAACACCGACAGCTGCACATCGAGCTTTTTCTCACGCACCACACGCTTGGCTTCTTCAATCACCGTGGTGGTGGTGCTGTCGGCGAACTGTGGATAAAGCGGCGCGAGGGTAATGCGTTTATGCCCCGCCGCAACCAGTTTCAGCAGGCTTGTCTCGATCGACGGCTCGCCGTAACGCATGGCCAGCTCAACCGGACCGTGAGTCCACTGCGCCTTCATCTGCTGTTGCAGGCGACGACTGAGCACCACCAGCGGCGAACCTTCGTCCCACCAGATCGAAGCGTAGGCATGGGCCGACTGCTCCGGGCGCTTGATCAGGATCAGCGACACCAGCAGCCGCCGCACCGGCCACGGCAGGTCGATCACGTACGGGTCCATCAGGAATTGATTGAGGTAGCTGCGCACGTCGGCCACCGAAGTGGAGGCCGGCGACCCCAGGTTGACCAGAAGCAAGGCGTGATCGGTCATGCAACGTCCTATTTCAGAGGCGGCCGGAAAGATCGTCCAGGGCCGCGCGTAAATCCGTGAACCGGAAAGTGAATCCCGCTTCCAGCAAGCGTTTCGGCGTGGCCCGTTGGCCACCCAGCAATAGCAATGACATCTCGCCGAGCCCGACCTTCAACGCGAGGGCCGGCATCGGCATGAACGCCGGGCGGTGCAGCACGCTGCCCAGCGTCTTGGCGAATTCGCGATTGCGCACAGGTTTCGGCGCGCACGCATTATAAGGACCGCTCGCCTGATTGCGGTGCAGAAGAAAATCAATCAGGGCGATTTGGTCATCGATATGAATCCACGGCATCCACTGCCGACCGTTGCCCAAAGGCCCGCCCAGCCCGAGCTTGAACGGCAGCAGCAGGCGCGACAAAAAGCCGCCCTCGGCCGACAGCACCAGCCCGGTGCGCACCAGCACCACACGAATATCCATCGCTTCGGCGCGTTGCGCGGTTTCCTCCCAGGCGATGCACAACTGGCTGGCGAAATCGTCGATCACCGGCGGCGAGTCTTCGGTCAACTCGCGCTCGCCGCCGTCACCGTACCAACCCACGGCCGAACCCGAGATCAGCAGCGACGGTTTCTGCCCGCGATGTTCCAGCCACGCCAGTAACGATTCGGTCAGCGTAATCCGGCTGCTCCACAACAATGCCTTTCGCCGATGGGTCCACGGCCGGTCGGCAATCGGCGCGCCGGCGAGGTTGACGATCACGTCGACCGGCTCGTCGCCAAGTTCTTCCAGACGCGCAATACCACGCACTTGGTCGCCACAGATTTTCGCGACTTTTTCCGGACGACGACTCCAGACCGTCAGGCGATGACCCTGCCCGGACCAGTGCCGGCAAAGCTGACGTCCGATCAATCCAGTACCGCCGGTCAGCAATATGTGCATGACTTCTACCTCGCGTGGCGTTTTACCCCGATCACTAGTCTATTTTTATAAACAGGGATCTTTTCTATCGGGCAGGCTCTATTGTTTAACCATAGGCCAAGCTGTCAGAACCAGAACGCTGGAAGTTATACCAAAAAACAGAATTGTACAGGTTTCATCCACGGCGTAGTCTGTACAGAAAGGTAAACGAGGCCCCTATGACTGTACCTATCGCAATCATTGGCACCGGCATCGCCGGACTCTCCGCCGCCCAGGCCCTGACGGATGCCGGGCATACCGTTCAGTTGTTCGATAAAAGCCGAGGCAGCGGCGGGCGCATGTCGAGCAAGCGCAGCGACGCCGGCTCGCTGGACATGGGCGCGCAATACTTCACCGCCCGTGACCGACGCTTCGTGACCGAAGTCCAGCGCTGGCAAAGCAAAGGCTGGGTCGCCGAATGGGCACCGCAGCTCTACACCTTTCATGGCGGGCAATTGAACCTGTCGCCGGACGAACAGACCCGCTGGGTCGGCACGCCGCGCATGAGCGCCATCACCCGAGGCCTGCTCGACGGACTGGAAGTGCAGTTCGCCTGCCGGATCACCGAGGTCTATCGCGGTGAAGAACACTGGCACCTGCAGGACGCCGAAGGCTTCACCCACGGGCCGTTCAGCCACGTCGTGATCGCCACGCCGGCGCCTCAGGCCACCGCCCTGCTGGCCGCCGCGCCGAAACTCGCCGGTGCCGCCGCCGGGGTAAAAATGGATCCGACCTGGGCGGTCGCCCTCGCCTTCGACACGCCGCTGGATACGCCGATCGAAGGCTGCTTCGTCCAGGACAGCGCCCTCGACTGGCTGGCCCGCAACCGCAGCAAACCGGGACGCGACACCACGTGCGACACCTGGGTCCTGCACGCCACCAGTGCCTGGAGCCGGCAGCACATCGACTTGCCCAAGGAAGCGGTGATCGAACAATTGCACGGCGCCTTCGCCGAATTGCTGCACAGCGCCATGCCGGCCCCGACCTTCAGCCTCGCCCACCGCTGGCTCTATGCCCGGCCGGCCAGCAGTCATGAATGGGGCACCCTGGCCGATGCCGATCTGGGCCTGTACGCCTGTGGCGACTGGTGCCTGTCGGGTCGGGTCGAAGGGGCGTGGCTCAGTGGTCAGGAGGCTGCAAGACGCTTGCACGAACACCTGCAGTGAACCGTATCAATCCGCGCAAATTGCTGCTGTCGAAATGGACAGCAGCCCACCCGCAAAACCGTGAAAAGCATTTTCTGGTGACCGAACTGTTCCGCGACGAAGAAGGTACGGTGCTGGCGATCGAATTGCAGGCGGTGCTGACCCGGCGTACCGAGCAATGCGACTGGCAGGTCCTGCAGGATGACTCACGCTGGAAAATGGGCTGGCGCTAAAAACCTCAAAAAAACTTATACAAACAATTTGACTTGTACACCCATGAATCTATGCTGAAGGCATGTTGTACAGATCAGTTTGTCTGTACAGGTTTAGATTCGAGGTTGCTGCATGTCCGACTCATCGACGTCCCTACCGAAAATCGCCATCAGCGCCTGCCTGATGGGCGCCGAGGTCCGCTACAACGGCGGACACAAGGAATCGCGGCTGTGCAGCCGCACCCTGGCCGAGCATTTTGAATTCGTTCCCGTCTGTCCTGAAGTAGCGATCGGTCTGGGAATTCCCCGCGAGCCGATTCGACTTGTGGGCGACCCGGCCAAGCCTGAAGCGGTCGGCACCGTCAATCCGTCGATTAACGTCACCCAGCCACTGGCCGCTTACGGCGAGAAAATGGCGGGGGAACTCAGTGACATCTGCGGCTACATCTTCATGCAGCAATCGCCCTCCTGCGGTCTGGAGCGCGTGAAGGTCTACCACGCCAACGGTGCACCGGTGAATGGTGGCGGGCGTGGCATTTACGCCGAGGCGTTCTGTGCGCAGCATCCGGATCTGCCGGTGGAGGAAGCCGGGCGCCTGAACGATCCGGTGCTGCGGGAAAACTTCATCACCCGCGTGCTCGCCTACCGCGAATGGCAGCAGGTGCTCGAGCAGGGCTTGAGCCGCCGTGCACTGACCGAATTTCACTCGCGCTACAAATACCTGCTGATGGCCCACAACCCGGTGCAATACAAGACGCTGGGCAATCTGCTGGGCAACATGGGCCAGACAGCGCCGGACGAGCTCGGCCCGCGCTATTTCAGCGAACTGATGGCGGCGCTGAAAAAATGCGCCACCCGCCGCACCCACAGCAATGTCCTGCAGCACATCAGTGGCTACCTGAAACAGGTCATCACCCCCGAAGACAAACAGGAAGTGCAACACATCATCGGCCAGTACCGGCACGGCATCGTGCCGCTGGTGGTGCCGCTGACGCTGCTCAAGCATCACTTTCGCCTCCACCCGGATCCCTACATTGCGCAGCAGGTGTACCTGCAACCGCATCCGGAAAACCTCAGCCTGCGAAACGCCATTTGATGAACGACTCACCCGACACCAGCGCCCGTGAAGACCTCGGCGCCGACTTCAAGAAAGCCCTCGACGAAGGCTGGCTGCCGATCCGCGAAGTCGCGCGCCAGACCGGCGTGAATGCCGTGACCCTGCGCGCCTGGGAAAGACGCTACGGGCTGATCGTTCCGCAGCGCACACCCAAGGGTCATCGTCTGTACAGCGCCGACCATGTGCAGCGCATCCAGAACATCCTCACCTGGCTCAACCGCGGCGTGGCGGTCAGCCAGGTCAAACCGCTGCTCGACACGGCACAGGCGTTAAACGAACCGGTTGAAGACGAATGGCATCCGCTGCGCCAGGCTGCTTTGCTGGCGGTCACTCACCTGAACGAGCGCAGCCTCGACGACAGCATCAACCAGGCGATGGCGTTGTATCCGCCGCGCACACTTTGCGAGCAATTGCTGCTGCCGCTGCTGAGCGATCTCGAACAGCGCTGGCAGGGCCAGTTCGGCGCGCAGATGGAGCGCGTGTTCTTTTTTGCCTGGTTACGCAGCAAATTCGGCGCACGCATCTACCATAACAACCGTCAGTTGCGCACCGCGCCGCTGCTGCTGATCAATCACTCGGATTTACCGCTGGAGCCGCACCTTTGGCTCTGCGCCTGGCTGATCAGCAGCGCCGATTGCCCGGTGCAGGTGTTCGACTGGCCGCTGCCGGCCGGAGAGCTGGCACTGGCAACCGATACCCTGCAAGCCCGTGGCGTACTGCTGTATTCCAGCAAAGCCCTGAACCTTGCGCAGCTACCGAAACTGTTGAATGGCGTCAGCTGCCCGAAACTGATTGCCGGACCCACGGTGTGCATTCACCACGCCGAGTTGTCCGCAAAGACTTCCGATTTCGCTGATCTGCTCCTGGCCGAAGACCCTCTTTCGGCGCATCGGGTGCTCATTCAGCGTGGATTGATTTAATGATTCAGACAGAGACCGACATGCAATTGATCTGGCTGCGCAGCGACCTGCGCCAACACGACAACACCGCCCTCGCGGCCGCCGCCGAGCGTGGCCCGACCGTGGCTGTGTACCTGTTGAGCCCGCTGCAATGGCAGGAACATGACGACGCGCCGTGCAAGATCGATTTCTGGCTGCGCAATTTGCGCGATTTGAGCAAAAGCCTTGGTACCCTGAACATCCCGCTCCTGATCCGCACCGCGCCTCACTGGGATCAGGCACCCGCCGTGCTGCTGGAACTGTGCCGTCAACTGAAGATCGAGGCCGTGCACGTCAACGAGGAATACGGCATCAACGAAAGCCGTCGCGACGAGGCCGTTGCCGAGGCGTTGCAAGCCGAAGGCATCACCTTCCACAGCTACCTCGACCAATTGCTGTTCAAACCCGGCAGCGTACTGACCAAAACCGGCACTTACTTTCAGGTGTTCAGCCAGTTCCGCAAGGTCTGCTACGAGCGCCTGCACCGCTCGATGCCGTCGCTGAAACAGGCCCCGGGCAAACAGCAAGCGCTGAACATCGCCAGCGACCCCATTCCAGAAGCCGTCGAAGGGTTCCCGACACCGGGCGAATCCCTGCGCGCCCTGTGGCCCGCCGGTGAGACCGAGGCCCGGCGCCGACTCGACACGTTCGCCGATGCGCAGATCGACTACTACAAGAGCGAACGCGACTTCCCAGCCAAACCCGGCACCAGCCAGCTCTCGGCTTATCTGGCCGCTGGCGTGATCTCCCCGCGCCAATGCCTGCACGCCGCCCTGCAAAGCAATCAGGGCGAATTCGAAAGCGGCAAGGTCGGGGCTGTCACCTGGATCAACGAGTTGCTGTGGCGCGAGTTCTACAAACACATCCTCGTCGGTTACCCACGGGTTTCACGCCATCGCGCATTCCGCCCGGAAACCGAGGCCCTGGCCTGGCGCGATGCGCCTGCGGATCTGGCCGCCTGGCAGGAAGCCCGCACCGGTTTGCCGATCATCGACGCGGCCATGCGCCAATTGCTGGAAACCGGCTGGATGCACAACCGCCTGCGAATGGTGGTGGCGATGTTTCTGACCAAGAACCTGTTGATCGACTGGCGCGAAGGCGAGCGTTTCTTCATGCGCCACCTGATCGACGGCGACCTGGCCGCCAACAACGGCGGCTGGCAGTGGAGCGCCTCGACCGGCACCGATTCGGCGCCGTACTTCCGGATCTTCAACCCGGTCAGTCAGTCGGAAAAATTCGACAGCGAAGGCTTGTTCATCAAGCACTGGCTTCCGGAACTGGCCGGCCTGAACAAGAAAGAAGTCCACAACCCGGCCAGTGCCGGCGGTTTGTTCGGCGTGGCGGACTATCCGGCGCCGATCGTCAATCTGAGCGCATCACGGGAACGGGCGCTGACAGCGTTCAAGAACCTGCCGTCACGCGCGTCTCAAGGAGAGAGCGATGAGTGAATTTCTGCGCAGTTTCGCCCAGCGGTTCGCACAGTTGAACAAAGACAACTTGCGCACCCTGGACGAGCTGTACAGCGAGGACATTCATTTCACCGACCCGCTACACGAAGTGCAGGGGCTGACGAACCTGCGCGCTTACTTCAGTGAGTTGTACGCCAACGTCAACGAACTGCGCTTCGATTTCCACGGCTTCGACCAGATCAGCGACGGCGAAGGCTATCTGCGTTGGGTCATGAGCTACCGCCACCCGCGTCTGAGCGGTGGGCAACTGATACGCGTCGCGGGCTGCTCGCACCTGCTCTGGAGCGACAAGGTTTACCGCCACCGGGATTACTTCGATGCCGGAGCGCTGCTTTATGAACATTTACCCGTATTGGGCCGGGTGATCGCCTGGCTGAAAAGGAGATTGGGATGAGTCGTACAGCTCCACGGCGATATTGGCTGACCGGTGCCAGCAGTGGCATCGGTGCAGCATTGGCAGAAGAAATCCTCAAGACCGGTGCACATCTGGCGGTCAGTTCCCGTCAGGTCGCACCGCTCAAAGTGCTGTCGCAACGTTATCCGGGACAGGTACTGGTGGTGCCCGGCGATCTGACCAACAGTCAGACCGTGCGTGAAATCGGCGAACAGATCGCAGCGGACTGGGGCTCTCTGGACTCGGTGATCCTCAACGCGGGCACCTGCGAATACGTCGACGCCCGTCAATTCGACGCGTCGATCGTCGAACACGTAGTGCGCACCAACCTGCTCGCCAGCAGCTATTGCATCGAAGCCGCCCTGCCGTTGCTGCGCAACGGTACGGCACCGCATCTGGTGGGGATGGCCAGCTCGGTGACCTATGTGCCGTTGCCCCGCGCCGAAGCCTATGGCGCGTCGAAGGCCGGGCTGCGCTATCTGTTCGAATCCCTGCGCATTGACCTGGCGGCCGAAGGCATTGAAGTCACGGTAATCAGTCCAGGCTTCGTCGATACGCCCCTGACCGCCAGAAATGACTTCCCGATGCCGCTCAGTTGGCCTGTGGATAAAGCCGCGCGGCATATCTTCGCCAAGCTGAAGGACCGGCCGCTTGAGATCGCTTTCCCGGCGCTGTTCATCGCGGCCCTGTGGCCACTGTCGAAAATGCCCGCGCGGGTACAACTGGCGATCGGCAAGCGCATGGTGCGCAGCAACCCGCCGCTCAAGGATGCAACATGAAAATCGCCATTATCGGCAGTGGCATCGCAGGATTGACCTGCGCATACCTGCTTGCTCGCCGACATGACATCACCGTGTTCGAAGCCGACGCCCGGGTCGGCGGTCATACGCACACGGTGCCGGTCACCGTGGACGGGCGCGAGTATGCGGTGGACACCGGCTTCATTGTGTTCAACGACTGGACGTATCCGAACTTCATTCGTTTGCTCGGCCAGTTGGGCGTGGCCTTCAAGCCCACCGAGATGAGTTTTTCGGTCAACGATCCGGACACAGGCCTGGAATACAACGGCAACAACCTCAACAGCCTGTTCGCCCAACGCAGCAATCTGCTGTCCCCCGGATTCTGGGGCATGTTGCGCGACATTCTGAGATTCAATAAAGAAGCCCGGCGCGACCTTGCCGAACAGCGGATCACCGCGGACACCACACTCGACGATTACCTCAAGGCCGGCGCTTACGGCGAGCGCTTCATCCTGCATTACATCGTGCCGATGGGCGCAGCGATCTGGTCGATGCCGGTGGCCGAGATGCTCAATTTTCCATTGCAGTTCTTCGTGCGGTTTTTTGAGAATCACGGGTTGCTGTCGGTCAGCAACCGTCCGCAATGGCAGGTCATCGAGGGCGGCTCCAGTGCCTACATCGCGCCGCTGACCGCATCGTTCAAGGAGCGTATCCGCCTGAACTGCCCGGTAGGCCGGATCGATCGCGATGCGCACGGCGTGGTTATCCACAGCCCGGCCGGCATCGAACGTTTCGACAAAGTGGTGCTGGCCTGCCACAGCGACCAGGCCCTGCGACTGCTGGGAAATCCTGACGATAAAGAACGGGAAATCCTCGGCGCCCTACCCTATGCCGACAACGAAGTGGTGCTGCACACCGACACCCGCCTGCTGCCCACACGCAAACGGGCCTGGGCCAGCTGGAACTATCGCCTCGGCGGAGCCGGTCATACCCGGGCGGCCGTGACCTACGACATGAACATTCTGCAAGGCATCCAGAGCGACAACACGTTCTGCGTCAGCCTAAACCAGAGCGCTGGCATCACGCCGTCCAAAGTGCTGGCGCGCTTCACTTATGCCCACCCGCAATTCAGCCTCTCGGCCGTGGCGGCACAGCAGCGCTGGGCTGAAATCGACGGCGCGCAACACACGCATTACTGCGGCGCCTATTGGGCCAACGGTTTTCATGAGGACGGCGTGGTCAGCGCCCTGCGCGTGGCCGCAGCCTTTGGAGAAAGTCTGTGAACAGCGCGCTCTACAGTGGCTGGATTGCCCATCGGCGATTCGCCCCGCGCCGTCATGAATTCCGTTACCGGATCGGCATGCTGTACCTCGATCTGGCTGAACAGGAGACCGTGCTGGGCCTGTCCCGACTGGCAGGCGCCAGCCGCTTTGCACCGTTTTCATTTCGCGAAACCGATTACCTGAAAACCTTCACCGGCCGGGGCGTGCGCCTGAGCGATGCGGTGCGCCAGCTTGTCGGCGAAGCCCTGGGCCATGCGCCGCAAGGTTCGATCTGCCTGCTGACCCAGCCACGCAGCTGGGGCCTGTCGTTCAACCCGGTGAGTTTTTTCTATTGCCACGAGGCCGACGGCCAACTGGCGGCGATTCTCTGCGAAGTCAGCAATACCCCGTGGCGCGAGCGTTTTCACTACGTGTTGCCGGCCAGAGCGCCCAGCAATCTGCAGGACTTTCACCAGCACTTTGCCGTGGCCAAGGCCTTTCATGTGTCGCCGTTCCTGCCGCCGGATCTGGAATACCGCATGAGCTTCAGCCCTGCCGCGCAGGTCCTGGGTGTGCACATGGCCGACTGGCAAGGCGAGCAAAAACTGTTCGACGCCACCCTCGACCTGCGACGTGAACCCCTTGATCGACACCACTTGCACCGGCACCTGTGGCGCTTTCCCTGGATGACCGCCAAGACCGCGCTGGCGATCTATTGGCAGGCGTTGCGCCTGTTGCTCAAGCGCACCCCGGTGTTTGCCCACCAGCGCGCCGACGACCGTTTTCGAACCGCCACCGTACCGACCGAGGAACGCCACCATGAAATCCACTAGCGTCTCGGCCAGAGCCAGCCTGCTCAGCCCCCATGGCCTGAGCGGTTCGCTGCTGCGCCGGGGAGTACTGCGCCAGCTGGAGCAGCTCAAACAGGGCCAACTGATCGTCATCGAGGACGGCGAGCGCCACGTCTTCGGCACGCCGGGCAGCGCCCTGGTGGGCGAGATTCAAGTTCTGGATCCGGCCGTCTGGGGCCTGGTCGCCGGCAATGGTTCGATCGGTGCGGGTGAAGCTTTCATCCATGGCTACTGGCGCTCGCCGGACCTGACGGCCGTGGTGCGGGTCTTCGTCAGCAACCTTGAAGTGCTCGACGGGATGGAAGGTGGCCTGGCCCGGCTCGGTCGCCCGCTGGTGCGCGGGCTGCACTGGCTCAACCGCAATACGCGCAAGGGCTCGCAGAAAAACATCGCCGCTCATTACGATCTGGGCAATGACCTGTTCGAGCAGTTTCTCGACCCGACCATGATGTATTCGGCCGCGCAGTTCCTCAGCCCTGACGACAGCCTGGAGCAGGCGCAACTGAACAAGCTGGAGCGGATCTGCCAGAAACTCGCGCTCAAGCCCGGCGACCATCTGCTGGAAATCGGCACCGGTTGGGGCAGCATGGCGCTTTACGCAGCGCAGCACTACGGCTGCAAAGTCACCACCACGACGCTGTCGAAGGAGCAGTTCGCCTTCACCGCGGCCCGCATCGAACGCCTCGGTTTGCAGGATCAGGTGACGCTGTTGCTCAAGGATTACCGCGACCTCACCGGCCAGTACGACAAACTGGTGTCGATCGAAATGATCGAGGCGGTCGGCCATCGCTTCCTGCCGACCTATTTCAAGCAATGCGCGCAGCTGCTCAAGAGCAACGGCCTGATGCTGCTGCAAGCGATCACCATCCGCGAACAGCGTTACGAACAGGCCCGCCGTGGCGTGGACTTCATCCAGCGCTACATTTTCCCCGGCGGTGCCCTGCCCTGCGTACAGAAAATGCTCGAAATCGTCGGCCGCGACACCGACATGAACCTGCTGCACATGGAAGACTTCGGCCTGCATTACGCCCGCACCCTGCGTCTGTGGCACGAGAACTTTCGCCATGCTCACGGCCGTCTGACCGAACTGGGCTATGACGATTACTTCCTCAGGCTGTGGGAGTTCTACCTGTGTTACTGCGAGGGTGGATTTCTCGAACGCACCATCGGCACTGCACAGCTGGTGCTGGCGAAACCGGCGGCAATGACCGCGCCTTTGCTGGGCCGTTTCGATGCTTGAACGGTTGGCCAACGCGGTGCTATTCCAGATCGGCTGGCTGGCCTGCGTGCTCGGTGGTAACAGTTTGTGGTTGCTGCTGGCGCTGGCGGTGTTGGTGATTCATCTGTGCTGGATCAGCAGTTGGGCGCAGGAAGGCCGATTGATCCTCAGCGTGGTGATCATCGGCACGGCGGTGGACAGCGTGTTGCGCGGTTTCGGGGTTTTAGAGTTCAAGGACCTGTCACCGCTGATTCCGCTGTGGCTGATGTTGCTGTGGGCGTTGTTTGCCACGACATTGCGTCATTGCCTGCAATGGAGCGCGAGGCCGTGGTGGCTGGCCAGCCTGCTGGGGGCGGCAGGTGGCCCGCTGTCCTATGGCGCCGGCGGACGACTGGCCGGTGTGCAGTTTCCTTTCGGTGAGTTACCGACTCTGATCGGCATCGCGCTGCTGTGGGCGTTGCTGTTTCCGCTGCTGCACCAGTTGTCCCGGCGACTGGCGCGCTAAACGCCTGTCAGGCCTTTCACACGGTCATCGGCCACTGCCGTACACTGGCGCCATGAAAACCATTCCCCACCGGCAAATCGCCGAACCCGTGGTCACCTGCTCGACCTGCGCAGCCTGTTGTTGCCAGCTCGAAGTGATGCTGATCACCGACACCGGCGTACCCGAGCGTTTTATCGATACCGACGATTGGGGTGGTGAGGTGATGCTGCGTCTGGACGACGGCTGGTGCGCGGCGCTGGATCGCGACACGATGATGTGCACGATTTACGAGAAGCGTCCGCTGATCTGCCGCGAGTTCGAGATGGGCGCGCCGGAATGCATCGACGAACGTCAGGGGATTGCCACGGCGTATCGCTGAATAAAAAAAGGAGCGCCAGGCGCTCCTTTTTTATGGGGCTTACTTTCTGGGGGCTTATAGCGGCATCGTGTAATGCAATGCGTAGCTTTCGACCCCATCGTTGTCGCTGCTCAGACCGGCGTTGGAATAGTGCGTCGCACGGATTCCCACCTCATGCCCGCCATTGAAGCGCAGGCCGAAACCGATACGGTCTTCGAACTGGAAGGAGCCGCCGAGCTTGTTGTCTTCGTACTCGGTGTTGGAGAACAGCGCCACGCCGATCCCCGCCTCGACATACGGTTTGACCGACTGACCGGCAAACTCGTAAACAAACACCGGCGAGAACGACAGGCTGTTGTTGCTGGAGGTCTTGTCACCTTCCCAATAGGTATAGGCGCCGCTCCAGTAACCGGTCAGACGACCGACGTCACTTTGCAGCCAGCTCTTGTCCCAGTCGAAATTCATGCCCAGGCGATAAGTCATCGTCGAATCGCTGGTGGCACCCACTGCAAACTCGACGCCAGCAGCCTGTGCGGTAAAACTTTGCCCCATCAGTGCAGCCGCAATCGCGGCCAAGCAGAATAGTCGCTTCACGTTGAAACTTCCTTTTCCGGAACGATCGTTTGGTTTTTCTAGGTCACTCTGCGCTATAGAAATCTGCGCTTGGTCAGAAGTTCAGCTGACTTTTTAGATATTTCACATTTTTTTTACAAGGTGAATTTTTCGACGTCGCCGGCGACTTGGCCCAACAGGGCCAGCGTGTTGCGCAAAGACTCGGGATCGGCGCTGGTCCAGAATCTGACCGGTCGGTTCGGCCCTTCGGCGAGCAGATCCCGCTCGGCCAGCAGCCGCTGCAATTGGCGGGCTACTGCCGCGCCGGTGTCGATCAAGCTGATGCTCTCGGGGATCATCGACTTGAGCATCGGCTTGAGAAACGGATAGTGGGTGCAGCCCAGAATGATCGTGTCGCAACCGTTCGCCAGTAGCGGATCGACGTAGTGCTTGAGCAATGCACGCAACTCGGGGCTGTGAAGATCGCCGCTTTCAATCCGCTCGACAAGTCCGGGGCACGGCTGCGTGATGACCCGCACATCCGTGGCAAAACGATCGAGCAGCGCCGCAAATTTCGCACTCTGCAAAGTGCCGGTAGTGGCTAGCACGCCCACCACGCCGCTGCGGGTGGCGGCGGCGGCCGGTTTGACCGCCGGCTCCATGCCGACAATCGGCCATTCGGGAAAGTCCCGGCGCAAATCAGCGACGCCGGCCACAGTCGCGGTATTGCACGCGATCACCAGCGCCTTGGCGCCCCGCTCGCGGAAAAAACCGGCCATCACACTGCAACGCTGGCGGATGAATTCCGGAGTTTTCTCGCCATAAGGAATATGGCCGCAATCGCCGAGGTACAGCAGCGATTCATTCGGTAGCAGTTGCTGGATTTCCGCCAGCACCGACAATCCGCCGACGCCGGAATCGAATACGGCGATCGGCGCTTCACGCATGCTGCGAACCACAGACGCTGCAACCCGGATCGCGCTTGACCCGCAGCTCACGGAATCGCGAGCCCAGTGCATCGATCAACAGCAGACGCCCCACCAGCGGCTCGCCGAATCCCGCCAGCAACTTCAAGGCTTCCAGCGCTTGCAGGCTGCCGACCAGACCGACCAGCGGCCCGACCACACCCGCTTCGCTGCAAGTCAGTTCGGCTTCGCTGCCGTGACCGTACAGGCAGTGGTAGCACGGGCTTTCGGCGCGGCGCGGGTCGAACACCGAAAGTTGTCCTTCGAGGCGAATCGCCGCGCCGCTGACCAATGGCTTGCGCGCGGCCACGCAAGCGGCGTTGACCGCTTCGCGGGTGGAGAAATTGTCCGAGCAGTCGAGCACCAGATCCACCGACGCCACGGCTGCGGCGAGAGAATCTTCGTCCAGCGCCTGACGATGAGGAATCAGTTTGATTTCAGGGTTGATCGCGCTCAGGCGCTTGAGCGCCGAGTCGACCTTGCTCATGCCGACGCTGTCGGTGTCGTGGATGATCTGGCGTTGCAGGTTGGTCAGGTCGACCGTGTCGAAATCCGCCAGGTGCAATTCACCGACACCCGCCGCCGCCAGATACAAGGCCACCGGCGCACCGAGACCACCGAGACCGACGATCAATACCCGGCTGTCCTTGAGCTTCAACTGGCCATCGATGTCGATGTGTTGCAGCAGGATCTGCCGACTGTAGCGCAACAATTCCTGATCATTCAGCACGGCAGGCGCCCCAGGCTGATCCGTTGATGGCCGCCCAGATCGGTGCGGCTGTGGACTTCGTCGAAACCTTGCGTCAGCAGCAGATCGCGCACGGCTTCGGCTTGATCATAGCCGTGTTCGAGCATCAGCCAGCCACCGGCCTCCAGATGCGCCGGCGCCTGGGCGATGATCAGGCGCAGATCGTCGAGCCCGTCGATGCCGGCCACCAAGGCGCTTTCCGGCTCGAAGCGCACATCGCCTTCCACCAGATGCGGATCGGCCGCTCGGATGTACGGCGGGTTGCTGATGATCAACTCGAAACGCTTGCCTTCGAGGGCGCTGAACCAGTGACTGCTCAGCACCGTGGCGTTGTTCAAGTGCAGGCGCTGGCGATTGCGTTCGGCCAGGGCCACGGCTTCCAGCACGCGATCCACGGCGGTGACTTTCCACGCCGGGCGTTCGCTGGCCAGGGCCAGGGCAATCGCTCCGCTGCCGGTGCCCAGATCGAGAACTTTGGCCGGGGTCGCCGGCAGCAATTCCAGTGCGGCTTCCACCAGCAGTTCGGTGTCCGGGCGCGGGATCAGCGTGTGCGGTGCGACTTCCAGATCCAGCTTCCAGAAACCCTGCTGACCCAGAATGTAGGCGACCGGCTCGCCGCTGCGACGACGTTGCAGGTACTCGGCAAAAACCAGTGCGGCTTCGCTGGGCACGATGCGCTCGGGCCAGGTGTGGAGAAAACTGCGCGACTTGCCCAGCGCGGCGGCCAGAAGCAATTCGGCGTCCAGGCGCGCGGTGGGCGAATCCGGCAGTTCGGCGGCGCGCAACAGGCTGGCGATGATGGTCATTTACTCACCTATCGCTGCGAGCTGGTCGGCCTGGTATTCGGCCAGCAACGGCTCGATCACCGCTTCGACGCCACCGGCGAGGATTTCGTCGAGGGAATACAGGGTCAGGTTGACGCGGTGGTCGGTGACCCGGCCCTGGGCAAAGTTGTAGGTACGGATGCGCTCGGAGCGGTCACCGGAACCCACCAGCAATTTACGTTCGCTGGCGATGGCGTTGGCCGCCGCCGCCGTCTGCTGGTCGTTGAGTTTGGCCGCCAGCCAGGCCATCGCACGGGCACGGTTCTTGTGCTGGGAACGTTCTTCCTGGCACTCGACAACGGTGCCGGTCGGTATGTGGGTGATGCGGATCGCCGAATCGGTGGTGTTGACGTGCTGACCACCGGCCCCGGAGGAGCGGTAAGTGTCGACGCGCAAATCCGCCGGGTTGATCTCGATGGCTTCACGCTCGTCCGGCTCGGGCAATACCGCCACGGTGCAGGCCGAGGTGTGGATACGGCCCTGGGATTCGGTGGCGGGTACACGCTGTACGCGGTGCGCGCCGGATTCGAATTTCAGCTTGCCGTAAACGTTGTCGCCTTCGATGCGGGCGATGACTTCTTTATAGCCGCCGTGTTCGCCTTCGTTTTCCGAGAGGATCTCCACGCGCCAGCCACGCCGTTCGGCGTAACGCGAGTACATGCGGAACAGGTCGCCGGAGAAGATCGCCGCCTCGTCGCCACCGGTGCCGGCGCGGATTTCGAGAAACACGTTGCGCCCGTCGTTGGGATCCTTGGGCAGCAACATGCGTTGCAGGTCGGATTCCAGCGTGATCAGCAACTCCTTGGCTTCGCGGACTTCTTCCACGGCCATTTCACGCATGTCCGGGTCGCTGTCCTTGAGCAGCGCCTGCGCGCCTTCAAGATCGCTTTGTACGCCGAGCAGCTTTTTATAGCCTTGTACCACCGGCTCAAGTTCGGCGTATTCCTTGGAATAGGCGCGGAATTTGGTCTGGTCGGAAATGACTTCGCCGTCGCCGAGCAGCGCGGTCAGTTCCTCGAAACGGTCCTGGAGAATGTCCAGCTTATTGAGCAGTGACGCTTTCATTGCGGTTTTTTATCCGAAAAGCTATCCGGTGAGCCCTCGAGGGCAAAGAGTTCCTGAGCCATGGCCAGCGCATCGAGGCGGCCTTCGGCAGAAAGCTTTTTCAACTGCACGCTCGGGGCGTGCAGGAGTTTGTTGGTCAGGCCACGGGCCAGTTGCCCGAGCACGTCTTCGGCGTTGCCGCCGTTGGCCAGCAGGCGCAGGGCCTTTTGCAGTTCTTCGTCGCGCAGGCGTTCGCTCTGTTGACGATAGGCCTTGAGCACGTCGACCGCCGCCAGCTCGCGCAGGCGCACCATGAAATCGTCGGCGCCGACCGAAACCATCTCTTCAGCCGCCTGCGCTGCACCCTGACGGCTCTTGAGGTTTTCGGCGACCACTTCGTGCAGATCGTCGACGCTATAGAGGTAAACGTCGTCGAGTTCGCCGACTTCAGGCTCGATGTCACGGGGAACGGCGATGTCGACCATGAAGATCGGCTTGTGCTTGCGCAGCTTCAGCGCGCTTTCCACCGCGCCTTTACCGAGGATCGGCAACTGACTGGCGGTAGAACTGATGACGATGTCGCTGCGCACCAGTTCGGCCGGGATGTCCGAGAGCAACACCGCGTGGGCACCGAACTGTTCGGCCAGCAGGCTGGCGCGCTCGAGCGTCCGGTTGGCGACCACGATGCGCTTGACCCCCAGTTCATGCAGGTGACGGGCGACCAGGGTGATGGTCTCGCCGGCGCCGATCAGCAGGGCCTGGCTGCGTTGCAAGTCGCTGAAAATCTGTTTGGCCAGGCTAACGGCGGCAAACGCCACGGACACCGGGTTCTCACCGATCGCGGTGTCGGTACGCACTTGCTTGGCGGCGTTGAAGGTCGCCTGAAACAGTCGCCCGAGCAGCGGCCCGATGGTGCCGGCCTCGCGGGCAACGGCGTAGGCCGATTTCATCTGGCCGAGAATCTGCGGTTCGCCCAGCACCAGCGAGTCGAGCCCGGAGGCGACGCGCATCATGTGACGAACTGCCGCATCATCTTCATGCACATAAGCACTCGCGCGCAGCTCATCGAGGCTTAAATGGTGATAGTCGGCCAGCCAGCGCAGCACGATATCGGCCGAAAGCTGATCCTGTTCTATATACAGCTCACTGCGATTGCAGGTGGAGAGGATCGCAGCTTCGCGGCTGTCGGTGAGTCGGCAGAGCTGCTGCAAGGCCTCCACCAGCTGCTCAGGGGTAAAGGCCACGCGCTCGCGGACGTCTACTGAAGCAGTCTTGTGGTTGATACCGAGTGCAAGGAAGGCCATTCAAGGTCGCTGATGGTGACGTGAAGCCGGCAATTGTCCTACTTCGTCAGATTCAGAACAACTACCGCTGACTATTGTCCCAATTGTCGGCCCCTATAATGGCCACAATCGAGACTCGGTTATGTTTGGCCGAAGGCTTGTGTCATGATGATCCGACCGCAGGTTAGTCGTCCTCTTCCTATATGAATAGATCTTCCGCGTTGCTCCTCGCTTTTGTCTTCCTCAGCGGCTGCCAGGCCTTGGCCCCCGTTTCGCAGGACGGTGCCTCACCGGTCGAAGACACCACGCCGGCCCCTGAAAAGCCCAAGGTTTACAGCTCGTTCAGCCAGGAAACGGTGTTCAGCCTGCTGAGCGCCGAGCTCGCTGGCCAGCGCAATCGTTTCGACATTGCCCTGGACAACTACGTGACCCAGGCCATCAACACCCAGGACCCGGGCGTTTCCGAGCGTGCGTTCCGCATCGCCGAGTATCTGGGTGCCGATCAGCCGGCTCTCGATACCGCGCTGATCTGGGCGAAAAACGCCCCGGACGACCTCGAAGCGCAACGCGCCGCCGCCGTGCAACTGGCTCGCGCCGGGCGTTATGACGACTCGATGGTCTATATGGAGAAAGTCCTGCAGGGCAAAGGCGACACCCATTTCGACTTCCTCGCGCTGTCGGCCGCCGACACCGATCAGGAAACCCGCAACGGCCTGATGAAAAGCTTCGACCGCCTGTTGCAGCGTCACCCGAACAACAATCAGCTGATTTTCGGCAAGGCCCTGCTGATGCAGCAGGACGGCGACACCAAGGGTGCGCTGACCCTGCTCGAAGACAATCCGCCGGAAGACGGCGAGATCGCCCCGATCCTGCTGCGCGCACGCCTGCTGCAAGGGCTGAATCGTGGCGACGAAGCCTTGCCGCTGTTGCAGAAAAGCATCAAGAAATACCCGGACGACAAGCGACTGCGCCTGACCTACGCGCGGACGCTGGTGGAACAGGACCGGATGGACGACGCCAAGGTCGAGTTCTCCACCCTGGTTCAGCAATACCCGGAAGACGACGAACTGCGTTACTCCCTGGCGCTGGTCTGCCTGGAAGCCAAGGCCTGGGACGAGGCCAAGGGTTATCTGGAAGACCTGATCGCCCGGGAAAGCCATGTCGACTCGGCGCACCTGAACCTGGGCCGCATCGCCGAGGAACGCAACGACCCGCAAGGCGCGCTCATCGAGTACGCCCAGGTCGGCCCGGGCAACGACTATCTGCCGGCGCAACTGCGTCAGGCCGATATTCTGATGAACAACGGCAAGACCGCCGAAGCCCAGAGCAAACTGGCCGCCGAACGTGACGAGCAGCCGGATTACGCGATCCAGTTATACCTGATCGAAGCCGAAACCCTGTCCGCCAACAATCAGGGCGACAAGGCCTGGAAAGTCCTGCAACAAGCGTTGCAGCAATACCCGGACGATCTGAATCTGCTTTACACCCGTGCGATGCAGGCGGAAAAACGCAATGACCTGGCGCAGATGGAAAAAGACCTGCGCCTGATCATCAAGCGCGATCCGGACAACGCCATGGCCCTCAACGCCCTCGGCTACACCCTGTCCGACCGCACCACCCGCTACGCTGAAGCCAAGGCGCTGATCGAGCAGGCTCACCAGATCAACCCGGAAGACCCGGCGGTTCTCGACAGCCTCGGCTGGGTGAACTTCCGCATGGGCAATCTGGAAGACGCCGAGAAATACCTGCGTCAGGCCCTCGAGCGCTTCCCCGATCACGAAGTCGCCGCGCACCTGGGCGAAGTGCTGTGGGCCAAGGGCAAGCAGCGCGAAGCGAAACAAATCTGGGGCAAGTTCCTCAAGGACCAGCCTGACAGCACCATCCTGCGCAGCACCATCAAGCGCCTGACCGGATCCGAGACTCTTTAACTCATGTTTTTGCGCCACGTCATAGTTTTCAGCTTCATCGCCCTGCTCGCCGGTTGTGCGGGCTTCGGCGCCCGTGAGTCGGTCGAAGGCCACGGCAATCCGGCACAGTGGGCCGCGAACAAACAACACCTGACCGGCCTCGACGGCTGGCAGATCGACGGCAAGATCGGCATCCGCGCCCCCAAAGACTCGGGCAGCGGCACGCTGTTCTGGCTGCAACGTCAGGACTACTACGACATTCGTCTGTCCGGCCCGCTGGGTCGTGGCGCCGCTCGGCTGACCGGCCGTCCGGGCGCGGTGTCGCTGGAAGTGGCGAATCAGGGCCGTTATGAAGCGCCGACTCCGGAAGCACTGGTCGAAGAACAACTGGGCTGGAAACTGCCGGTCTCGCATCTGGCCTGGTGGGTTCGCGGCCTCCCGGCACCGGACAGCAAAAGCCGTCTGACTCTGGACGGCAACAGCCGTCTGGCCAATCTGGATCAGGATGGCTGGCAGGTCGAATACCTCAGCTATGCCGAACAGAACGGTTACTGGCTGCCCGAGCGGATCAAGCTGCACGGCACCGACCTGGACGTGACGCTGGTCATCAAGACCTGGCAACCGCGCAAATTGGGGCAATAACGCATGACCGCTCCACGCCTCACTCTGCCCTCGCCGGCCAAACTCAATCTGATGCTGCACATTCTCGGCCGCCGTGAAGACGGTTATCACGAGTTGCAGACGCTTTTTCAGTTCCTCGACTACGGCGACGAAATCACCTTCGCCGTGCGTGACGACGGCGTGATTCGCCTGCACACCGAATTCGACGGCGTGCCCCACGACAGCAACCTGATCGTGCGCGCGGCGAAGAAACTGCAGGAACAATCCGGCTGCTCGCTCGGCATCGACATCTGGATCGACAAGATCCTGCCGATGGGCGGCGGCATCGGGGGTGGCAGTTCGAACGCGGCCACCACCCTGCTCGGCCTCAATCACTTGTGGCAACTGGGTTGGGATGAAGATCGCCTGGCTGCACTGGGTCTCACACTGGGCGCGGACGTGCCGGTGTTCGTGCGTGGCCACGCAGCTTTCGCCGAAGGTGTCGGCGAGAAACTGACCCCGGTCGAGCCCGCCGAACCGTGGTACGTCGTGCTCGTTCCGCAAGTCTCTGTTAGTACGGCAGAAATTTTTTCAGATCCATTGTTGACACGTAACACGCCGCCCATTAAAGTGCGCCCCGTTCCCGAGGGAAACAGTCGAAATGACTGCTTGCCGGTGGTCTCGAGGCGTTATCCAGAAGTACGTAACGCATTGAATTTGTTAGGTAATTTTACCGAAGCAAAACTCACCGGAACTGGAAGTTGTGTGTTTGGGGGCTTCCCAAGCAAAGCTGAAGCTGATAAAGTCTCGGCCCTTCTGACAGAGACCCTTACAGGGTTTGTAGCGAAAGGAAGCAACGTTTCGATGTTGCATCGCAAGCTGCAAAGTCTGCTCTAAAGGAACCAAGTGCCCGGCACTTGCAAGCAACAGATACAGGGGCGTCGCCAAGCGGTAAGGCAGCAGGTTTTGATCCTGCCATGCGTTGGTTCGAATCCAGCCGCCCCTGCCATTTTCCTATACTCATCCAGGTATACCCTCAGCCTTCAGGTACTGCGCGTGTCCAAGATGATGGTCTTTACGGGGAACGCTAACCCCGATCTGGCTCGGCGTGTCGTACGTCAGCTGCATATCCCTCTCGGTGACATCTCTGTCGGTAAATTTTCCGACGGTGAAATTACAGCCGAGATCAATGAAAACGTTCGTGGTAAAGACGTCTTCATTATTCAGCCGACTTGCGCTCCGACCAACGATAACCTGATGGAACTGGTAGTGATGGCTGATGCCTTCCGCCGCTCCTCGGCTACTCGTATCACTGCTGTTATTCCTTATTTTGGTTATGCCCGTCAGGATCGCCGTCCGCGTTCCGCACGTGTGGCTATCAGCGCGAAAGTCGTTGCTGACATGCTCACCGTAGTCGGCATCGACCGTGTTCTCACGGTTGATCTGCATGCTGACCAGATTCAGGGTTTCTTCGATATTCCGGTAGATAACATCTACGGCTCCCCGGTTCTGGTGGATGACATCGAAGATCAGCGCTTCGAGAACCTGATGATCGTGTCCCCGGACATTGGTGGCGTCGTGCGTGCACGTGCCGTTGCCAAATCCCTGGGCGTGGATCTCGGGATCATCGACAAACGCCGTGAGAAAGCCAATCACTCTGAAGTGATGCATATCATCGGTGATGTCGAAGGGCGTACCTGCATTCTGGTCGATGACATGGTCGATACCGCCGGCACTCTGTGCCACGCGGCCAAGGCCCTGAAAGAGCATGGCGCAGCCAAGGTCTTTGCCTACTGCACACACCCTGTGCTGTCGGGTCGGGCCATCGAGAATATCGAAAATTCCGTGCTGGACGAGCTGGTGGTCACTAACACCATCCCGCTGTCCGCTGCAGCACAAGCCTGTGCACGTATCCGTCAACTGGATATCGCACCGGTTGTTGCCGAAGCGGTTCGCCGCATCAGCAATGAAGAATCGATCAGCGCGATGTTCCGTTAAGGGCCCTGCCCTTCTCGAAATGTCTCGTTGACGAAAAGCGCCCCGCCCCGGCATTCCTGCCGGGGCGGGGCTTTTTTGCCCATACCGTGTTCGGCGCTGGTCGCAAACGCCACTCGGTCATGGCTATTTTGGAGATACAAAATGAACGATTTTACTCTGAATGCTGAAGCGCGTTCCGACCTGGGGAAAGGTGCGAGCCGCCGCCTGCGTCGTCTCGCTGCCCTGGTTCCAGCTGTTGTTTACGGTGGCGACAAAGCCCCTGAATCCATCAGCATGCTGGCCAAAGAAGTTGCCAAACTGCTCGAAAACGAAGCGGCTTACAGCCACATCATCGAGCTGAACGTTGGTGGCACCAAGCAAAACGTGATCATCAAGGCTCTGCAGCGTCACCCGGCCAAAGGCCACGTGATGCACGCTGACTTCGTACGCGTTGTAGCTGGCCAGAAACTGACCGCTATCGTTCCTGTGCACTTCATCAACGAAGCTGCTCCAGTGAAGAAAGGCGGCGAAATCTCGCACGTTGTTGCCGAGATCGAAGTTTCCTGCCTGCCGAAAGATCTGCCTGAGTTCATCGAAGTCGACCTGGCTAACGCTGAAATCGGCACCATCGTTCACCTGTCCGACCTCAAAGCTCCTAAAGGCGTTGAGTTCGTTGCTCTGGCTCACGGTAACGACCTGGCTGTTGCCAACGTCCACGCTCCACGTGTTGCTCCAGAAGCTACCGAAGAAGGCGCAGCAGAGTAATTCACTCTGTCATGCCTGAGTGAGCAGGTAACATCGCGGACTGGAACGTAGCGAGAAAGCGGGCGGGAACGCGGAGTTTACATCCATGGTAAATGAGCATTTTTCGTCCACTTTCGCCGCCTTCCCTGATCGCGGCGATGTTATCCACCACTCAAAGGAAGGGCCCCTATCGTGACTGCCATCAAACTGATCGTTGGCCTGGGAAATCCAGGCGCTGAATACGAGCAGACCCGGCATAACGCAGGGGCCCTTTTTGTTGAGCGCATCGCCCACGCACAGAACGTGAATCTCGTGGCCGATCGCAAGTATTTCGGCCTGACCGGGCGCTTCTCGCATCAGGGTCAGGATGTTCGTCTGCTGATTCCCACCACCTACATGAACCGCAGCGGCCAGGCCGTGGCGGCACTCGCCGGTTTCTTCCGCATCAAGCCTGAAGAAATCCTGGTGGCGCACGACGAACTCGATCTGCCTCCGGGCGTCGCCAAACTCAAAGTCGGCGGCGGCCATGGCGGTCACAACGGGTTGCGCGACATCATTGCGCAATTGGGCAATCAGAATACGTTCCACCGCCTGCGGCTTGGCATCGGCCACCCGGGCGTCGCCAGTATGGTTTCAAATTTCGTCCTGGGTCGTGCGCCACGCGCCGAACAGGAAAAACTCGATGCCAGCATCGACTTTGCCCTCGGCGTGCTGCCGGATATCCTCGCCGGTGAATGGAACCGCGCGATGAAAAACCTGCACAGCCAGAAGGCCTGACTCTAATCCGAGGGGAAACACCATGGGATTCAATTGCGGCATCGTCGGCCTGCCTAACGTCGGCAAGTCCACCCTGTTCAACGCCCTGACCAAATCCGGGATCGCGGCCGAGAACTTCCCCTTCTGCACCATCGAGCCGAACAGCGGCATCGTGCCGATGCCGGATCCGCGTCTGGACGCTCTGGCGGCCATCGTCAATCCAAAGCGCATCCTGCCGACCACCATGGAATTCGTCGACATCGCAGGCCTGGTTGCCGGCGCGTCGAAAGGTGAGGGCCTGGGCAACAAGTTCCTGGCCAACATCCGCGAAACCGACGCGATCGCTCACGTCGTGCGCTGCTTCGAAGACGAAAACGTGATCCACGTTTCCAATAGCGTCGACCCGAAGCGCGACATCGAAATCATCGACCTGGAACTGATCTTCGCGGACCTCGACAGCTGCGAGAAGCAACTGCAGAAAGTCGCGCGCAACGCCAAGGGTGGTGACAAGGACGCAGTGGCCCAGAAGGCCCTGCTCGAGCAACTGATCCCGCACTTCACTGAAGGCAAGCCTGCACGCAGCCTGATGAAGAACATGAGCGCCGACGAAAAAGCGATCATCAAGGGCTTCCACCTGCTGACCACCAAGCCGGTCATGTACATCGCCAACGTCGCTGAAGACGGTTTCGAGAACAACCCGCACCTGGACGTGGTCAAGGCCATCGCCGAAGAAGAAGGCGCCATGGTCGTTCCGGTCTGCAACAAGATCGAAGCGGAAATCGCCGAGCTGGACGACGGTGAAGAGAAAGACATGTTCCTCGAGGCCCTGGGCCTGGAAGAGCCTGGCCTGAACCGCGTGATCCGCGCCGGCTACGAAATGCTGCACCTGCAGACCTACTTCACCGCCGGTGTCGAAGAAGTCCGCGCCTGGACCGTCCGCGTCGGTGCCACCGCACCGCAAGCCGCTGGCGTGATCCACACCGACTTCGAGAAAGGCTTCATCCGCGCCGAAGTGATCGCCTACAACGACTTCATCCAGTACAAGGGCGAAGCGGGCACCAAGGAAGCCGGTAAATGGCGTCTGGAAGGCAAGGACTACATCGTCAAAGACGGCGACGTGATGCACTTCCGCTTCAACGTGTAAAAGCTGCACCCATGAAAAAGCCGCGTTTGATACGCGGCTTTTTTGTGCCTGAAATTCGGCCCGTCAGGCCTTTTTGGTTCTCGGCAGGAAGATCGCCAGCACCCCGAACAGCGGCAGGAACGAGCACAGGAAGTACACGTATTCGATGCCGTGAATGTCCGCGAGATGACCGAGCAACGCCGCGCCAATCCCGCCGAAGCCGAACATCAGACCGAAGAACACCCCGGCAATCATCCCGACATTGCCCGGCACCAGCTCCTGCGCGTACACCACGATCGCCGAGAACGCCGAAGCGAGGATGAAGCCGATCACCACGCTCAGGACAGTGGTCCAAAACAGATCGACATGCGGCATCAGCAGTGTGAACGGTGCCACGCCGAGGATCGAGAACCAGATCACCGCCTTACGCCCGATCTTGTCGCCAATCGGCCCGCCGAAGAACGTGCCCGCCGCCACTGCGCCGAGGAACAGGAACAGATGCAGCTGGGAACTGGCCACCGACAGGTCGAACTTCTCGATCAGGTAGAAGGTGAAGTAACTGGTCAGGCTGGCCATGTAGAAATACTTGGAGAACACCAGCAACCCGAGCACCACCAACGCGCTGATCACTCTGCCCTTCGACAGTCCATGAGTGGCGGCCTGGCCAGCCTTGAGCTTGAACAGGTTCAGGTGATGGGCGTACCAGCGGCTGATGCGATAGAGCACGAACAACGCAAACACCGCGAACAGCCCGAACCAGGCCACGTTACCCTGGCCGAAAGGAATGATGATCGCCGCTGCCAGCAACGGGCCGAATGCCGAACCCGCATTACCACCGACCTGGAACGTCGATTGCGCCAGACCGAAACGCCCGCCCGACGCCAGCCGCGCGATACGAGAAGCTTCAGGGTGGAAAGTCGAAGAGCCGATACCGATCAACGCCGCCGCCAGCAGAATCAACGGGAAACTGCCAACCATCGACATCATCACAATCCCGATCAGCGTGCACACGGAACCTGCCGGCAACAGCCACGGTTTCGGATGCCGGTCGGTGTGATAACCGACCCACGGCTGCAGCAGCGAAGCGGTCAATTGGAATGTCAGGGTAATCAGGCCGACCTGGGTGAAACTCAGGCCATAGTTGGCCTTGAGCATCGGATAGATCGACGGCAGCACTGACTGGATCAGGTCGTTGATCAAATGCGCCAGCGCCACCGCGCCGATGATGCGCATCACCAAAGGGCTGCTTTGTGAAGGAGCGGACGCCGAGGCAGCGGCGGTCTGAACGTTGCTGATAGCCATGGGAGTTTCCGGACTGCAGATGGGTGCACGCGGGCAGGTGCGTCAATGTGCCATTTTTCGGTGCGCCAGCGCCATCCCCTTAGCCAGCTAACGAACTATTCAGTCGTCGCGCTACAAGTGATAGCGCAACGCCATGGTCTGAATCTTGCCTTGCTTATCCGCTTGAACGCGGCGCCCTTACAAAGGGCATCGAGAATGGGAAGTTTCGCTACAGAGCCTGCCTACAGAGCGGGCAAGGGTGAACTTTCGAGGCCTTTTAGCAGGGCACCAATCCCGGTCGCAACGACCGCGATGCACGCCGATGGTGCGTGGTGTCCAGAGGAGTCATGGGGCATGCAGGCTTTTTTATCACCGGGGATCAGGTTGCTGGGGCGGTTTGGCTTCGCGCGTAAATTCCAGTTGTTGTTTCTGCTGTTTATCCTGCCATTGGCCGGCAGCCTGTTGATGATCGGCCAGGACTATCGCGACAAACTCAACCTGATCGCCGGCGAACGTGCCGGTGTGCGGCAGTTGCTCGCCCTCGATGCTCTCGACAACCTGCTCGCCGCCCAACGCGACCGCGCCGCCCGCTGGCGCGCCACGGAAACCAACCGCCAGCCGACGCCAGCGACCCTTGCCGCGATGGCTGCGTTCGATGGCGTACAACCTGCTGTTGCCCAGGCGACGCTGGACTTGGGCAATGCCTTGCAAGCCGAAGGCGCGGAAGGTGAAACCCAGACCCGCTATCAGGCCCTGCAAGCCGCGCTGAATGGCCTGGACTCGAAAAGCCTTTCCAGTGTCGGTTGGTGGCCGGACGGTTACGACCGTTTCACCAACGCCCTCAGCGCCCTGCAAGCCTTGCGCGAACAGATCGCGATGGACAATCGCCTGATCCTCGCGCCGTGGCTGGAGACCTATCTGCTGACGCAGATTTCCACCCAGCACGCACCAGACCTGATCGAGCGGGTCGGTCGGCTGGCAGCCGTCGGCCAGGCGTCCGTGGTTTCCGGCCAGTTCACCCTGCAAAGCCGTCTGCAACTGCGCGACCTGCGCAGCCGCATCGGCGATGCCCGCGAGCAGCTGGTGAAAACCGCGAGCCTGCTCGAAGCGCGTCTGCCGCCAGCCCTGCAAGGCTGGGCCGGGCAATATCACGACAGCCTTAAACAGCTGGACGCCGGGTTGAAAGTGCTGGATGACGGCGTGTTCGGCGGCAGCATCAATCTCAAGCCTGAAGAATTCGAGCGCACTCTCGATGCCCTGCTCGGCAACCTCGCCACGCTGCGCCAGCAATCGCTGATGTCGCTGGATCAGCGGCTGGATGACTACCACGGATCGGCGATTCGTCAGTTCATCGTTGTCGCGTCTGTGTTCGGTTTCCTGTTGCTGGCGGCGCTGTATTTGTTCGTCTGCCTGCAAGCCTCGATCCGTCGTAGCGCCAGCGGCATCACCGTGCTCGCCGAAGCGCTGCGCGACGGCAATCTGAGCCTGCAGGTGCCGGTCGTGGGTCGCGATGAACTCGCCTCGATCAGCACCGCACTCAACGTGGCCGTAGTGCAACTGCGCACCAGCCTGCTGGGAGTCGATCACGAGACGTCGCAACTGAGCAACGCGGTGCGCAGCCTCAACGATCACTCCAGCGGCGCTCTCAGCGAAGTCGAAGCGCAGCAATTGCAGATCAGCCAGATCGCCGCAGCGGCCACGCAACTGGCGGCGACGTCTCAAGGCGTGGCGCAGAGTTGTGAACAGGCTTCCGGCAGCGCTCAGCACACCCGGCGCATTGCCGCCGACAGTAGCCGTGACAGTCAACGGACCACGGCGAGCATCCAGCAGCTCAATCAGCGCCTGAACGAAACTGCCGCAGCGCTCGGCCGGGTCAGCGAGCAAGGGCAGCAGATTCAACTGGTGGTCGATACCATTCGCGGCGTCGCCGAGCAGACCAACCTGCTGGCGCTCAACGCGGCTATTGAAGCAGCTCGCGCCGGCGAACAAGGTCGTGGTTTTGCCGTGGTAGCCGACGAGGTACGCAGCCTGTCGCAACGTACGCAATCGTCCACAGCGCAGATCGCCGGTACAGTCGACAGCCTGCGCAACACGGTCAATGAAGCCGTGAGCCTGATGGAGGCTGCCTGCGGCCAGGCACAATCGGACGCGGAAGCGGTCACGGGACTTGGCGAACGCCTGGGGGAGATCGCCAGCGCCGTGCAGAGCGTCACCGACACCCTCGCGCAAATCGCCACGGCGGTCGAGGAACAGGCGAGCACCGCCGATGAGGTCAGCGGCAATATCCAGCAGGTCGATCAAGCGGCGGTTCGTCTGCTCGAAGGCGCGCGGGCCGTGAATCTCGCGGCGGACACCTTGAGCCAGGGCAGCCATGCCTTGAGTGCCAACACCGGAAGATTTCAGCTGCGTTGAAAGCCCCTCCCGCCCCGATTTTCGGCGCGGGAGGATAAGCGGTTGAAAATAAGAAGAAATATTTTGAATTTACGCTTGACGCTTTTCCATTTCAGGGGAATAATGCGCGCCACTTGGCTACATAGCTCAGTTGGTTAGAGCATAGCATTCATAATGCTGGGGTCCGGGGTTCAAGTCCCTGTGTAGCCACCAAGTACTAAAAACGGCTTACCGAAAGGTAGGCCGTTTTTTTATGCCTAGAGAAAAGTGCCCTTCCTCAGTGAATCGGCTGGCTCCGTAGGAACCGGGTGCGAAAAGCGTACGAAGAGGATTTTTCGTTCGATCAGGCCCCTGCATCCCTACCAGTCGATTTGATCGCCATCCCCACTGACCCACAAGCTCCCCTGTCTCGATCCAACGACAGACAGGGAGTTGTCATGGACCTGGACCAAGACCTTTTCGATGATATCTGGCGCCGAAAGCTTCCAAACGGCGGCGCCTCATGGGCAGCATGGAATCCGCCCCGAGAGCCAGAGCCCGTCTACGTTCCAACAGATGAATGGCCAACCCCAAAGCCCCGCGACGATCTGGTATTTGCCAAGTCCTGCACACCGGACAACTGGTGTCGAACGGATGCCGGCACAACACCTGAGCCCGCCTCCAGTTTCGGCAAGATCATGGTGGCGGGCGCCATACGCTTTCCCGCAGCCAGTAAGGTCGTAGCGAAAGCAATCGGCGCCGATCTGGCCTTGGGGCGCATGGCGGGCGGTGGAATTCTGCAGCAACGTCTCAACTGGGCAATCCGTGGTGCGACAGGCCCGGCCAGTGTTTTCATCCTAGGGATGCTGCCGGCCAGAATGGGCGACGGCACCCTTTATACCGACGAACAACTGCGCACCCTACCCCGCGCCACCACTCGCGTGCGCTTCCAGTTCCGACGTGATGCCGGAGGGGTCATGCAGGTCTACGGCATCCACACCGGCGTCTCGGGCGACGACTCGGTGCGTACCGTAAAAGTCGAGTGGAACAGCGACAAGAGCGCCATGGAGGCGAAGCTCAACGGCATCACGATTTTGTGGACGCCGCAACGCGGGCCGCTGGGATCGATGCCGCCGCTGGTTCACCCGGAGCACGGCGAAGCACTGAGTACGATCCTCGTCCACCCGATCGCCGCGAACACCGACAGCCAGATTGAAATCCTGCCCGGCGAAGACATCACCGCCGAGGATTGTATTCTGGTGTTTCCGGCTGAGACCGGGCTGAAGTCGCTGTATGTGGTGTTTTCGAAACCGGCGAGATTGATGCCGGGGACGGTGACGGGGGTTGGGGAGAATTCGTCGGGCATATGGCTCGTCGGAGCAAACTCGGGGGTGGGAGTTCCAATTCCAACAGACGTGGCAGACTCACTCAGGGGACTCGAATTCCAAAGCTTCGATTCGTTCCGAAGGGCTTTTTGGAAAGCCGTTTCGGAGTCTGCCGTGGCGGATCAGTTCATAAAGCAAAGTGTTGGCCGTATGCGTAAAGGTAAAGCACCAAGGGTGCGCAAAGCCGATAGTGTCGGCGGCAGAAGATCTTACGAGCTTCATCATCTCGAAAAAGTATCCGAGGGTGGCGACGTCTACGACGTTGATAATCTACGAGTAAATACACCTCGAAACCACATCGATATCCACCGGAACGAATAGGCCAGTCATGAAAGACAATCTACTGAAAAGCAGCATTTCGGAGTACACAGAGACCGAGTTCGTTGCGTTGTTGGAAGAACTCGTTAAAGAAGATGAAGAAGCCGAAGACGATGGTCGGGCTGATTTGTTACTGTTGCACTTCGAGAAAATCAGCGAACACCCGGCCGGATCCGATCTGATCTATTACCCGGAGACAGGCGCGGATAGCTCTCCTCGGGGGGTCACGCAGATTGTGAAAGAATGGCGAGCTTCACAGGGTCTGCCTGGGTTCAAAGGTCAGTAATGACTCAACGCCGTGTCATTGACGAGATCAGAAAGGAAGACAAGGCACCTACAGATGAACGGGCAGATATTCTATTGCTGCACTTCAACGAGATCGTTGGGCATCCGAGCAAGATGGACCTTATCTACTACCCTGAGCCAGGTGCTGACACGTCGTCCTCTGGCATAGCCCGTACAATCGCGAAATGGCATGAAGCAAACGGACTGCCTGGCTTCAAGAAGTGAAGATTCATGGTCAATCACTGAAAAGACTTCACACCACTAAGTATTAAAACGGCTTACCAAAAGTTAGGCCGTTTTTTATGCCTCAAGAAAAGTGCCCCACTTCAGTGGGCCGGCATGATTCCGTAGGAACAGAGCGCGAAAGGCGTACGAAGAGGATTATTCGTTCGATCAGGCCTCTGCATCCCGGCAAGTCGATTTGATCGCCATCCCGACTGACCGACAAGCTCCCCTGTCTTGATCCAAAGACAGACAGGGAGTTGTCATGGCCCCGGACAAAGACCCTTTCGACGATATCTGGCGCCGAAAACTTCCGAACGGCGGCGCCTCGTGGGCTGCCTGGAATCCGCGCCCGGAGCCAGAGCCTGTCTACGTCCCGACAGACGAATGGCCATCGCCAAAGCCTCGCGACGATCTGGTATTTGCCAAACCCTGCACACCGGATAACTGGTGTCGAACGGATGCCGGCACAACACCTGAGCCCGCCTCTCACTTCGGCAAAGTCATGGTGGCAGGCGCCCTGCGCATTCCCGCTGCCAGTCACGCCGTAGCGAAGGCCATCGGCGCCGATCTGGCGTTGGGGCGCATGGCCGGTGGTGGAATCCTGCAGCAGCGCCTTAATTGGGCAATCCGCGGTGCGGGAGGCCCGGCCAGTGTGTTCATCCTCGGGATGCTGCCGAACCGAATGGGCGACGGCACGCTCTACACCGACGATCAGCTACGCACCTTGTCTCGCGCAACCACTCGCGTGCGGTTCCAGTTCCGACGCGATGCCGAAGGGGTCATGCAGGTCTACGGCATCCACACCGGAGCCTCGGGCGACGACTCGGTGCGTACCGTAAAAGTCGAGTGGAACAACGACAAGA